>JAIVJG010000276.1 GCA_020200155.1 Acidobacteriota bacterium | reverse complement strand
GGGCGGCTCGACTATTTCGGCTCGAACGTCAACATCGCCGCGCGCCTCGAACCGCTCTCGAACGGGCGCGACTGCGTCATCTCGTCCGAGGTGCGCCAGGACCCGCAGGTCGCAGAGATGCTCCCAGACCCCTCCGGCAATCTCGCCGCCGAGCCAATCGAGGCGGAACTCAAAGGCTTCGACATGGAACGCTTCGAGTTGTGGCGCGTGCGACTGAAGGCTTGAACAGTACGAACAAAACACACTCGTGAGACATTCCCGACGCTTGCTGCTAAACTGCCCGCCTTAAAGTTTATGCAGAGCCTTAGCCTTCAAGAATCAGCAGACAGGAATGCGCCGCCCGATCTGGCGAGCGAAGTCGCACGTCTCGACGCGCTGCTCGACGAGCGGCGTGGCGAGCTGACCGCGCTACAGGATGAGATGCGCGAGTTCAAGGCGCGTTACACGCAGGTCGTCGGCAGCCGCATGGCCGAACTGGCAGAGGTCGAGTGCGCCATCAGGGAAGCGGAAGCGCGCCGGCTCGGCGTCGAAGACGCGGGTGAGACGGAAGCTGAAGAAGCCGACGACGGCGACGAAGGGCTGCGACAGTCGCCGTCGTCGGGCAAGACGAGTTTGCGTAAACTGTTCTGGTCGGTCGCGAGACTATTTCACCCCGATCACGCGACGAACGAAAAGGAAGCCAGACGCCGCCACACCGTCATGGCCGAAGCGAGCCGCGCTTACCGCGAGGGCGACGTGGAGAGTCTGAGCACGCTCCTCGGCGACGAGGGGCTGCAATCATTCTGCGCCACCGCGCACGCCTCCGACGAACCGGAAGACCTCGCCAGCCGTCTCATCAATCTCAAGGAAGAACTTCGCACCATCGAGTTCGGCCTCAAACGAATCAGGCAGGACGGCATGCACAGGCTCAAGCTTGCAGCGGAAGAGGAAACGCGCTACGGTCGCGACATGCTCAAAGCCATGGCCGAGCGCATCAACCGCCAGATCGTCAAAGCGCGGCACAGGCTGGAACACCTGTCGTAAAAAGGATGGGGCGTAAAAGTCAGGACTTGACCTTGCAAAAATCTACTATCAGACACCTCATAACTACGAGTTTTAATTGTCTGTTTTCATTCAACAATACAGTAAAAATCTACCACCCTGTAGAGCGCAGAAAATCCGCACAAATTTTTGTTTCTGACAAATTCAATGCCACAAAAGAGTTATTTCATGGAATTAGAAAAAGGTGGGTCTAACGCCGGGATAACCGGCGAGCAAAGGAGATTGATTATGAGTGACAAGCTAGAGGCGAGTCCGGTTCATTCCGTAGTTAGACCGCCGGACGTTGCCGAAACGCGGAGCGACGATCTTTACCAAGCGCATTGCGCTGAGTGCCAAGATGCGCCTGAGCCGTGCGCTGAACGTCGAAGGGAATTGCACGAAAGCTGGCACGAACAGGGCTGGTTCTGGATTCGACCAGAAGAATGCCATGAGCATTGTCCCGGTCGTAAAGAGAAGGCGGTCTAACGATCAGGTTCACCGGGCCGGTGCGATGGCACTCGATGACGAGTCACGCCTCCGCTGCGCCGGCTCCGGTGCAACCGCTAGTTGGGCGGCGTCCGTCCAGGGAACACGACCGCCAAGCCTACTTCGCCCGCTCGACGAGCGGATTCGCGAGGCCACACGTGAAGTCCTGATCCACAATCGGAAAATACACCGTGCCCGACACGCGCATCTTCGTGCCTGTGCCGACCACCTGCCCATCTGCAAGGTGTACCTTCAGATCCTTCTCGCTATATTTCTTCGGCGGCATCTCCATTTGATTTGCCTGTCCGCCGATCGGCATCTGCACCCCGATTGGCTTTCCCGTGAAGTCCGCACTTTGGTAGAGGCGCAACATCACGCTGATCTCGCCTTTTTTGAACGAACTGGGAGGCGCGAGGTAGCCCTCGACTGCGACGCGCTTGCCGTCGTTGCCCTTGTCATAGACCGCGCCGAATTCCTTGAGCTCGCCGACGGTTGGCGGGCCTTGACTTCGACTGCACGATGCCAACATCAGGGTGAGCACGGTAAGGACCATCGAGCCGTAGGTTCGCAGCATGGTGTTCATACCCATCTCTCCTTCAAGGCCTGCAATTCGCCGCGCGAGGCGGCATCTGGTCGCGGTGCATGCGAAGCCGCCGAACTACAATTAGGCCGCTACCAGCGGCATTTACATTTTAGTCCGACCGCAGCCTATTCACTCATATAGGGGTGAATTACCGCTGCGGGTGGTGTAATCACCCTTACAGGCGACTTATACCGCTTTCCGCAGCCAAACTCAATCCTTATTTTGAGACACGGTATAATTCCACAAAAAGGTTCAAGTGTGGAATTACAGTATTTTTCTCTTCCCGCGAGCGAGATAAACCGACCCCATTAAGTTTCTGACTTATGACGGTCTTGCTGTCGGATAGGTATTAACGGCAATCCACTGTCTGTAAGGTCAAGCCCGGACTTTATACAGATGAAGGATGAAGAAAAGCAGTCTGTCTGTCTTCATCGCTCATCCCTTCCTCAAGGAGTCTGCTCGCTTCTGGTGTAGTGCACCTCTAAATCCTTTTCGCCGGTGATGAGCCAGCGATCCCCGACCTTTGCCAGCCAGAGCATCTGCCTGACGGAGCCGGTCGAGCGTTTGTCGTCGGCGTTGAATTCCCACGTCTTATCCAGCGTGACGGTCGCGCGCGTTCCCGAAGCGTCCGGCTTGATCTCTACGTGTTCGAGCTTCACGTCCATGTCGTCGTAGCGCTCGAAGGCACGCGCACGCTCGGCGCGAACCTGCGTGGCGCTGACGTTCGGCTTCAGGTAGTAAGTTTGGAGCGTGTCGGCGTAGAAGCTCATGTGCGCGTCGAGGTCTCGGTCGCGTGTCGCGTCGGCCCAGCCGTCGAGCGCCTCGCGGACACCTTTGCGGACGGCGGAGTCGTCCTGCTGCCCGCCCGGTCTTCCATTCTCGAACGCCTTAATCATCTCCGCGTTGGCGCGGTCGGCGTCCGTGAGTTGGCCCTCGCTGAAATCCGCGCGCTCTCTGTACCAGGGACGACTCTGGAAGTATCGCCTGACGTTGACGTTCTCGAAGGCGCGACCGTAGCGCGCGAAGACGGCGTTGCTCAGGAGCCGCAACTCTATCGGCGTGAGCGGCGCGAGATCGTCCGTGTTCAGCAGCGTGTTCGACAGGAGTTTATCTTCGGCGCGCTGCATCGCGGCTGAGACCGGCGCGTCGCTGCCCTTCGTCGAGCCGTTGCTGTTGCCCTGACTCAGCGAAGCGTTGAAGTTGCGCGCGTTGTTTTGATTCGTGTTGCCGCCCGCCCTCCGCTCATTTCCGATTGAACGGAAGAAAAGAAAAGTCGCCAGCCCAAGCCCCGCGACGACGAACATGAAGAGCGCGAGCAGGCCGACGACGAGCGGCGCGCGAGACCTCCGCGTGCGCGCGACGGCGACGTGGGGCGGTGCGGCGAACCGGGCAGAGTTGGAGGGTAAGGGATTGACCACAGGCGGCGGCGACGACGCTGCGTGTGGCTGCGATGCGGGGACGGGAGTCACGGCCACAGGCTGCAAGACCGCCGGGAACGAAGGCGTGGATGCGAGCGTCTGTTCGTCAATTGGCGGCTTAAATGTGTCCGTCGCCTTCGCGGCGCTAGTTTCCCGGCTTGCGCCCGTCGCCGCTTTCCCGCCCTCGACCGCCGCCTGAATCTCGCGCGCGAACGCGGCGGCATCTGCCTGTCGCGCGGGCGGGTCTTTGGCGAGCGCACGCATGATGA
>JAIVJG010000193.1 GCA_020200155.1 Acidobacteriota bacterium | reverse complement strand
CACGACGGCTCGCCCGTCTCGGTCAAAATCATTCGCCCGGAAGCCGAGTGGGACGCGCTCCGCGACCTGCACCTGCTCTACTTGCTCGAAGCCGCGTTCGCGGAGGAAGTGAGCGGCTTAAGCTTCAGGAACGCGGTCGCGGACTTTGCCGTCATCCTGCCGCAACAGTTGGACTTGACGAACGAGGCCAAAGCGTTCGCCACGCTCGCGCAGGACGCAGCGGACTTCGAGAACCTTCGCGTGCCGGCTGTGCATCGAGAACTGTGCGCGCCGAGAGTGCTGACCATCGAGCGACTCTCAGGCGTCAGCCTTGAGGAAGCGGCACGCTCTTTCGGCGAAGGCCGGGAGGAAGACGCGAATGCCGCGCCGCACGACTTTCCCGCAGGCTTGAACCGGACGGGCCTCGCGCGCCTGCTCTGTTCCGTGTGGCTGAGACAGGCGCTGCTGGGGCGTGCCTTTCCAGTCGAGCCGCTCCCGGAGAACATCACGATCCTGCCGGACAGGCAGATCGCTTTCACGGGCGGATTTTTCGCCACGCTGCCCGCCGAACCGCAGACGAACCTGTGGGACTACCTGATCGCCGTCTCACTTGAAAATCCAGACCGCGCATACTCAAGCCTGCTCAAAGAACTGAGAGCGGCGGGGCGACTGCCCGATGAAGAGAGGCTGCGACATGGTTTCAGACAGGTCGTGCCCTTCCGTGACAGCCAGTGGCAGAGCGGCGGCGAAGGAGACGAGCACTACCTCGCCGAGCACCTGTTCGTGCACTGGCGGCTGGCAACCGAGTGCGGCTACCTGTCACAGCAGCACCTAGCATCTTTTTACAGAGGGCTATTCCTGATTACCGACGCCGCGCAGCGCCTCGCACCGGACGGCGACTCGCTGGCGGAAGGTTTGCAGGACGCGCGCCTGCTCGTGAGCATCTCCCGTTGGCGCGAGATGCTGAACCCCTCGCGGTTCGGCGATCAGTTCGACCGCTACGCCGCGTTGATGTTGGAGATGCCCCGGCGGCTCGACGAAGCATTAACGCTTGTGTCCGAAGACAGCCCGCGTGTGAAACTACACGTCCCGGAAGCAGCCGAACACCGTCGGCAGAAAAATTCTTCCGCTGTCCTGAACGCTTGGCTGCTCGTGCTGGCATCCGTCGCCCTGTTGTTGCCACGTCTGACAGCCTCCATGCTCGCCGAACCGTGGGCTGAAAGAATCAATACTGTCGTCTTCATCTTCGTCGGGGCGCTGCTGCTGCGCGCCGCGAACCGTATCAGGTAAAGAACCGGAACGATACGCCGGACGCTTTCGGAGGGGAATCTATATGAGCAAACGTTTTGAGAGATCGGATGAACGAAACAAGGGAGCGCGCGGCGCGGACGGAGCGTCAAACGTGATGCAGTTGTTCGGCCAGATGATGATGCTGCCCTTCACGGTCTTCGTCTACAGTCTGGAGATGTTCGTCAGGACGATGCGCGGGATGGAGCGCGTGGCCGATGAAGGCATGGGCGTGGTAGCGGGCGAAACTGCCCAACCTCGCCCCGACGTTCCAACGAGCAATCTCACGAATCAAGCAGCAGACAGCGGAGGCATACAGCCGCCCGGCACCTCGCCGGGCAACTGGAACAGCCTTATTACTCAACCAGAAACTTCCAAAGGCGGCGTCGGAAAAGCCGCCGAGACAGTTCCTAAGGAGAACAACAAAATGTCTGACAAAAATCTGAGCGACGACATGCTGAAACTCGTCCGTTACAAAATCCTTTTCGTCAAGCGCGACTACGAAGTGGCCTTCCCTGAGCGTGAGGAGTTGGTTCCTGACAACATCACAGGGGAGGCGTTCACCGCCTGGAAGATAGCTGAATTCATTCAGCGCCTGGATAGAGAAGATGTCCCGCATAACTGGGCAGAGAATAATTATCCGAAGGGTTCCGCAGACGGAAAGATACACAGGCTGGACGAGGACGATAAGAAGTACCTGCGCGTCTATTTCGAAGTCCTCGACCGCTATGTGCGAGAAGACGCCAACTATGACCGCGACGAGGTCACAGTCCTGAGAGAGATTCGCGACGTGCTCAAGGCGAAACACACGCCAACACCGACGCACTCGGGACCAAGTGCCACTACTAAAACCGGCACTCATCAAGCCTAGATCGCGGATGAGTCGTGACGACCTGAATGTCCTCTCGTGCGAAAAGAGAAATCTCCGCTCGCATGGCGGGAGCTATCGTGCTGCAGCGAGCCGGGAAAGACACGTCGCCTCTTAACAATTGTCGGCGCGGCGCTTTGTTGGCAATGGCGTGGCACACAAGCTGTATCTCTCGCGTCGCTCTCGGACGCGGCTGATGCTTCGGGCTACACTCAGATGAGAGATGTAGCTACTGGAACGGACTCGACGAGCGCTTTCTAAGGATAGGAGATAACCATGCCGTTCATCGAACTCTTCGGTCACAAGATGCATTACGAGGAGCAGGGAAGCGGTAACGCGATTCTTCTGCTGCACGGTAATCCCTCATCTGGTTATTCATGGCGGAAGGTAATGCCTGCTCTGGCTAAGTACGGACGTGCCATCGCGATTGATCACATGGGCTTCGGCAAATCGGACAAACCTCACATTGAGTACTCCTTTTTCCAACACGCGACGTTCCTTGAAAAGTTCATCGAGAAGATGGGTCTCAAGAACATAACTCTGATCATCCAAGACTGGGGCTCGGCGCTGGGCTTTGATTACGCGGCGCGCCACGAGGACAATGTGCGCGGCATCATGTTCTACGAGGCGATCATCAAGCCGTTCAACACCTGGGCCGAGTTCCCGAAGACTGATGCTGACGACAAATCGCGCGACCTCTTCCGAGCCATGCGACAGGGTGGCAAAGGAGGCCCGGGCTGGAAGCTCAATGTAGAGGAAAACGTATTTATCACGCAGCTTCTGCCTAATTTGCTCGCCATTCCATTGCCAGAAGCTGAGATGGATGAGTACCGCAAGCCCTTCAAGAAGCCGGAGTGGAGAATCCCGATCTGGCGTTTCGTGAAAGAGATACCAATCGCCGGTGATCCTGCCGACATGACAGTGACAGTTGGCAAATACTCTGCGGCCATGACGCGTTCGAACTTGCCGAAGCTTCTTATCTGGTCTTCGTCTGGAGCTACGCTCGGCCAAGAGCATGTCGAATGGTTGAGGCAAAACTTCAGGAACCTGACGATTGTCAGGATCGGGAGTGGAGTCCACTTTTTTCAGGATAGCAACGTCAATGAGTTCTTACAGGCTTTCGCTGAGTGGTTCAAGAAGATTTAGGGACTCGGAAGGACGATCTGCCAGGCAAAAGCAGACGGTGAGAGGAAGATTGTGAGCGAGACTTTCAAACTCGGTTGAGAGTTGCTGCTGCACAAGGCTAGAAATCTCCATGGCGACCTTCACCCGAAGCATTGACACAGATGGGCAGCCGCCATCAGCGCTATCTGACATGGGGTTTGACCCGATGGTTACAAGCATGGTGCGGGCGCTGAATATGCCGAGTTGTAATTACAGGAAGAATAAGGAGTCGTAAGATGCGTAACCTGATGAAGTCAATGATCAGCTTTTCCTGGGCCATGCCTTTGTTCGGAATACAGCAGATGGGTAATCTGCTACGCCAGCCCGGTTCAGTAAGCAAGGCTCTCAACTCCGTGACAGACGCGGTTCATTCGGAATTGGATTGTCCTACCAGAACCATTTTCAAAGCTGGAGATACTTTGCAGCGGTGGACGGTAGACACAATGTTCAGCGCCACGCCGGATGTTCAAACTCTTCCCTACGATTCGGCTTCGCCATCTCCAGTCAGATTTGAAAGCGGTGGTTCAGACAGGCGCGCGTCTGGTGGCTATGAAGAAGAGACGATTGTCTGTCAAAGCCTGGGCACTGGTACTGTGCGTCACGGGATTGATGGCCGGGCATACTTTATTGTCCACGGCCAGTTGGCGGGCGTGGACAGGGCGCTTGATGGGGAGTTTGAAGGCGTGTGGGCGGCCAAGGTCTTCACGCCCCAAGACCTTGTCAGCTATCCCGACCTCCCGCTTCTGCCCTTTGACAGGCCGTTCAAGCCCGGTGAAGAGGGTTGGAACCCGCAGCTCAATCCCACCAAATCTAGGTGGAACTTCGGCCAAGATCGTGCTTATGAGCGTGTTCGGGGTCAAGCGACTTCAATGGGTTCCGCACACTTTCCGGCCCCGCCGCAGACGTTAGAAGCGATAAGCTTCGAACTCAACGCCGTGCACGTGTTAAAGGTCGTGCCGTTGAGGTAAAGCTGATCGAGCGGGTTGTAAATCAGCCTGACCATCTCTTCAGCTTTGAAAATCTTGGGAGACCGGCGTCGTAAGTCTTACGCCACTGCATAGCGAGCCAATATGTGCCGTGAACAGGCAATCCGCATAGCAGGTTTTGCGATGTTACCGATGAATTTTAGTGTGCAGGGGTTTGAGAAAGTATATAGCCCAGGAAAGCTCACTCGCGGATGCATTCATTAAATCGCCGATCTAATACTAATGGCCGATTCAACTCAACCAAAAAAGAGACTTTCGGTCGCCGCTGCGCCCGCGCGGTCGTGGTCTGTCTCAGGCGTGCAAGCTCGCGGGGAAACTGGCGAAAGATTCCTTATGGACGAGTTCGTCAAGTCAGTAAATCGCTTCACTTGGGCGTTGTCCCTGTTTGGGGTCAAGCAACTTGAAAATGTCGTTGTGCGCGAAGGCTTGAGCCAGGCCACGACTGCTTTCGAGTCCGTCGCGGGGGCGACGGAAGGGCAGTTGGGGGAGACGCTGGGGAGAGTCTTCCGTGCCGGCGACCGCCTTCAGAGGGGAGCGGTCGATTTGATGTCTGGCCTCCTGACGCCCGATGCGCTCACCCCGCGCGGCCTGACGAAGATGAGCTTCGAGGTGTTGCAGCAGTCTGCCGGGGCACTTCGTCTGGTGATGACGGGCCGCGAGAGCCGCGCCGCCTTGCAGGAGTTTCAGAATAAGTTGCAGGTCTTCAGCCTGTTCGAGAATGTTGATTCGGCGCTGCGGCTTCCGGCGGGGGCCAACCTTCCTTTGAGCGAGTTGGTGAGGCGGGCCGCCGCTCTCGAATCTTATCTCAGCGTGTGGGCGACGGAAGGCGTGGGGCATTACTACGCGGAAACTTATTGGGAGACGAAAGGTCTTCCGCAAAAACTTTTGCGCGAGGGAAATGCCGGCGGCGTGCCCGCGAGAAATCTGGCCGCGCTGCACGCCGGGATGGGTCTGTCGTTGGCGAACCGTCTCCTCGCGACGATCAATCCGCGAAGCACGGACGGCGAAGTCCGGGAAGCGCTTCAACAGTACGTCGCGCTCTGCCGGGATAATTCGAGCGACGGATACGTCGGCGCGGCTTACGAGGCGCTGGGACTCGCAACGCGCAATCTTTACCCGCACCTGATTCAACTCGTTGACCGGCAGTTGTGGGAGATGGGCGAGAACCTGCCGGAGTTTTTCTGGCACGGCGTGGGCCGCGCCATCTATTTTGCTCCGACGAATTTTCTTCCCTTCGGCATCGCGTCCCGACAGGCACTGGAGATGGCGCAGCGAGAACCACCGCACGAACTCGGATGCCGCAACGCGCTGGCCGGCGTCGTCTGGGCGATGACGCTCGTCAACCTACGGCATCCAGAAGTTATTGAAACTCTCTTGCGGCAGCGTAACGATTGGTCGTCATCGGAGGCCGCTTTCGCCAACGGCGTGAGTTCGGCGGTCATCATCTGGCGAGACTCGACGGAAGGCGACGAGGCCGTCTCCGCGTTTTGCCGGCACCAGCCCGATGCTTCCTTCCCGGCACTGCCTGAATTGTGGAAGAGGCTTGTGAGACGGCCTTGCGAGGACGCGCTGAATCGTTATTACGGCGTGTTGAAGGCAAGCGGCTGCGTCGGGGAAGTGTTTCGTTATCAATCCTTGCTCTCTCTGGTCGAGAGAGTGGCGGGCGAGGCACGCGCCGCAGACGCGTTCGCAGGCGTGTAGCCGCGAAGCATGCGGCGTCGGCGGAGAACCTTTCGCGCCCTGACGGAGAAGCGGCAGACCATTTTATACAGGGCTGAACGGAGGCGACGAGACGAGCCGGATGAGACGATTTTTCGAGCAGATGATGCTGCGCCCTCTAAGTGCTTTCATTTCAAGCATGGAACTGCTGGGCCGGGATGTAGAAGGGACGCAGAGAATTGATGGAATGATTAGCCGGGTGGTTCACAACCTCAGCCGCCCGCAGGGCAGCCGCTGCGATCTTGAGAATGACGCCCCAACCCGTCCCGCGCGGGACGTTCGCGCAGACGATAGCCGGACAGCGCCGGGCGACGAGAGAAGGATTGGATGAAGGAGTTCAATTGAGTTACGGCCAGAGTATCGTTGACCCGATAGCGCAGCCGAGCGTCCTTGCGCTGAACGAGCAGGATCGCGCCGTCGTCGGGCGCGTCGAGCAGACCATCGCCGATGGCCGCGCGCTCAAGCGTTGGCAGGCGCAGGCCGACGCCTCCAACAGTTACGCCGAGCGCTACGAACTGATCCGCGAGTTCAACCCGTCGAACTCCAGCTACGCCTTTCTCGATGAAGTCGCGCTCGACGGGCGCGTCATGCCTGTGATGGGTTCGGTTGACGAGGCGCTCTACGATCAGCCGAAGCATGCCGGGGGGCGCAGCGTGCAGGACGAGTTTCGCGAGTACGTCATGCATTACTTCATGCGCGTCGCGGCTTACCAGCCGCCCGAAGCTTTCGTCGTCAACGAGCGGCATCCTCCTTACACGAGATACCTGCGCCGGCTCAGTTGGTGTCCCGAAGAGAGGGACACGCGCACGGGCTTCGGCTTCTCGCAGCAGTATTACAAACTGCGCGGCTCCGGTGTGACGGGGAAGTTTCCCGAAGAGCAGCAATCGCGGATCGTGGACTTGCGCGAAATCGGCGAGAAGTACGAATGGATCGTGCTCAAGGTGCAGATACTACAGTTCAACGTCTCGTTCAAGCTGCTCGGCTCGGACGCGGCAACGGTCGTCGTGCCGCTCGCAGAGGATTCCTATCTGGCCGTCAGCCGCGACTTCATCCTCGACGAAGAGAACAGCGCGCCGGGCGTGCGCGGCAGTTACGGGTTCGGCTACGCCTTCGTCAGGAACGCGGAGCAGGGGCTGTTCGCTTACGGGCCGGGGGAGTTCGACGCCGCCGTCGAGTTGATTAACTTTCAGGTTCTCGAAAGCGGCCAGATTCGTTCCCGCCTGATCTTCGTCGCCAATCGCCCCGTCCGCATGATGAACGTCGAACTCAATCCGTTTGATTTAGGCTACCGGCTCGCGGACTTGTTGTCGCTGGGGCTTTCGTCCTCCCTGCTCACGCCGATTAAAAACGCGCTCGAACGAATTCCGCTCAGCCTCGGCAGCTTCGACCCGCTCGGCACATACGTCTCTTTCGCCAACCAGTTGACGGGCGGGCTGGCGGCGAGAGACCTCTGCATCTCGCTCGAACAGCTCGAACGAGATTTTTTAGTCCAGCACTTTCAGCAGCATTACCAGATGCTCGTCGGCTCCCTGCTGACGTGGCGGCAAGTCCCCGACTGGCTCGACAAATCCACTCTGCCCGCGTGGGTCATCACGGGAAGGAACTCTTAACGTAGTCGCACGGCGGGCCTGAAGTGAGCTTGCGCGCGAACTTGTCCGAAGTGACGGAGAGCAAGGCGAATGACGATTGATCCGGCGCTCAACAATCAATTGACCCAACCATGCCCGGTGGAACTGACCGCCGAAGACCTCGCCCTGCTCGAAGGGGTGGACAAGGCGCTCGCCGACAGCGTGGCTCTCAAGCGTTGGTGGGAACAGACCGACGCGGCCAACAGCTACGACGACCGCTTCGACTTGATCCGCCAGTACAACCCACGGGAGACCTGCTTCGGATTCTTCGACGAGGTTCCGCTCGCGGATCGGACTCTCCGCGTGATGGGTACGGTCGGCGGCGTGGAGTACGACCAGCCGAAGAGCGCATTCGACGAAAACTTATGGGCCGAGTTCCGCGAATTCATCCTGCACTATTTCATGCGCGTCAGCAGCTACCGTCGGCCCGCAGCCTTCGTCGAACCCGGCCAGACCAGGCACGGCGACGTGGGTTCCATGCTGCAACCGCTCAGTTGGTGCCCGGAGAGCGAACAGACGGAAGTGGGCTTCGGGTATTCGCAGTTATACTACAAGCTGCGCGACTCAGGAGTGGTCGGCAAGTTCGCCCAGCGTGAAGAATACGCCGTCGTTGATCTGCGCGAGATCGGTGAAAAGTACGAGTGGATTGTCGTCAAGGTGAGTGTCTTTAATTTCAACCTGACCTTCAGCCCCTTCGGCTCGAACTCCATGACGATCCACTTCCCGCACGAGGAAGAAATCTACCTCGTGATGAGCCGCGACTTCATCACGCACGAAGAGAACCCGACGCCCGGCCTGGCGGGCCGCTACGGCTACGGCTACGCGTTCCTCAAGCGCGGCGTGGAGAACACATTGTTCGCGGGCAGTTCGGGAATTTTCAAGACGGGCTTTCAGCTCATCAACTTCAGTCTCGACGAGAACGGCCAGAGCCGCGCACGCCTGACTCTCGTCGTCAACCGGCCTGAGCAGGTGCTCGACGTTGAGATAGACCCCGTCGGCTGGAGCTTCAAGCTCGCAGACTTGATGTCGTTCGGCCTGGCTTCACGTCTACTGTCGCCCGTCAAAGGCGTGATGGAGCAACTGTCTCCGCGACTCGGCAGTTTCGATCCCGTGACCGCTTACATCTCACTCGCCAGCGCCGTCAGCGCCGGTCTCTCCACCGAGCGCCTGTGCATCTCGATGGAGACGCTCGAAAAAGAAATGTTGATTCGCCACTTCGTGCAGCACTACGAAATGATTACCGGCACGCTGACGACCTGGAGGCATACACGCACCTGGCTCGACCCCTCCACTCTGCCAAAACGAGTCATCTGGGGGTGGCACGCGTGAAAGATGCAAGGGGACGCAAGCATGGATTAATCCTGTCCGGCGGAGGCGCTAACGGCGCTTACGAAGTCGGCGTGCTCCACGCCCTGCTCTGCGGCGAATCCCCGGCCACAGAGTATGCGCCGCTTGAGCCGGACGTTTTCGCCGGCACCTCCATCGGCGCTTACAACGCCGCCCTGCTCGTCTCCGACCTGACGACCGTCGGCCCGGCGACGGCGATTGAGCATCTCCGGTACATCTGGCTCGAAGTGATTCCGCGCGAGGATAGTACGGGCCATAATTTCGTGATGCGGTTTCGTCTCGACCCGCTCCAGTTTCTCAGTCCCAATTACGCGCTCCGGCATCCGGTCGAAAACACCATGCAGTTTGCCGAAGACCTGAGCTACTTCGCTGCGGACTGGTACAGGAGAGGTCTCACCTTCCTCCTCTCGCCGAGAGATGTGGAAACGCGCATTCTCAAACTGTTCGACCTCAGCACGGTCATTTCCAACGAACCCGAACAGCGTTTAATCAGAGAAACGATTGACTTCGGGAAGATTCGACGCTCAGACAAAGCGTTGCGGATCGCCACGACCAACTGGAGCACCGGCGATCTGAAGGTGTTTGAAAGAACAGATTTGACCGACGACATCGGCCCGCAGGCTATTCTGGCTTCGACCTCCCTGCCGGGCATCTTCCCGCAGGTCAAAATCGACGACGATTACTTCGCCGACGGCGGCGTCGTGATGAACACCCCTCTGAATCTGGCAATAGACGCAGGGGCCGACGTGCTCCACGTCATCTATCTCGATCCCGACGTGAAATTCATTCCCATCCTGCCAGTTCGGAACACGCTGGATACTTTCGGCAGATTCCTGGTCGTCAGCTTCGCCGCCACGATGAACAGGGACATCGAGGTGGCCCGCCGCGTCAATCGTGGACTCAAAGTCTATGAGCAAGCCTTGAGCGGCGGCCCCGTCAATGCACGAGACGTGCGGCACTTCATAGCAGTCGCGGAGAGGCTCTCGCGAGTAGAGCACCCTTCTGAGTATAAAAAAATCACGATTCATCTCTACAGGCCGCAGGACACGCTGGGTGGAGTGATCGGGATGCTGGACTTTAGACGCGAACGAGTCGAGGCGCTCATCGAGCAGGGCTTCGAGGACACGATCTATCACGACTGCAAGGCCAACCGTTGCGTGATCCCCGACTGAGTTTCAATGCGGCGGGCGCGGCGAATGATGAATGACCAAGGCAAAACGAGCATGCGAACGGTGGATGATTACGATGTTGTGATTATCGGCGCGGGGCTGGCCGGGCTTTCGCTGGCGCGGCAACTCCTGCTCAACTCGGAGAAGAGGATTCTGCTGGTTGAGAAGCGCGCCGAAATCCCGATGGCGATGCAGAAGGTCGGCGAGGCGACGGTGCAGTTGAGCGCCTACTACTTCTCGAAAGTCTTAGACCTCGAAGAGCACCTGCTGCGCGAGCACTTCCTGAAATACAACCTGCGCTTCTACTGGAAGTCCGCCGGGAAGGAGAATCGCTGCTTTGAAGACTACAGCCAGTCTTACATCCGCACGCTCTCGAACATCGCCACATACCAGCTCGACCGCAACAAGCTTGAGGGCGAGATGCTCAGGCTCAATCTTGAGCACCCGAACTTCACTTTCCACGCGGGCACGAGCGGCCTGCAAGTCTCGCTCTCGGACGAAGGGCCGCATTCGCTGAGCTACAAGTTCAGGGGCGAGGAAATTTCCGCGGCCGCCGTCTGGGTGGTGGACACTTCGGGGCGCGGAAAATTTCTGGAGCGCAAGTTGGGACTCGCCCGGCAGAATTCCATCCATCACGGCGCACACTTCTTCTGGGTCGAGGGTCTGCTCAACATAGAAAAGCTGACCGATCTTTCGCCGAAAGAGCTTCGCCTGAAACCTGAGCGCGCGGCCATCGGCCACCTGCCGTTCTGGCTGGCGACGAACCACTTCTGCGGCGAAGGCTTCTGGTTCTGGGTGATTCCGCTGCAAGGCAAGACGAGCCTGGGGCTGGTCTACGACAGCAGGCTGATTGACCGCGACGAGATCGCCTCGTTGCCGCAACTCATCGAGTGGGTGTGCAGGGAGTTCCCGCTCTTCGCGCGCGACCTGCCTTTCAGAAAGGTTCTCTGCCATAGCGCGCTCAAAGATTTCTCGCACGACTGCACGCAGACGATCAGCGCCTCACGCTGGGCGCTGGCGGGCGAGGCCGGACGCTTCACCGATCCGCTCTACAGTCCGGGCGGCGATCTCATCTCCCTCTACAACACTCTGATTACGGACGCCATCCTGACCGACGACGCGAACGAACTCGCCGGCAAAGCGCGGCTCTACGAACAGTTGATGCAATCTTTCTACGAGGCTTACGTGCCGAGCTTCGCCGTCAGCTACGACGCGCTCGGCGATCAGGAAGCGATGACGCTGAAATACTCATGGGAGCTGACGGTCTACTTCGCTTTCTACGTCTTCCCGTTCATCAACGACCTCTTCACCGACCGTCGCTTCCTGCTCTCGTTCGTCAGCAAATTCGCGCGCCTCGGCCCCATCAACAAGCACCTGCAATCATTCATCAGCGGCTTCTACCACTGGAAGAAAGAAAACTGCGAGCCGACGCGCCAGCCCGTCTTCAACGACTTCATGGAAATCGGCGCGTTGCGCGCGGCGGAGAGCACTTTCTACCGCGTCGGCGTGCCGGTCGAAGAGGCGAGGCAAGTGCTCGAAGAGCAACTCGGCAACCTGCGAGAGTTGGCGCGCTTCATCATCGCGCACGTCCACTCGGTCGTGCTCGCGGACGAGGACGTGCTCACCAATCGCGCGTTCATCGAGAGCCTCGACCTTGAAGACTTCCGCTTCGATGAAGGCGAGATGCGCGAGTGTTACGCCGCTTACGCGGGCGCGGAGGAGAAATACGAGTGGGCGTTCGACCCGACGGTGCTCCGGCGCTTTCACACGGGACGGAAAGCCTCTGTGCCGTCCGTGCCGCTCGTCGAAGAAGTGGCGGCGCTGGCCGAACAGGGAGGCTCCGTGTGAACGATTACGCGCCGCGCATCGAGAGAGCTTTCGCCGAAGTGCCGCCGGAGGAGTCCTACTGCATCTCCCGCGTCGAAGGCGAGATTCCGTCTTTCGTGCGCGGCAGTTACTACCTGAACGGCCCTGCGCGTTTCGCGCGCGGCGAGATGCGCTATCGCCACTGGCTCGACGGCGACGGGATGATTTGCGCGCTCAGGTTCGAAGGCGGGCGCGCACACTTCACCAGCCGCTTCGTCAGGAGCGCGAAGCTCGTCGCCGAGGAAGAAGCCGGTCGTCCGGTCTTTCGCACCTTCGGCACGGCCTTCGAGGGCGACGCGTTGAAGCGGCGGAGCGCGCTCGAATCGCCCGTCAACGTCAGCGTCTTCCCGTATCGCGGCTCTCTGCTCGCGTTCGGCGAACAGGGACTGCCTTACGAACTCGACCCGCTGACGCTTGAGACGCGCGGCGAGTTCAACTTCGGCGGCGCGCTCAACGAAGTCAGTCCGTTCGCCGCGCATCCGAAGTTCGACCGCGCGACAGGCGAGATGTTCAACTTCGGTGTCTCCTTCTCTCAGGCCGAGCCGTACCTGAACCTCTACCGCTTCGGCCAACAGTCGGAACTGATTTACCGCAAACGCCTGCGGCTCGGTTACGCATGCACTGTGCACGACTTTGGCCTGAGCCAGAGCTACGCGGTCTTTTACCTGAGTCCATACATTCTGCGGATGGAAGCGATGGTGCGCGAGGGCCGGACGCTGATGGATGCGCTCAGTTGGGAGCCGTCGCGCGGCAGCCGCCTGCTCGTCGCCTTGCGCGAGACGGGCGAAGCGTTGGCGACCATCTCCGTCGGCGGGCGCTACTGCCTCCACCTGATTAACTGCTTCGAGCGCGAAGGGCTGCTGAACGTTGACGTGCTGGAACTCGACCGCCCCGTCTACGACCAGTACCAGACGATACCCGACCTCTTCACGAACGTATGCGAAGGCCGTCCGGTGCGCTTCGTGATAGACGTGGAGAGTCAGGAATTGGTCAGCGTCTGCGAGATTGACTACCGGCTCGCACCCGATTTCCCGTCCGTCAATCCGTGGCAACTGGCGCGGCCTTACACGGACTTCTGGATGCTCGGCATCTCCGCCACCGGGCGACGCGGGCGCAAGTTCTTCGATCAACTCGTCCACGGCAACTGGCAGGACGCGCGCGTCCAAGGCGTCTATCAAACGCCGTCGCTCCAATATCTCTGCGGCGAGCCGATCTTCATCGCAGACCCCTATGACGAAAACGGCGGCGCGGTCATCTGCCAGATTTTCGACGCCGCGCGCGACGCGCACGCCTTCGCAGTCTTCCGCGCGTTCGACGTGGCGAGCGGCCCCGTGGCGTTGCTCAGGCTGGATCATCCGGTTCAACTCGGATTCCACGCCTCGTTCAACCCTGCATGAACGGAGGCTCTCATCCGTCCGGCGACGCCCCGGCGCGGCGATTCTTTCGGGCGGTGATTCGCCGGGCAGCAGTGAGGACGATGGTGAACTCAATGAAAGATGTCGAGAAGAAAGACGCCCGGCGCGCGGGAGGGAATTCTATGCGTGAGTTTATGAAATCAATGTTCGGCTTCTCGTGGGCGATGTCGCTGTTTGGAGCCAGACAACTCGGCAACAGCCTGCGTGCGGATGCCGCGACGCAGCAGCAGTCCGCTGCCGAACTCGACGCCGTCACGCACGCCGCCGAAGAACAGATGGGCGACACGCTGAAGAGTTTGTTCAAATCCGGAGACAGAATCCAGAGGGGCGTGGTGGATATGATGTCGGGCGCGCCGCGCGGCTCGAATGCTCCCGGCGCTTCGGCATCTCCCGGCGGCGGCGCGCAGTCTCCGTCGTCGCAGCCGACCAACTCCAACACATCGTCGTCGCCGGCGCACGGCACTGTGCGAGCGGCGCGCGTGCCGTCGAGAGTCAATCCCGGACGACTGGATGCGTCCGCGTTTGTCGTCTTGGGCGAGGGACTGGCCGCAGGGATGGGCGATTTCACTCTCAGCGAGGAGACGCAGCGGCAGAGCTTCCCGGCGCAGATGGCCGAGCAGATGCAGACCCCTTTCCCGCAGCCTCTGATTCAGGCTCCCGGCATCTGTAGCCCCGCCGGATTCGCAGAGATGCCTGTGCTGATTCCGTCGCCGTTGCAGACGACGGTGTTCGATCAAGTGCCGCCGCCCACGGTCTCGAACTTTTCCGTGCCGGGCTACAGGCTCACAGACGCGCTCAACCTCCGACCGTCGCAGCCGGTCATTAATCGCGAGAGCGCGAAGCAGACGGCGTGCAATCTAATCCTCGGCATACTCCCGCTCGCGCGCGGCACGGACGGCGCGCTCCCGACCCAGCTTGAATGCGCGCTCGCGCGCCGCCCAACACTGACGTTCGTAGAACTGGGCTACCAAGAAGCCATCGAGGCCGCCGTCAAAGGCGACCCGGACTTGCTGCCGTCGCTCGATTCCTTCCGCGCGGACTACGCGCGCCTCCTCCAGCCCCTCAGACAGTGCGGCTCCGAAGTGCTGGCGCTGACGATCCCAGACCCGTTCGTCACGGCGCACTTTTCCGACATCACGCTGGCGGCGAAGATAATCAAGGTCGAGCCTTCCTTCCTGCTCAACGTCTACGGGCTGAGCGCCGACGACCTCGTCACCGTCAACGGACTCAACGAGATTAGCTTTCAACTTTTCGGCAAGTCGTTTCACTCTCTGCCCGAAGGCAGCATCCTCAATTCGGAAATCGCGCGGGAAATTTCACGGCGCATCGGCGACTTGAATGCCGCGCTCATCACGCTGGCACAGGAGCACGGCGCGCTCGTCTACGATCTGGACGGCCTCTTCCGCAAGGTGAAACATGAGGGCATTTCGCTCGGAACGAGACAATTGACGGCTGAATATCTGGGCGGCTTCTATTCCCTGAACGGCTACTATCCCGGCGCGACCGGCCACGCGATCATCGCCAGCGAGTTGCTTCATCTTTTGAATCTCACCTACGGCGCGGACTTTCCGCAGGCAGACGTTCAAGGCGTCAGCATGACAGACCCTGTCGCCGCTTACGAGCAGGCCGGCGGGCCTGTCTGGCCTTCGAGCGCAATGCCTCTGTCGCTGTCGCCGGCTGCGACGAACACTTCTGACTTCGCCCTCGGCGGGTCTGATCTCGGCGAGATGACTGCGGTCGAGCAGTCGCCTTCGGGCTGGGAAGAGTTGGGACAGCCGCAGGGCGAGTCGGCGGGAGTCTTGCGTCTGCCGGAAGGTTTGGAACAGGTACTGCCGTTGAGCAAAGCGGCCAGCTACTTCGGCGACGGCATCGGCGCGGTGAACTGCCGCGACCCGCAGGGCATTCAATGGGGCAGTTGCAGCAGTTGGCTCTTCGGCGGGCTGGCGTTGGTTGACAGCCACCTGAGCGGATACCTACGCATACGCTTCACGCCGCCCGCCGGCAACGTCACGCGCTTCGAGGTTTCGTTCCTCGACGGCTTCGCAGGCGAAGACGCCGTGCTGACGACGCCGCAGTTCTTCAAGATGTGGTTTCAGCAGGCGCGCGTTGACGAAGTGCCCGGCATGGTCTCTTCGGGGACGCTGAACCTCGCGACCGGGGATGTCTCCGACCTGAAGTTCTACGCGCGCTACAGCAGCACTGCGCTCTTCGCACTGGTGGGCGTCAACCCGACGTTCCCGCGCGTGCCGCTCAGTTTTCCCGGCCAGTACGGCTCGGCCTGGGCGCGTTTCGAGCAGCGCGCCGACGGCAAACTGGACTTCACCTTCTACGGCTCGACCTTCGTGCCGCTCGGCAACAACCTTCGCTGGCCGCTCAACTTCGTCGGCCCTTCGGGACAGTTCGCCACCGTCCCTTCAAACGGCACGACCATGCACCCGCACCTCCACCTGAGCACCAGAGAGCCTGCGCCGCCCGCAGCGCTGGATCAATGTCCGGACATTCCATTCAACACGATTCAGGAGTTCACGCTCTTTTCGCACAACAGCAGTTTCGGCGACGCCTTCACACTCGATTCCTCGCAACTGGGCGGGCGCGCGACGGGTCGCTCTCACTTGCTGGGTCGCGTGCTGATCCAGTTCGGCGTCCGCTCTTACAATTCCGTCCCCATCGCTGTGTCGTGCGTCAGCGCGGGCGGAATGATGTCGGAGATGCCCGCGTCGCCGATCACCGCCGTCTTCCCCGGTCGCCTCTACCCCGGCCCGCAGGGGTTCGACGAGTTCCTGCGGTTTCCGTTGCGGACGTACTCGCTCGACGATCTGGCGATCATAGACGACCCGTTCGACATCTCCGTCGGCTCGGTTGATTTGAGAACGGGAATGTGCCTCAACGAAATGCTGCATCGCGGTTTCATCAATCAGGATTTAAT
>JAIVJG010000275.1 GCA_020200155.1 Acidobacteriota bacterium | reverse complement strand
CGCCGGTCGAGGCGATGAAGCCGCCGAGCACAGGAACCTCGCCCGCTTCGAGCAGCGGCTCGACCTCTTCGCGCGTGCGCCGCTCGGTTTCGTCCTTCAAGGGCGTTGCTCGACCGTGTTCGCCATCCGTGACGACGCAGCGGCGCGCGTCAACGTAGCGCGCGGCGACTTTGTGTTCGCGGAGCACGGCGGCCAGCAGCGTGGCGGAGAGGCGTTCGCCGTAAGCGACGATCTCATCCTGCAACTGCGCGAGCGACTGCGTCTCGCCGGCGACCTCACACAGTAGCCGCGCCACTTCCGCGCGTGAGCCTTCAATCAATCCTTCGAGCACCGGCAGAGTGTCGGGCTGCAAGAGCGTGCGCGCGACGTTGAGGTGACGTTCAAAATGTTCTGCGAGCGAGCGCGCTGCTTCCTCCGCGTTTCCTTCCGCAGCCGACTGCACGCACGCGAGCAGCGCGTCCGTGACGCGGCACATCGCGGAGACGACGACGACCGGGCGCGCTCCTTCGTGTTTCCGCACGAGGGCCGCGACACGCCGGAAAGCGTCTGCGTCGGCGACGGACGTGCCGCCGAATTTCATGATTGTTGGATTGAGCGCCATCGCCTGCAAATTCAAGAGCGCGGGGGAGGGAACTAAAATCCTCCGCGCGCCCGTGTCGTCCAGAAATTAATGGGTCTGCCGTGAGCATACACGACAGACCCCGGCGACGGAAACCTCCGCGTGCCGGTTCGGCAACGCACGCGTCGCAGTCCGCCTCAACACAATTGTTGACAAAAACCGTCCCAACTCTTTAAATGGAAGTGTCGCGTTCGACGCGGACGCGAGATCGTTTGTTTGTCCCGCAACGACTACTGCCGCGCACTTGCCCACTTCTCAACACACGGCGCGGCGGCTCCTCTTAACGAAGCATCCCCGGCCAGTACCGCTTGCCGCAAGCGGGCGGTTCTGCCAGACATCAACACCCGCCCGCTTGCGGCCACGCGGTTCTGACAGGAGGGTCGCACGCTGGTCGCAAATCGCTATCAGAGTCACGAACAAAATCGTCGAGACGCACAGAGCGGATTCCGACAGGATGGATGGCAGTATGAAACCTGAGAGCGAAATCTGGCAGGTGATGACGCAGGGCGAAGTCTACCAGGCCGACCTTGAGACGCTGAAGGAATGGATCAGCGAGGGTCTGGTGGGGCGGGCGGACGCGGTCAGAAAAGGCAATTTGAAGTGGATCGAGGCGGGCCGCGCGCCGCTTTTGCGCCGCGTCTTCACGGGCGAGGAGAAGATCGTGCCGCGCGAGCCAGCCGTCGTCGCCGGCGACGAGGTGTCGGGCACACACGCGCCGGGGCACGTCTCGGAAGCGGCAACCGTCCGGCAGCTTTTCGACGACATCGCGGGCGAACACGTCGAGGAACCGTTTTTGATTCCGCTCCCGACACAGGCAGGAGTCGCTGCGTCTTCCGTCGCGGCGGCGTGCTGCTACAACCATCCGGGCGAGTCGCCCGAATACGTCTGCCGCGAGTGCGCGACGCCCTTCTGCCGCCGCTGCGCGAAATTCGTGGGCAGCAGCACGGTCGTGCTCTGCGCGCTGTGCGGCGAACTGTGCCGTCGCTTCGACGACGTGAGACAGCGGCAGGAGTTGCGTGAAGAACAAAGCTCCGGCTTCGGCCTCGCGGATTTCAAGCGTGCGCTGGCATACCCGTTCGGGCATCCCATCAGTCTGGTCTTCGGCGCGGGCCTTTACGGGTTCACGCTGCTGGCGGGATTGCGCGGGCGCGTGCTGGCCTTCGCGATTCTGTTCGGCTGCATTTCAATCGTCATCAACCGGGTGGCCTGCGGCAAACTTGATCGCGACTTCCTGCCGGACTTCAGCGCCTTCTCTTTTCTCGACGACGTAATCATGCCCGTCATTCTCGGCCTCGGCGTCACGTTTGTGGCGCTGGGGCCTGCGATCCTGCTGGCGCTGGCGCTCGTGTTCGGCTGGCTCGGCGGCCTCAAGTCTCACGCGCACACGACGGACGAGCAGTTCCGGCAGATGCAGAAGCAGGCACAGGAGCAGGCGCAGAAGGTGGCGGGCGAGAAGCTCGACGGCAACGACATAGACGCCATCGCGAGCGGCAACCAGCAGAAGCAGGAAGAAGTCGTGCGGAGGATGAATGAGCCGCGCCCGGAGAGCGTCTTCGGTCAGGCGGGGAGCGGCGATGCCGTTAAAACGGAGGGCGGTCTCGGCAAAAAGGTCGAAGAGTCGGACGACGGCCACGACATGACCCTGACGTTTGGGCTCCAATTCCTGAAGCGACCGGGCTTCATCCTCATACTGGGCCTGCTGGCTATCGGCTGGGCGATCTTATATTACCCGATGGCGCTGGCGGTGGCCGGCTACACGGAGGATTTCAAGTCTGTCATCAACCCGCTCGTCGGCCTCGACACGATCCGCCACATGGGAATGACCTACGGCAGGGCCTTCGCGATGTACCTCGTCGTGCAGGCGGCGGCGCTGGTCGTCGGCATCGGCGTCTCAATCGCCACCGCGCCGTTCGATATGCCCTTCTTCGGCAACCTCCCGGCGACGTTCATCAACGGGACGTTGACGTTCTACTCAAGCCTCGTCATCGCGTGCGTGCTGGGGCTGGCGTTGTTCAAGTCGGCGGACAGGCTGGGGATTGACGTGTGATGTGGCGTCGTGGGCTTTCGATTTAAGGCGTCGCCGGCGTTGTGCTCTGCCGTGGGGTGAATTGTAAATCGTCGAGCGAGAGGATTGATATTTCAGTCACGCGTCGGAGCGTTGCGTCATTTGTGAGAAACGCCTCGCAGCCGGAGCTTACTGCGGCGGCGATTTGCAGAGCGTCGGGTGTGCGTATGCCGTAGCTGGCGCGTAACGCCGCAGCGCGTTCGGCAATATCCGAATCAATCGGAAGTGTCCGAAGGTTTACGCTGTTGAGCAACAGGTCTTGGTATTCACTTTGAAGGCGGGAGTTGCCGCGTAGAAGCGGATGCACGAGCACTTCGCAGAGGGTGATGACGGAAGTGACGCCTGAGTAGACGTTGCCGGCGATGCGGCGGAATACTTCTGTGACGACGGCATCGTACTGCGGATGAGCCTCGATGAAATAGATGAAAGGTGAGGTGTCGAGGCCGAGGCTGCTGACGCCCGCCAGCGCGTCGTCAAGATTGGTCATGGGCGTTCGTCCCATTCATCGCGCAGTTGGTTGACGTACCCTTGCGGGTCAACGTCTTCCCAGATTTCTTTGCCCAGCCCGTGCAATTCCATGATGCTACGTTGCCGCCGAGCGCCGGGAGTGTCCGCTAAATCCTGTGCGATCTTTTCCAACAGTCTCAGACGTTGATCCGCTGGTAGCGGCTTGACGTGTTGCACGTATAATTCGTCAACGGGGTCTTTCATCGCCATCTCAGATTACCTCACGGTGATTTTAGCATACCGTCGGCCCGTCATCGCGTGTGTGCTGGGGCTGGCGCTGTTCAAGTCGGCGGACAGGTTGGGGATTGAGGTTTAGGAGAAGAAAATTTCACCACAGAGGACACGGAGGAACACAGAGGAAAGACAGAGGAAGGAAGGACGAACGAACGGGTTTAGTTTTTCCCCGGTTCTTACTCTGTGTCCCTCTGTGTCCTCTGTGGTTAATTTCCTTAAAGGACAAATCGCTTAATGCCATCCTTCAAGTGCAGGACGTGGAAGTTGATGAGCAGTGCGACGGGCTTGCCACTGAGCTTGAGGTAAGAGAGCACCTGCGCGTGGTGAATGGGCGCGAGCGCCTCGACGGCCTTCAACTC
>JAIVJG010000034.1 GCA_020200155.1 Acidobacteriota bacterium | reverse complement strand
TCGGCCACCGGCCACGACTTCAGACAGGGCTGGCGCTCGACACGGTACGAAGGCCAGACCACACGGCGGCGCGGACTGTTCCTGGCCGTCGAGAACATACAGACGCGTCGCAGGGACGCGAGAGGTATAGACTCCGAAGCCCCCGATCCGGGCTTCAGCGACGCGCAGCTTGAACGCCTCGCGCTCGTCTATGTCGCCGCCAGCGTGCGACGCGGCGAGTGGCTGATCCCGGCCTTCCACGCCGTCATAGACCTCAGCGCGGGTACACACGACGACCCGCAGAATTTCGACCTCGACCGCTGGGCCGCGCGCCTGAATTCACTGCTCGAATCAATCGGCTCGAACGACGGCGGAGGGTCAGGTGGAGATACCGGCGGGGGGACGAACGGCAACGCGAGCGCCACGTTGCCAGCCGACGCCGTCGAGCGTGTCAAGACGAAGTTTGCGACTAAGCTTCAGGCCGCGCGCTACATGGAGGAGAATTGCGAGCCGGCGACTCGCGCGGGTTACGAGGGGCTGCCTTTAATCAAGTGCAACTATGCGGTGCGGGATCATGGCGGCGCACGCAAGAGCGCCACCGTCATCTTGCTCGACGCGCCCATCGAACAACTCGCGCGTTGGGTCGTGCAAACCTGCTTGCTGGTTAAGGGCAACGCCAACGCGCCGTGCACGGACAAGCTGTTCAATCACATCCTTCAACAATCCGGCGGGCAGTTCCCCGTCGCCGGCATCGTCTTCGAAGACATACTGCCGGAGGACGGCGTCAACGAAATCTACTGCTTCCGCGACGGCGTGACTGCGCGCGTCGGCGGCGTCCCGCACAGAGGCACGGCGCAGCCGACGATGGAGCAAATCAATCTGTGTCTCAACGGCGAGGTGCAGTCGTCTTTCGTCTTCGCGCGCATACAGGGCACGACCCGCGAGGAGTACAGGGCCAACGGCGGGACAGTTGATGTAGGTTCGTCCGAAGTGGGCAAGCGAAAGCTGGAATGGCTCGGCGTCAGTCGCGACTTATACAAAGCCGCTTGGGGTCAAGACCGCAACGAACTGATGATCGCCTGGGCGCGTGCGAATTTATAACTCGCGAGAAATAGCCCTGCGGTTTAAAGAAGCGGGCGGGAGGAGCAGCAGGTCAGGACACGGCCTTACGCTCCTCTCCCGCCCTCTACTTTTATTTCGACGGCGCGCGAATCAAGACCGTCTTCCCGTCAACCATCAGCAACATCTCGCCGGAGAGCGCGAGGATGCCCTGTCGGCCTTCGGCGACGAGCCTGTCCACGAGCCGGACGAATTCGGGCGTGCCGAACTCGACAACCGCGTCCGGCCTGACCGTCTTTTCCCTGTCGAGCAGGCGCGCGTCAACCCAGCGCGCCCCGCGACGGAAGAAGGTTCGGTCAACGATCTGCTGCACGTTCGTGATCTCGACGCGCTGCATGTTCTGCGTGACGAAGTTGTTTGAGCGGTTGAGATTCGTCTGCCCTCTCTGCGCGGAGGTGTTCATGGCCTGTGTGACGCCGCCCATGCCGCTGCGCGTCTGCTGCGCGTTCCGGACGAAATTCTTTTGCGCTTCATCGTTGAGCGCGTCGCGGCGGGAGAAGTCCGTGCCGTCGGTCGCGAGGAACGAGGTGTACTCCGTCAGAATGCCGTACTCGGTCGAGAGCCGCACGATCTCGTCCACGAGTTCCTTAAGCCTCTGATCGCTCGGAGGAACTCCGCCGCCGGCGCGTGCGACTTGCGTGTCCGCGCCCGCGTCGCGAATCTCTTCGGTGAGGCGCGCGATTTTGCGGCTCGCCCAGAGTCGAGGGATGAAGGCGTTGCGTGTTGAAGCGCTCCTGAGATCGAAGTTCAGGCGGAAGGTGCGCGGCGTGCCGAGGTAGTTGCCTTCGATCTGGAACGTGAGCGGCCCTTCGCCCTGATACTGTCCGAGCAGCACGATTTGATCGCCCTCGAACACGTCGCCCAACTCGGACGGCATCAACTCGCGCACGGCGCGCGTCGTTACCTGCCCGGAAGCGTCCAGCGTCGAGAGGCGCGGGTCTGCGAGCACAGGCCCCGACAGTTTGGCGAAGACCTGCGAGACTTTCAGTTCGACGTTCTCTTTCGGCAGGACGAAGGTGGCGGTGGCCCGCGTCGCGTTGGCGATGGAGGTCAGCAGCGGCGCGTTCACGTCGTAGCCGACGCCGAAGGTGAAGATGCGGCGCGCGTGCGTGTTCGCTTCGACGACCGCTTTGCGGATGGCCGATTCGCCGGTCACGCCGGAGGTCGGCAGCCCGTCCGTCAGAAAGAGCGTGAGCGGCAGAACGCCGGGCGTCGTTTGCTGGCGCATCGCTTCGACGAGCGCGTCGTGTATGTTCGTGCCGCCGTCCGACTTCAAATGCTTAACGTAAGCGCGTGCCTCTTTGATCGTCTGCGCGTTCTTGACGACGGGCTGCTCCGCGAACTTTGCGACCTGCTCGGAATAGTCTATGACGTTGAAAGCCTCGCCCTCGTCCAGAGCTTCGAGCACTTGCAGCGCGGCGGAGCGCGCCTGTTCGATCTTCTCACCGCCCATGCTCCCCGAACGGTCTATGACGAGCGTCACCTCGCGCTTGATGGAGGCGGCGCGCTCGCCGCGTGTCTCTGCGGGGACGCCCGCGAGGAGCAGGAAGTAGCCGCCGCCGATTCGCGCATCCGGGTACGCGAGCAGCGACGCCGTCAGCCCGCCGCCTTCGACGAGATAGGACAGTCGGAACGGGCCGGGATCAATCTTCCCCTCGACGGGGATTCGCACGCGGAAGCCGCCCGACGCCTCTCGCTCCGAAGTGATCTGGTGGCTCGGCGAGTAGACGGTCGAGACGGCAGTCTTTGAGCGCACGGTCGCCGTAATCTTCCAGGGCGTCTCGCCCGCCTCGAACGACTCGCTGCGCGGCAGCACGTAGTCCACGCGGTTGCCGTCCGCCGGAAGAATATTTTCGTAGACGAGTTTGACCGTCTGCGTCCCGCGCGCCGGGACGGGAAAGACGCTTGAGCGCACGAGGTTGTAGCCGGCGAATTCGAGCAGCGCGGGGTCGCGCAGTTTGCTGACGATGGAATAGTAAGTCGCTTTCGCTTCGTCTTTGGGCAGCAGTCTGGCGGACGGCTCCGCGCCCGCGCCGCCGAAGTCGAATGAGCGCACGACCGCGCCGTCGGGCACGGGCACGAGCATCTCCGCTTCCTGCTGCCTGTCGGTCGGATTTTTGAGCGTGACGGTCATGCCGGTCGTGGCGACCTGCTGGACGATCTGGATTTCCGCGGACACTTCGCCGATCTGCACGCGGTCGGCCTGCCTGCCGACGGCGTAGGCGCGCGACTGCGGAATAATCAGGTTGGACGCGGTCGTCGTGTAGACACCGCCGTGGGCCGGACGAATTTCCTGCGCCGTGTTTGACGACGCGGCGAGTCCGAACTGTAGTAGCAGCAACGCCGCGCAAAGCGAGCTTGTCGTTGTGATTCTTCGCATAGGCACCTCAGTTGGCAAACAGTAGAATCCCACGGCCCCTGCGAGGAAGGCATGGCGGAGCCGTCTCGTTCATGCATGGAACGAAGGCGCACGCGCAATCTTGCAAAGGATAGATGTTGACTTGCGGCCCGGAGTTGGCATATCGTCTCGACCAATTCAAGGTTCAAGAGGCTGGCTCGCGCGAAGGCCGGCAATCGGCCTCGCCTCTTTCCGCCAGCTTCGACTCTTAACTCCTGTGACCGCTGCCTGACCTTCGCTTACCGCGAAAGGAGAAGTTCCCATGCTTTACATCGCACGACGGCTTCCCGTCTCCCCTCTATTTTCCCTGACGTTGCTCGTCGCCCTCGCCGTGGCCTCGTTTGTCGCCCTCTTACCGGCGCGCACCGGCGCGCAGACGGGCGGCACACGCTCCGCCAGAGTGCAGCCCGCGAGCGCGTCCAAAGACGAAGACCTGCCGCCCTTCCACGACTACAAGGGCGTGACCATCGGCATGAGCGCGGACGAAGCGCGCCAGAAGCTCGGCACGCCCACCGACAAGGGCGACAAGCAGGACTTTTACGTCTTCTCCGATAACGAGACGGCACAGGTCTTCTACGACGACGCGAAGAAGGTTTACGCCCTCTCCATCATCTACACCGGCGCGAGCGGTGTGCCCGCCTGCAAAGCCGTGCTCGGCTCGGACGCCCAAGCGAAGGCCGACGGCTCGATGCACAAGCTGGTCAACTACCAGAAGGCAGGCTACTGGGTCGCCTACAGCCGGACGGCGGGCGACTCGCCGATGACGAGCATCACGATGCAGAAAAAGCAGTAGCCGCCGACCGCGCCTCAAACGAAGACAAGGTAGGCAGAAGGGGTTGCCACGGGCTTTCATCTGAAACGCCGGGCGTTTGCCCCGGCGTAAGTTTTCGGACTCGTCCGTGCGGAGCTTCCCCGCCCGCCGGGACGATGCCCCTTAGCGGCTTTTCTACGCCCGCAGTCCGAGTTGCTTTTCCCCGCCGCGATGCTAAGATAAGCGCGTCGTTTCACACGCCCCTTCAATTTCACCCGTACCCTGTTCCGGGAAAGCTGTAAAAATCCGGCGCGCCGAGTAGTGCTGCGGTGTGCCCTTAGACGAGGACTCAAGGATGGCGGATCAGAACGCTTCAAATAAACCCGAAGAACGGCGCATCTCCACACTGCTCGCGACGCGCCGCGACGAAATTCTCAGCCTCTGGATTAAAGAACGACTGGAGGCCGGCGAGTTTCGCGATGAATTGATCTCCAAGGACGCGCTACGGCAGCAGTCGCGCCAGGTCGTCGAGATGCTGGCGCAAACGATTCGAGACGCGGGCGAGGCCGACTTCGGCGACCCCGCCTTCGACGATATGCGCGCCTTCCTCAACGAGATTTCACACATGCGCGCCGTCAAGGGCTACACGCCCGCCGAGAACGCCACCTACATTCTCTCGCTACGCAACGCCGTCAGCCCTCTGCTCGCCGAAGACTTCGCCGGCGACCCCGAAGGACTCGTCCGCGAGATGAATTACATCACGCGCCTGCTCGACCGGATGGGCCTCGTGATGGTGGAAAACTTCATCCGCTCGCGCGAGGAAATCATCCGCCAGCAACGCGCCGACATGCTCGAACTCTCGACGCCCGTCATCAAGGTCTGGGACAAGATTCTGACGCTCCCCATTATCGGCACGCTCGACTCGCGCCGCGCGCAGATGATGATGGAAGCGCTACTGCAAAAGATTGTCGAAACCGGCTCGACCATCGCCATCCTCGACATCACGGGCGTGCGGACGATGGACACGCTCGTCGCCAACCATCTCATCAAGACGGTCACGGCGGCGCGGCTGATGGGTGCGCGTTGTATCCTGACGGGAGTCTCCCCCGCCATCGCACAGACGATGGTGCAGCTCGGCATAGACCTCACGCAGATCACCACACGCTCGCAGATGTCCGACGGCATCAAGCTCGCGCTGGAAATGACCGGACGCGCTGTCATCTCGACGAGAACGCTGGCGCAGATGTCGAACGGCGCGCACACGTCGAATGCCGCCTCCGCGCGGCCCGCCGAACAGGGCGTGAATATCAACGAAAACAACAATCAGAGAGAGAGACGCTGACCGCGCTCCGGAATTTTCCGACAGGAGAAGAGTGCCGATGGACGGGTTACAACGCATTCCCATCTTGAAAGTCGGGCGCGTGCTGATCGTGCCGATTCAGGTGGACATGGACGACCAGACGGTGATGCACTTGCAGGAGCGCATCCTCTCGGAGCTTGAGCGGACGGGTGCGCGCGGCGTGTTGATAGACATCTCGCTTCTGGAAATGGTGGACTCCTTTATCGGGCGCGTGCTCTCGGACATCGCGGCGATGGCGCGCATCATGGACGCGCGCACGGTCGTCGTCGGGATGCAGCCGGCGGTCGCCATCACGCTCGTCGAACTGGGGCTGGAACTGCGCGGCGTGGACACGGTCTTGAACGTGGACGAGGGCATCAAGCTGCTCCGCTGCGAGTTTGATTTCAACGAAGAGGACGAAGGCGAGTTCTCGTGGGGGGAGTTGAGCGCATTTGCCGAGCAGATCAATCGCTCTTGAAAATGAGCAGGACATCTCCACCGCGCGCAACGAGGTGCGCGCAATGGCCGTCGCGCTCGGTTTCCGTTTGATTGACCAGACACGGCTCGTGACGGTCACGTCGGAGTTGGCGCGCAACGTCGTCAAGTATGCCCGGCGCGGGCGCATGATCGCGCAGCCGACGCGAGGCGAGGACGGACGCGAAGGTCTGCGACTGATTTTTGAAGACACAGGCCCCGGCATTCCCGACATCAACGCGGCGATGCGCGACGGCTTCACGACCGGGGGCGGTCTGGGCAAGGGACTGCCCGGCTCAAAGCGTCTCATGGACGACTTTCGGATCGAGTCGTCCGCCGAACACGGCACGCGCGTTACGGTCGTGCGCTGGCTCTAAAGGAAAGGCAGAGGACAGCAGGGATGGGGATGTCTGAAGGGCGAGGGAATTTCTTTTATTCATCCCTCACCCTTGCGGCCCTCATCCCTTAACATATTGTGCGAGAGTTTCATTCACTGACGATCAGCGACGAGGCGCAGGTGGGCGCGGCGCGGCGTGCCGTGCATCGCTTTGCCGAGAGACAGGGATTCGGCGTTGACGCGCTGGCCGAACTCGACATCGTGGTGCAGGAAATCGGGACGAACGCCGTGCGCTACGCGACGGGCGGCGGCTGCCTGCACTGGACGACGCCGCTCGGAAGCGACGCGGGGCTGGAGATTTTCTACTGGGACAAGGGGCCGGGCATAGAGGACTTCGACCGCGCCGTGCGCGACGGCGTCTCGACGGGCGGGAGCCTCGGCACGGGACTCGGCGCGATTCGACGCCTGCTCGACGAGTTTGACGCCTACTCGACCGTGCGCGGCACGACGCGCCGTCTCTCGAACACGCGTCGCACGTCGCACGGCACGGCGCTGCTGGGCCGCAAGTGGGTCGCCGCCGCCGCCGAACGCTCTCCGGGTGAAGCACGCGGCGAGACTCTGGCGGGACGCGTCGGCGCTTGGAGCCGCCCGTACAAAGGCGAAGACGCGAACGGCGACGCCTACTTCGTGCGCGAGCACAAGGGCAGCACGCTGTATGCGGTGATTGACGGACTCGGCCACGGGCGCGGCGCACGCGAGGCGTCCGACGCCGCCGTCGCCACGTTCGAGCAGTGGGCGGGCGAGCCGCTCGACGAACTCCTGTGGGCCGTGCACGACGCTCTGCGCGCCACGCGCGGGGCGGTCATCGGCGCGGTCGTCGTTGACAGGATGCGCGAAATTTTCAACTACGCGGGCGTCGGCAACGTGGAGGTGCGCGTGCTCGGTTCGTCCGAACCGACGCGGCCCATCCCGACCAACGGCACGTTCGGCGCGCGTGTCTCGAACATACGCGTCTGGCCGCACAGGTGGGCGGAGGGCGTCCGTCTCGTTATGGCGAGCGACGGGCTGAGCGCCTCCTGGGACATCGCCTCGTATCCGGGGCTGTCCACGAAAGACCCGCAACTCCTCGCCGGCATACTGCTCCGCGATTACGGTCGCGACTCGGACGACGCGACGATTCTCGTCGCACGATAGTTTGAGCTGACGATTCGCAGGCTTCGACGTGAAACCTGAGCCTTAAAGTTTGAACGCTTATGGAAGGCATCACTTCAACCCGGCTCGGAGAAGTTTACGTGCGGCGCGAGGCCGACATCGTCAAGGTGCGCGAGCGCGTGCGGCAGTTGGCGCGGGAGATGGGCTTCGACTCGACGACGCAAATCAAGATCACGACCGCCGTCTCCGAACTGACGCGCAACATCTACGAGTACGCCAAGTCGGGCGCGATCATGCTGGCCGTCGCCGAGCGCGGCGCGAACTCCATCGGGCTGCACATCACTGCGCGCGACGACGGCCCCGGCATTGACGAGGCACGCCTGCGCGCCATCATTCGCGGCAGCTACCGCTCGCCGTCTGGAATGGGCGTCGGGTTGACGGGGACGCGCCGCCTGATGGACGAGTTCGACATCGCGTCGCAGCCGGATGAGGGAACGCGCGTGACGATCATCAAGTGGCTGCCGCCCGCCGAGGCCGCCGCCGCCAGGGAACGTTTGAGCGGCCTGCGCGAACTCGTGACGACAGACGAGGACGACTCCGCTTACGAGGAACTCTCGCGGCAGAATCGCGACCTCGTCGCGGTGCTCGGCGAGTTGGAGGAGAAGCGCGAGCAGTTGGAGCAACTCAACCGCAAGCTCGAAGAAAGCAACCACGAACTGAACGAGGCCAACGCCAAGCTGCGCGAGTTGTCTGAGATGAAGGAAGAATTTCTCGCGCTCACGACGCACGACCTGCGCTCGCCCCTGACGGTCATCAGCGGCGTCATCAACTTCTTCACGTCGGGCCGCCTCGGCGACCTGACCGTCGAGCAGAAGAACATGGTCACGATGATGGAGCGCAACACGCAGAATCTGATCGAACTGGTCAACGATCTGCTCGACGCCTCGAAGCTCGAATCCGGCACGATGCGTCTTGAATTCTCCTCGACGGAACTCCGCGTCCTCGTCTCCGAGCTGCATGAGGGGATGGAACACATGGCGCAGGAGAAAGGAATCACGCTCGAAGAGAAGATTCCCGAAGACCTGCCGCCGCTGCGCGCCGACCGCGCCAAGCTCCGCCGCGTCGTCGTCAACCTGCTCTCGAACGCGTTGAAGTTCACGCCCAACGGCGGGCGCGTCGAGGTCAGCGCCGAGCCGTCGGGCGATATGGTTCGCATCTCGGTCAAAGACACGGGCGTCGGTATCCAGCCAGACGATCTCGCGCGCCTCTTCGACAAGTTCGAGCAGGCGCGCAGCCGCGCCACGCGCGGCGAGAAAGGCACCGGCCTCGGCCTCTACATCACGCGCCAACTCGTCGAACTGCACGGCGGCGAGATAGAAGTCCAGTCCGAAGTAGGACGTGGCTCGACATTTTCTTTCACAATACCTGTGGCAGACAAAGCGATGAGTGATTAGCAATGAGCGACAAGTTGGAAACAGCTTCTTACTCATCACTCATCACTCATCACTCATCACTTTTCTTATGCACTATCACCTCATCGGAATCTGCGGCACGGCGATGGCTTCGCTGGCGGGCATGCTTCAGGCGCGCGGGCATCGCGTGACAGGCTCGGACGAAAACGTCTACCCGCCGATGTCAACGATGCTCGAATCTCTGGGCATTCCCGTGATGGCGGGCTACCGGCCCGAACATCTGACGCCCGCGCCTGACTGCGTCGTCGTCGGCAACGCGCTCTCGCGCGGCAACCCGGAGGTCGAGGAAACTCTCAACCGCAAACTTCTCTATCGCTCGCAGGCAGAAGTCGTGAAGGAAGAATTCATACGTGGACGGCGCTCGCTCGTCGTCGCCGGCACGCACGGCAAGACGACGACCAGCAGCATCGCGACGTGGGTGATGGAGCGCGGCGGTCTCGATCCGGGCTTTCTCGTCGGCGGTCTCGTCCAGAATTTCGGTGCGAGTTTCCGCGTCCGCGACAGCGAGTATTTCATCATCGAGGGCGACGAGTACGACACGGCTTACTTCGACAAGGGGCCGAAGTTCATGCACTACCTGCCGGAGATTGCCATCGTCGGCAACATCGAGTTCGACCACGCAGACATCTACCCGACACTCGACTCCGTCAAGCTGGCCTTCCGCCGCCTGTCGAATCTCGTGCCCGGCAACGGTCGGCTCGTCGCCGGATGGGACAGCCCCGTCGTGCGCGAGGTCGTTGGGGATATGGGCAGCCGCCTCCACACCCAACTCGAAACCTTCGGCACGTCCAATGATGCGAAGTGGCAGGCGCACGACATAGACTACACGTCGGGCACGTTGACGCGCTTCCGCGTGACGTGCTCTGGCCGCGAGTGGGCCACGTTCGAGATGCCGCTCATCGGCGACTTCAACGTCCGCAACTGCCTCGCCGTCGTCGTCGCGGCGGACGCATGGGGCGTCGAGCGCGAGGCGATCAAAGACGCGCTCGCCACCTTCCAGAGCGTCAAGCGACGGATGCAGATACGCGGCGAAGAAAACGGCGTCATCGTCATAGACGACTTCGCGCACCACCCGACCGCCGTCCGCGAAACGCTCCACGCGCTGCAAACGAAGTACGCGGGACGCCGCATCGTCGCCGTCTTCGAGCCGCGCTCGGCCACCTCGCGCCTCGCCGTCTTCCAGAAAGAATATGTTGACGCGCTGGCGCAGGCCGATCACGTCGTCGTCGCGGAAGTCTTCGCGCGCGACAAGGGCAGCGTCTACGGCCAACTGCTCGACACGGGCGAACTCGTCGCGGAGGTCGCGCGCACGGGCCGTCCCGCGCACTGCATTGACGGCGCAGACTCAATCGTCCGACACCTCGCGCCGGAGCTGCGACCCGGCGACATCGTCGCCGTCATGTCCAACGGCGGCTTCGGCGGCATCCACGAAAAGCTGCTCGACGCGCTCCGCGCATCTGCGCGGCAAGGGGAAAAGGGCAAAGGGTAAAGGGCAGACGAATCGCCTTTCCCTCTTAGCCTTTACCCACTTTCCATCCTTCACACTTTCACGAGACATTCGTAACGCTGGCGAAGAGCCGGACGTTTAATAATAAGCGCGTCGCTCCCCGAGCGCAGGAATATCGCGCGATGAAAGACTTCTCAATGTACGAGTTTGCCTTGCGGGCCGCCGGCGAGGCGCTCGCAGACCTCGGCAACGTTGCACAAATCTCCCGCCGCGACTTCGACGAGCGTGCCAGCTTCCGCTTCCGCGCGCAGGTTCCCTGTCTCGAATACATCAGCCTGATGATCGAAAACGCGCTACTGCTCCGCACGCATCGAGGCGGGCGGCTCTACGCCGGTTTTGAGAAACTGTCGCGTATGGAGGGCGTGATTGACCGCTACATGCGTATCGCAGATGTTTCCGAGCGCGTCTACGTCTTCGGCGAGGACGACTGGAAGCCGCCGCGCCACCCGAACCTGCGCGTCGTCAAACTGCCGCGAGAGACGCGGCTGGCGCGCGAGTGGTTCGTCGTCGCAGACTCGCCGACCCTGCGCGTCGCGTTCGTCGGCGTGGACGAGGACGGTTTCGAGACGCCCGTGCTCGAAGCGCGACACTTCCGCGCCTTCAAATCCGACGAACCCAAATTAGTCGAACAACTCGCCGCCGCCGCCGAAGAACTGGTTGACCGTTCCATCGTCAACTGAGCAGTACGGTTCTCACGCCCGCGCCGCTCGTGGTACATTTTCTTCCATGTCCATACTGGAACGCATACGACAGAGAGCCGCCGCCGACCCCCAACACATCGTCCTGCCCGAAGGCGAAGACCCGCGCACGGTGCAGGCCGCCGCCATCTGCGCGCGAGATCGCGTGGCGCGCGTAAGCGTGCTCGGAGATGAAGAGAAGATTCGCGAGGCGGCGCGAGAGGTGGGCGCTGACCTCGGCGGCGTGACGGTCATTGACCACAAACGCGCGAGCGATTTTGAGAAGGTCGCTGCGCTCTATCACGAACTGCGGCGCGCGAAGGGCATGATGCCGGACGAAGCGCGCATCGCCGTCCGTGATCCGCTCTACTACGGCAACCTGATGGTACGTGAGGGACGCGCCGACGGCTCTGTCGCGGGCGCGACGAACACGACGGCGCACACCGTCCGCGCCGCGCTCCACTGCATCGGCGTGCGCCCCGGTTTCAAACTCGTCTCAAGCTTCTTCGTCATGCAGCTTTCGCGCGCGGAGTTCGGCGCAAACGGCGCGCTCATCTATGCGGACTGCGGCGTCGTCATCGAGCGCGACTCGCAGGCGCGACCGCCATCGGCCCCATTCTGCAAGGACTCGACAAACCCGCCAACGACCTCTCTCGCGGCTGCAAGGCCGAAGACATCGTTGACGCCGTCGCCATCACCGCCGTCCAGTCGCAGGCACGCAAGGCCGCACGTTAGGCTCAACTATGGATTACCGGAAGCTGTCCGTCTTCTTTGTATTCTCGTGGCTTCTTGGAATCGTCGCTTACTTATTTGCTCTATATTTTATTGACGGACTAACTCCAGAAAGAGCCGAGCTGCCGTCTGTGATTTTTTGGTCGTTGGCAGCCACGCTTCTGTCTCTCGTGGTGTATTTGCCAATGCTGATTTTGTTGCGTCGGTTCTTGCGCGGGTGCAGACCGCGTCTCGCCTTTCTCGCAGTCGCCTCGCTTGCTTCTATTTTCCCAACGGCCTTTATCACTTGGATGTTCTCTATCACTACTGATGGCTTTTTTCGCTCGTTATTCAATTCCGACTCGTTATACTTCCATTGCCTGTTCTTGGTCTTCGGCGTTTCGTTTGGCTTGAGCTTCGTACTGTGTTGTCGGAGTGTCGGTCATTCGTCTAACTGAAAGCGTCTCGGCCTTCACCTCACGCTCTTAACATTCATCCCACGCGCCGCTAAAACTTCTTCCGCCGCGCGGATGCCATGGTCGAAGGCTTCTTCAAAGAGTGCGACGCCGGAGAGGTCTGTGTGTGCGAAATGAATCGCGCCGAAGGGCTTCTGCGCCGCCGCGCGTGCGCCGCCCCAGACGAAGCCCGTGCGCGGGCGAATCATGGCGTGTCCCCAGCGCATCACGTCGAGGCGTTCGGTAAGCACCCGAATGTCTGTGTGCGCGCGTGAGAGGTCTGTCAACGCCACGTCAGCCCAGCCGCGCCAGTCCGTCTCAAGCAGGCGCGAGCGCGCGAGGCGTGGGTCGGCGTCGGTGAGCGGGTAGTAGTAAGTGAAGACAGACGCGCCGCGATCAAGCCCGCGCTGGTGCGTGGCGACGACGTAGCCGAGCGAGGGACTCTCGTACAACACGTTGTCCCAAGCGAGCGGGAAGCTCGAAAAATTCTGGCGCGGGCGATCTTTGAGAAATAAATTTGCCACCATCCACGCGCCGTACTGAAACTCTGCGACGTGCGCGGGCACACCCTGTTCGCGATAAGGACGAATCAGATATTTAGAGAGAAACTGCGGCGCGGCAAAGATGATTTGATCGGCGTGTATGCCCGTCGCGCGCCGGCCTTCGTGGTCTATCGAGACGACATCCACACCAGCGTGGTTCTCAAGATTCATCGCAGGGCGGATGTCCGCGACGGCGAGGCCAAGCCGTACTTTCTCGCGCGCTCTGCCGTAGAGATGCGCGACGAGTCGCCCGTTGCCCTCCGGCCAAGTGATGAGCGGCTGAGAGTCCGCGCCCGGCTGCGGCGTGCGCGAGGCG
>JAIVJG010000192.1 GCA_020200155.1 Acidobacteriota bacterium | reverse complement strand
CCGCGCGACGTGGAGCCGTTGACGCGGCCATCCGCGCCCGGCGCTAAGACGCGACCCGCGTCGGCAGGCGTGATCGGCAAGCGACCGCGCACGGGTTCGCTCGCCAGCGCACGTTGCGCGATGTCCGCAGTGGCCGGACGTGCGCGCAGGCTCGCGCCTCCAAACTCGCGCACGGGCGCGGTCGTGACGGCGCGGAGCAGCGCCGGGTTGGCGCGCTGAAGGTTCGCGACCTCGCCGGAGCGCAAAGGCGTCAGGCGGTCGTAGCCGCGCGGCCAGTAGCGTCCGAGCGGGTCGCGCTGGCCGTAGGTCAACGGATACCATGCGACGTGCTCGCCGTAAGAGGTCGGGATGTAGACGAAGGCGACGAGCGCGGGACGCCACCACGCGTGGTGATATTCGTAGCCGTAGCCGCGCGGTGCCCAGCACCAGTAGTTGTTGTAATAGACCCAGCGACCGTAGTGATAAGGTGCCCAGCCCCATTCTTCGTCCGCGACCCACGTCCAGCCGTAAGGCGGGCACCAACTCCAATGGCCGTAGCGGTAGGGTGCCCAGTTGTAATAGTTGTTGACGACGGTCACACGCGGCCTCCACACGTAGCCGTACTGCGACGTGCTGACCCAATCACCATAAGCGTCGAGTTCTTCCGCGCCCCACACTTCGTTATCGTAGTAGCGGTCGCGCTGTTCGTAGCGCAGGCGCGAAGCGAGAAAGCGGTCGCGCTCGTCGTTCCAGTTATCCCACTGGTCGAATGAAGCGGCGGAACTCAACTCCCAGTCGCCTTCCTCGTCGCCGTCGTAAGTGAGACGCGCGGTCTTGTTATTGCGGAGGACGAAGCCGGAGCTTTCGGAATAGATGCGCGCCCGCCCTTCATCGCGGACGGTGACGCGCACGTTGCCTTCACGCGACACGTCGAGACGATAGACGCCGCGCTTCTCGGCGGCCACAGTCGTCTTCGGCGCGTCTATTTCAAAATATTCGTGGTCGTGGTCGAAGCGCGCGAGCCGCAACGTGGCCGTGCCTTCCGAGAGGCTGAGCGCGACGCCCTCTTCGCGCAACGTGACGACCTTGAGCACGGAATCTTCGCCGACGCGGACGAAGTTGCGCGCGTCCACCTGAACTTCAAGGCGCGCGTCGCGGCCCGTTGCCAGCGTGTCGCCTTCGACGAGCGGCAAATTCAATTTGGCTCGCTCCCACTCGACGTTGCCCGCGCGCCGCAGGCTGACCTCACCCTTCAGCAGACTGATACGCATGACGCGCGCGTGCTCGTCGTACTCGTTGTCGTAACCGTCATCGGCGGCGCGGGCGGTCGTGTGGATGAAGAGAACAGCGAAAAAGAGAGAGAGCAGACCGAGGCTTTTGAGCGTACGCATGGGGCAGACCCTCCTGACAATTTCAAAAACGAACGATTGTGTGCGCTGCTCTGGCGGCAGACGCGCGTGGATTGGGCCAGGCTTTCGGAGTTAAAGCGCTTGCGAGGGGCTTCGATCCAGTGCCAGCGGCAAGAGCAAAGCGCGTGCCCGCGTGTTCAAGGCGATGAAGCAGGGATGCCGTACAAAGCTTTCAGGCGGGAAATGCGCGAGGCGCGAAACCGAGCCATCCGAGATGGTGCAGGCCGAGCACTATATCGTATGCGACCTTGCCTGAAACCGTTGAGAGATGAAGAGCTATTTGATTGACGAGCGTTTGGGTTTCTTCTCAGTGGTTATCTCCGAGAAGCTCAAATTGAGAAGAGGTCGTAGAGCGTGAGGTCAACGGCGCAGCCGCGGTTGTGGCGCGATCCTCGGCTGGGGTCTGCGACAAACTGCTTCTTGTCCGCAGGAGTCAAATCCCAGAAAAGTTTAGTCACACTCCACGGACGATAGCCGTCAAAAACAGCGAGGCCGTAACCCTGCTTCCTGAGAGCGCGGCTGGCACGCACGAGAGCCTCCGCCGCGGGGCGTTGAAGAAATGCGCGGGCTTCTCTGTAGACGGGACGACCGACGAAGTTGTGCGGAGTGGCGTAGCGGATATCGAGATGGATGGTCTTGTCGAGTTTGACGAGTTCGACCAGTTCGGGCTGGCGGAAAGCGCCTTCCTCCTTCGGTGGCTGTTCCTGCGCTTGAGAAGCAAGCGCGAAAAAGAGAAGTGCGAGAATAAACGACAGACCGTGGGGTATTCTTTTCATAGCTCCTCTTTCGGTAAGGCGGCGGTAAATCGCTGCTTAACGATTTTCGCGCCCGCTTTCGCGAGGATTTGATCTCTCGCCGTTGCGCGAAACCTGTTCGTCACGAAATTTCGTCTACTCGTCACCGCATCGCACGCCTCGTCACATTTCCGTTGTCCTGCACGCCCGGCTGCCGCACACTGAATGTTGGGGGCGTGCGCCGGAACGCGAAGGCGTTCGAGTCGAGAGTCGTGCCGGGCAGGGGCGATGATAAGTTGTTTTTTCTCCGGCGGCGAATGAAAGATTGTTGAAAAGGAAACCGGCAAAGAATTTGTGCGTTAAATGCGTTAACGTAAGATTGCCGGAGGGCGTCATCTACAGCGAAAGATTTTTTTGCCACGAACTCAACGCAGGTGGTGTGTTGGGAGTAGAACAGGGTGGTTCAAATAGTATTTGAAACGCAGTGCCCGCTCGGCTGTGCCTGAAGCTCTCTTTAGAAAATCTTCCGGCGCAACTCCCAAGTCCGGCAGGTGAAGAACATGAAACACAGATCAGTCGGCATCTTCGTCGTCCTCCTCGCCGCGCTCGCGGCGGCCCCGCAAGCCTCTGAGCAACTCTTGTCCATGAAGGACTCTCTGGGGGAGCGTGTGCGTGCAGGCATCTGGTGCGCGATATTAGATTTGCACGAGCAGGAGAGCGCGAACGAAATTGCGCGACGGCAATCGCAGCAGGCAAGAATCTCTAACCCCGAAACAGCGAGAATCGAAGCGCCGTCAGCCCGGAAGGCAATCAAGGGCGTTGACGACAAAGACGCCGATGCGCGGCGTGTATCACAAGGGGCGAGCCGTCCGGCGGTGCTCGCCAGTCCGTCGTCGCAATTACAAATCGTCGTCGCGGCGTCTGACAGAGGCAAACTTCCTGTGAGCCGTGAACTCGCGATGATTATTCCGCCGGAGCAAGGCGTCCATCCCGCATCGCCCGTTGCCGAAATCAGAGAGACGCGGGTGCTGAGGTGGAACGCAACGGAGCATGAAGTGAAGGCGGACGAACTGCAAAAGGACGCGGCTTTCATCGCGGCGCGGCGTGAAGTCCGGCTCAGGATGTCCGGCGGCGACGTGCGACGCCAGCTCGATTCCGTGTTGCACAGGGTTGGGGGATTCCGTGTGGCGGGCGGGGAAACTCAGTTCAGGATCGTTAAGATAAAGCGACCCGACAAGTTGGGCGGGACGGCGCGATCTGGACGAACATCATGCCCGAAGAAGCAGGACGCGCTTCCAATCATCGTTACTCTGAAGTTGCCGGTGCCGCCCGCGCACGCGTCCGAATGACATCTGACTTCGTTGAATTTCTACATCCCGGTGCAACTAAGGCAACAGTCGTCTCGCTCTAATGGTTATGTTTATACGGAACTGATGTAAATCACGCGGTCGTAATTCTATAGCCTATATGCCCCCAATATGCATGCTGATGAATTGGATAAAAAGAGCCGCATGGCTTTGCGTCCTGATCTTCGCGCAAGCACTCATCTTGTCGGCACAGGTCGCGCCGGCCTCCAACACGCCAGCGCCAACGTCGTCATCGGCGGAGAGTAAAATTCTCCCTACGGGCAAAGCCGCTTTCTCTCTACCGCCGGAGAAATCTCAGCCCGTGAAGATTCCGCGCTTCGAGAAGCCGCCCGTGATTGACGGCAAACTCGACGACGAAGTGTGGAAGTCGGCGGCGGTCTTCAAGGATTTTTACCAGGTCAGGCCGGGCGACAACCTCGCGCCGTCGCAAGCCTCCGAGGCGCTCATCGGCTACGACTCGAAGTTTCTCTACCTCGCCTTCCGCGCACACGACGAGCCGGGCAAGGTGCGCGCGACGATTGCCAAGCGCGATAACATTTTCGACGATGATTTCATAGGCGTCTATCTCGACACCTATAACGACAAGCGCAAGGCTTTCGAGTTCTTCTTCAATCCGCTCGGTGTCCAGGCCGATGCCGTCCGCACGGAAGGCTCCGGCGAAGACTTCAGCGTTGACTTCGTGCACGAATCGAAAGGAGTCGTGACCGAACAGGGCTACACCGTCGAGGTCGCCATCCCTTTCAAGTCGCTGCGCTATGAAGCGGGTAGAGACAAACTCTGGGGCCTGCACGTCTTCCGCTCCATCAAGCGTTTCAATGATGAACTCGATTCCTGGATGCCTCTCTCGCGCGAGCGGACGGGCACGCTCAGTCAGGAGGGCTACATCGCCGGCCTCGAAAACCTCTCGACCGAGCGCACGCTCGAAATCATTCCGAGCTTAACCATTTCGGAAACGGGCAAGCGCGTCTCGTCGCTTCCGGTGGGGGCCGCCGGTTTAGACACCGGACGCATTCTCAACAAGCCCATCGAACTTGATCCCGGCGTCAACGTCAAATTCCAGTTGACGCCGACCGTGACGCTCGATTTCACGTACAACCCCGATTTTGCACAGATCGAGGCCGATCAACTGGTCGTCACGGCCAACCAGCGCTTTCCCATTTTCTTCGAGGAGAAGCGACCCTTTTTCCTCGAAGGTAAAGACATTTTTCAGACGCCGATACTTGCCGTGCATACGCGCGCCATCGTTGACCCGGACTACGCCGCCAAACTCACCGGGAAAGTCGGTCGTAACACGTTCGGCCTGCTTGCCGCGTCCGACAATTTCCCCGGTGGCCTGAGCGTCTTTCCCGAAGAGATACGCAACAACCCGGCAGCGCGCCCGTCCATCGAGCGCTTTCTGGACAAGAACGCCACCATCGGCGTGCTGCGCCTTAAGCGTGACTTCGGCAAAGAGAACACTCTCGGCGTCATCGCCACGACATATAACTTTATCGAACGCCACAATCACCTCGGCGGCTTCGACGGGCGCTTCCGACTCGACCCGAAAACGACTCTCAGCTTTCAGGTGCTCGGCACCAACTCGCGCCGCTTCTTCTATAATCCCGACCTCAACCGCAACGTCTATCGCACGGGCAACGCATTCGCTTATCGGCTTACGGTTGACAGCGGCGGGCGTCACTTCGGCTACAACTTCAATGGTGAAGGCTACACGCGCGATTATCGCGCAGACGTGGGCTTTATCTCGCGCACGAACACCAACCGGCAGGGCTGGTTCCTACGTTACAACACAGAGCCGAAACCGAAGGCCGACATCGTACAGTTCCGCTACCAGCTTCAAGCAATCACCAGTTTCGACTGGCAAGGGCGCTCGCAGCGCACCGACTTTCAACCAATGTTCGGCCTCAACCTTCAGCGCCAGACTTTCCTGACCATCGGTTATCGTCGTGCCTACGAGCGTCTAATCGAAGAGGAGTTTGGCAAAAAGCGCACCGTCGCGCGCCCCTGCGACTTCACAGGCCAGAACAATGCGCTCCCTCCATGTGGATTCTTCGGCCCGGATTCTGAGCGCTCTACTTTCAAGAGCAGCGTCATTGCCGTGATAGGTTCGACGCCGAGCAAGAAATACTCTTTCTTCGCGCAGATCGTCCGCGACCTGCACGTCTTCGACTTTGATTTCGGCGCGGGGCGCAAGTTCCCGCGCGTCAGCCCGGCGGCGCTCCAATTCGGGCAGGGTGCTCCACTCGATCCCGGCCCCGGCAATCTCTGGAACATCCAGACCTCTTTCAGCTACAAGCCGACGGACGCGCTCCGCGCCTCGCTCGACTACACTAAGCAGCGGCTTGTGCGTAACGATACGCACCGCGTCGCCTTCGACGAAAACATCTTCGCCTTTCGCACGACCTACCAGTTCACGCGCTTCACCTTCGTGCGTGCACGGGTTGATTACTCGACGCTGCGGTCGAACTTACGCGGGCAATTTCTCCTCGGCTGGACGCCTAATCCGGGCACGGCCTTCTACGCCGGTTATAACGACGACATGACGCGCAACGGCTTCAGCCCCTTCACAGGCCAACTCGAACCCGGCTTCCGCCGCAACGGGCGCTCGTTCTTCATCAAAATGTCTTACCTGTTCCGCCGGAGCTTTTAACCTTTCCAAGTCATTCACCCATCAAAAAACGTCGTCACTTTAGAACTTTCAAAATTGTGGCGCGTATAATATCTTAGCCAACGCGCCAGTAAAGATGCGGCAGAGAGGGAAATCCGGCTTGGATTGAAGGTTGCCGCGAGGCGCGGAAGGCGTTAAATAGTGAGCGCTATTTTAATCATCTCGATTTTCCTGCTCGTTTTAACCTCTTTCGTAGTCTATCGCTCGAAACGCTCGTCGTCTTCTCAAGAAGAGGCACAAGAGTTTGTGCCCGGCCACGCTCGCAGCCTCTTTAGCGAACCCGGCACAGGCTCGCAGGACAAGCACGAGGGCGACGCTGATTTTCAGGTCAACACACTGGAAGACCGCGCCGTGGCGCTACGCGCGCGCGCCGCCGCCGGCGATCTGGAAGCACTGAGCGACGCCCATCTCATGGGGGACGCGAGCCTTTATCGCGAGATTCTTGATACACTCACCGAGCAGAGCACCGATGCGCCTGAGATTCTGCGCGCACTGTGCTCCCGGATAGCGAGGGGCGAGGATTTGCGCGCCAGTCCGTCTCTTACCGAAAAGCTTCTGGAAAACTGGAAGCTATCACCTTCACGAGCTTCAACCATCGAACTTCTACGCGTCGCCGCGCTCTCGGATGACGCCGGAATGTTCGAGCGGGCCATCGTCACAGTCTTCGACTTTCGGCAAGCAGGTCGCTTACAGGGGTTGGCAGCGAGCGAATTGCGCGCGCTTTTTGAGAGCGAGTACTGGCTGCTTTCCGCGGAAGCGAAGCGATCAGGCGCGGGCTTCATGCTCAGACAAAAGCTTGCCGAGTTGCGCCGCCGACTGGGGACAGATGAGCAGCGCGAAGAAATACTTTCTACTGAACCAGGCGGGCATCCGTCCGCCTCTCATTGAGGAGAACCATGAGCGACACATTTTTCAATCTCGTCCCCTATTTTGTAGTCGGGGTCATCCTCTTCGTGTTCCTCGTCATCGTCCTGAGCAAAGTGCTCGTCAACGTCGGGGCGCGCGAGATTGCCATCAAGGAGCGGCAGTACTTCGGCGCTAAAATGCCTCCCGGCAGAGTCGTCGCCACCGAAGGCGAGGTCGGGATTCAGGCGGACGTGTTGAAGCCGGGGCTGCATTTCATACGGTATCCGTTCGAGCGCGTTGTCCGCAAAGTGCCGCTCATCGAAATCGGCGCGGACGAACTCGGCATCATCGAGGCGATTGACGGCGAGCCGATGTCCCCCGGTCGAATCTTCGCACCCGACCGCGCGGAGAACGCGCACAACAACTTTCAAGACCCAATCGCTTTCATCAAGCGCGGCGGCGTCAAAGGCATCCAACTGCGGACGCTGCCGCCGGGTTTGTGGCCGATTCACCCTTACCTGTTCCGCGTCTCGGTGGCGAAGGTGACGGTTATCCCGCAGGGTAAGGTCGGGATTGTCATGTCAGCCGACGGCGACCAACTCGACTCCGGCAGGCTGCACGGCAAGGCCATCGAAGGCCACCGCAACTTTCAGGATGCGGAGCAGTATATCGCGCGCGGCGGACAGAAAGGCCCGCAGGTTGAAGTCCTGACGCCGGGCACGTACCGCATCCTGACGCAGTCCGTGCCTCTCGAAGGCGGCACAGAAATTAAGCCGGGGCTGTTTACTATCCGCCTCTACGACGCTACGGTGATTAACGAGAACGGGATCGGACTCGTCGAAGCTCTGGACGGGAAGCCGCTCGACCCGCGCGATTACGTCGCCACGCCGGTCGAAGGCCACGACAATTTTCAGGACAGCAACAAGTTCATCAGTCGCGGCGGCCAGCGCGGCCCGCAGAAAGACATCCTGCTGCCCGGCACTTACTACATCAACCCGCTCGTCTTCAAAGTCATCCCGGAGACGGCGAAGGAAGTGAAGCCGGGTGAGGTCGCCGTCATTGTCTCGAACGTCGGCAAAGACCCTTCCGAAGAGATTCGCCGCCAGATGGCGAACAAGGTGCGCGAGCGCATGGAGCGTGAAGAGCAGCAGCATGTTTCGGACGCGGCGGCGCGGCTCGATAAGCTCGACAATGAAAGTCGCTCGATGACGGAGATTCAGGAAGATTTGATGTCAACCGACCCCGCCGACCGCCGACTCGATGAAGGCGCGCATGAGGCCTACGTCGTGCCCGAAGGTTATCGCGGCATACAGGAGACGGTCGTCGGCCCCGGTCGCTACTACATCAACACACTGGCCGTTTCGCCCATCGTCATCCCGACCACGAACCAGACAGTCGAATGGACGGCGGGCGAGGTCGTCAATACCTTCAATCCGTTCGAGGTCATCTCGAAAGACGGTTTCACGATGCAGTTGGAAGTACGCGTCGTCTTTCGCGTCAAGCCGGAGGACGCGCCCTTCATGGTCGCCAAGATCGGCGGTATTGATCGGCTCATCCAGAATGTGATGCACCCGTTGATTGATTCCATCTTCCGCAATCAGGCGTCCGAGTCTTCGGCGATGGCTTATCTACAGAACCGCCACGAGGAGCAGGAGCGCGCAGAGGCTCGCGTCCGCGCGCACCTCTTAAAGTATCACGTGGATGTCGTCAACGTGCTGATCTGCCACATCCACCTGCCGGAAGAATTGATGAAGACGCAGACCGAGAAAGTTCTCGCAGAGCAGCGGCAGAACATGTACGACGCGCAACGCGAGGCCGAAGAAAAGCGCATTCAGTTGGCGAGAATCAGCGCGCAGGCCGACAATCAGAAAGACCTGATGGCCGCTACCGTCGGTGTCGAGATCGCGGGTAAACGTAGCGAGCAGCGCAAGGCGGAGGCCGATGGTGAGGCGCACTATATCCTCGCGACCGGCAAGGCGGAGGCCGAGAAGGTTCGCCTGATGGGCGAGGCGCAAGGCGTCGCGTATCACGAACAGGTCAACGCGCTCGGAGCGCAGGGCGTCGCGCTCATCGAAACCCTGAAGGTCATCGGCGAGAAGAACGTCCGCATCACGCCCGACGTGATGGCTTCGGGCGGCAGCGGCGACGGCGCGGGAAACATCGGCACGTTGCTTTTGCTCAATTTGTTCAAGGATCGCCTGAACGGCGAGCCGGCGGCGGGCAGCGGGGCGAAGGTTCCGGTTAAGTAGACCCGCGACCGCCCACGCGTGGCGATCACGCGGCAGTGTGGCCGCCAGGTTTGTAACCATGAGCAAGAGGAATTCATCCGGGGCAAAACAAGCGATACTCGTCGCGCTGTGCATCGCGGCGGGGGTGCCCCTGCTTCTGGTTGTGTGGTCGAAGACAACTCTACTCCTGAACGCCAGGTCTGACGCGAGCGTGCTGCTCGGCCTGAGCGTTGTGATCATGGCTCTGACGTTCATCGGCCTGCTGGTCTTCCTGATTCTGCGGAAGCTGGTTCACGGGCAAGAGCCGCGCAACCGGCGGGACGAAGAACGGCAGACGCTGCCCGACGCAGCCGAACCTAAAAGCCTGTTCTCCGAGTCCGTCAATTTGGTGGAAAATCTTTATGAAGATAGAAGGACAAAAATTCGCCGTGAGTAAATCTTTGATGGTCGTGATCGCCGCGTTCATCCTCCTGCTCATCGGGGGAGGCATACTGTTCTCCGGTTGCACCGTGATTCCTCCGGGATACGTCGGAATCAAAGTCAATCTCTCCGGCGGCAATCGCGGCGTCGAACATTATCCGATTCTGACCGGCAGGCAGTTCTACAATCCGGTCAACGAACGAATCTACGAATACCCCGTCTTCCTGCAAACGGTTGTCTGGACGAAAGACCTCAGAGAGGGCGAGTCGGTTGACCAGTCCATCACCTTCAACTCCGTCGAGGGCGCGGTCGTCAACGTTGACGTGAGCCTCTCTTACGCGTTTATCCCGGACAAAGTGCCGGCGGTCTTCGTCGAATTCCGGCGCACTCCGCAGGAAATCACGGACACGTACATGAGATCGAAAGTCCGCGACGCCTTCTCGCGCGTCGCTTCGACGATGCCGGTTAATGACATCTATGGCGCAAAGAAGCAGGAACTTCTGTCAAAGGTGAAAGATGACCTGATTCGCGAGTTGGAGCCGAAGGGCTTCAGGATTGACACGGTCTCGATGGTCGGGAACCCGCGCCTCGACCAGAACGTAGTTACCTCCATCAACCAGGCCATACAGGCGCAGCAGGACGCGCAACGTGCGCAGAATAAGGTCGCGCAGGTTGAAGCCGAGGCTCGCCAGAAGGTCGCGGAGGCCGACGGTGAAGCGCAGAAGATCAAGACCATCGCCGAAGCGCAGGCGACGGCCAACGAGCGTTTGACGAAGTCGCTGACGCCGCAGTTGGTGCAGTACGAGGCGCTTCAGAAGTGGGACGGCAAGATGCCGCAAGTCACCGGATCGGGCGGCATGCCTTTCATACAGCTTCAGGGCATGGGCGGCGGGAAGTGACGTAGAAGTGAAAGAGCGTGAGCATCGTATGAGCGCGGACGGCGAGTACTTTTCAGGCGACTACGCCATCGAGACGGAGAATCTGGGGCGCAACTTCGGCAACTTCGAGGCCGTGCGCTCCGTGAATCTGAAAGTGCCGAGGGGCACTGTCTTTGGCCTGCTCGGCATCAACGGGGCGGGCAAATCAACCATCATCAAAATGCTCGTCGGCCACCTGAAACCGACTTACGGGCAGGCCAGAGTGCTCGGACGCACGCTTGACGAAGACCTCGTCGAGATTCGCAGGCGCGTCGCATACGTCTCGGAGAATCGTTACCTGTACGAGTGGATGACCGTGGCCGAGAGCATCAGATTCACGAAGGCTTTTCACGCGAACTGGGACGACGAGAAAGCAGCGTCGCTGTTAAAAAGATTCTGCCTGCCGCCGGGTAAGCGCGTGCGGCAGTTGTCGCGTGGCAACCGCGCGCGTCTGTGCCTGCTGCTCGCGCTCTCTTTTAACCCCGAACTGATTATCCTCGATGAGCCGACCTCCGGACTCGACCCGATTGTCCGCCGCGACTTCATCGAAAACATCGTGGCCGAGATCAGCCAGGAAGGTAAGACCGTGCTGTTCTCGTCGCACATTGTCGAGGAGGTGGAGCGCGTGGCCGATAACGTCGGCATCATCAACGACGGTAATCTGCTCCTGTCTTCGCCGGTGGATGAACTGAAGGCTTCGTACAAGCGCATTCGTTATGCGACGAACGGGACGCGACCCGATGTGTCCGGCGTGGCCGGCGTGCTGGCAATCGAAAACGGTCGGCACGAGCAAATCCTGACCGTGCAGGATTGGGGCGAGGGGATGATTTGTGCGCTTAACGGGCGCGGCGTCGTCAATCCTGAAATACTTCCGATGTCGCTCGAAGAAATCTTCGTTGACACTGTGCGCGGCGAGCGCGAGCGGAGGGCGAGCCAATGAGCGGCAAGATGTTGAAAGCTTTGCTCTGGAAGGAATGGCGCGAAACGCGCTTGAAGTGGCTGGCCTTCGCCGTGGCCTTTCACCTTCCGCTTTTCATCGCGGGGTTCGTCGTGAGCTTTCGTGAGAGCGCGAGGTTCGACCTGCTGGCCCTGAGCGACGCGATTGCGGGTCAGGTTCTGGAAGTGGCGCTCGTCTTTCAGTCTGCGTTCCTGATTACCGCCGGCCTGTTCCTGCTCGCGTTCTTCGCGGTCGGCTCGGTCGGCGCGGAGTTGGACAACCAGAGCATCTTTTTCCTGTTCGAGCGTCCGCTCCGGCGCTGGCACATACTGCTGACCAAGTTCGTCGTCGGGGCCGTGCAGACGACGACCTGCGTCGGGTTGTCAATTCTGAGCACCGTTGCGCTCCTCTACGTCGTGATGGTATCGGCGGCGAGCAACGTCACGCTCGACGGCTCGTGGCCTGCGTTTCTCAATGTCCTCTCCAACGGCCTGCGCGGGACGGCCTGGACGATGATTATCGCGCTGATGGTGTACTCCGCGACGTTTCTTTTCTCCGTAGTCTTCGAGAAGTGGTGGATTGCAGTTATCGGCGGGGCCGTCTCGCTCGTCTTCATGTTCTACTTCTTCGGCGGCATGCTCTTCGACTGGGTCATCGCACAGGCGATGAGTAAGACGAACGGCGAGACAGTCAACCTTGAGTTTTACAGCCGCCTCGACCCCGTTCCCGTCATCATCATGCTGCTGGTGAGCGCCGGGTTTTATCTCACCTCGCAGTACGTTTTCGCGCGCAAGGAGATGAGGTAGGGCGGCGAGCATTTAGAATCTGGTTCGGAATTTCGTTCCGGCTGACCGGAACAGAGGTGCATTGTGAATAGATTGAAAAGCAAATCCTTAGTCGTCGGAATCATCGGCGTGGCGCTGGTGTTGGGACTCGCGGGCTGGATGCTGGCGTCGCCTTCTTCGGCGCAGGGTGTGCGCTTCGAGCGTTATCTGCCCGCAGACACAGTCGGTTTCGTGCAGGTCAACAACCTCCGGGCGCAGGCGCTCAAGGTGATTAACTCGGAAGCGTGGCACGCCTTCACGAAAGAGAATCAGTCGGCCAGTTCGCTTTTCATGCTGGGCGCGAATCACGCGGGCGCGCTCGACGCAAGCTACGCGCTGGCCCTCGTCGGCACGGGCGCGGGCGAAGACGGCAGGCCGCAGCCGCAGTTCGCGCTCGTCGCGGAGTTCAACAGCCGCAGTTCGCAGCGTGTGTTTGAAAACAGGGTCTTGCGTTTTGTGAAGGAGGCGAACGAGAAAAGCATTTCGACGAAGACGGAGCAGTACGGCGACGTGAGCATCAATCTCATCAACGATGCCAGCCAGCACGGCTTCGCCTACGCGCAGGTGGGCACGACGCTCTTCCTGTCGAACACCGCCGGGGCCGTGAAGAAGGTGCTTGACGTGCGCGGCGGAAAAGTGAAATCGCTTGAGAGCAACGAATCGTTCCAACAGGCTCGCGCCGCCGGAGCACGGCAGGATGAAGGCATCTTCGGCTTTCTCGACGGGGCCGCGCTGACGCGCCTGATTGATAACGCGCAGGGGCGTGACGGGCACGAAGTCGCGGCGTTCCGGCAACTCTTCCACGGAACGGGCGCGAGTTCGGTGCAGTCCGTCGCATTCACAAGCAACTTCGTTGACGGTCGCGTGGTCGAGCGTTTCATGGTCGTCGCGCCGGGGAAGGAGGCGGGACTGCTCCGCACACTCGCCGACAACCCGCCGACGCAGCAGGCGCTCCTTGCGCTCGTCCCCGAAGACGCTCTGCAAGCCTTCGACGCCTCGATTGCCAACGCGCCGCAGACGTTCGAGCAGTTCGAGTCGCTCGTCAACGGAATCGCCGAGCAGGCGGGCAAAAAGAGTTTCGACGATCTGCTCAACGAAGTGTCGAGCAAAATCAGCATAGACCTGCGCGAGGATGTCGTGCGGGCGCTCGGCACGGAAATCTGTCTCGCCCAACTGCCCGCCGGTGAAGAGCGGAAGGGCGTCTTGATTCTCAACCTGAAAGACCAAGGGCGCTTCGCGCAGGCGCTTGAGAGACTGGCGCAGCATAAAAAGCGGGTCGTCACTGAGAGCGAATACAAGGGCGTCACTATTGAGCAAGTGGCGGGCGAAGAGGGACACGCGCTCAACTACGCTTTCGTCAGCGGCAACTTCATCGCGAGCGGCGACGCGCAAACAATCGAGCGCGTCATTGACACGGCGCAGGGCGCGCCCGCGCTCCCCGCAGGTGCTTCGTATCGCGCGGCGAGCGCGTCGCTGTCGGGCAGCCCGCAGTTCGTTTACTACAACTCGAACGCGGATTACCTCAACCACCTTGGCCGGATATTGACGAGCGACGGCAGCGAGTTCAAGACCACCGGGCAGCGAGCCGACTTGCAGCCGAGTTTCGCTTTCGGCGTCTCGCGGCCCGAAGGCTTCTACGTCGAGAGCCACACGCCGCTCGGCACGTTCCCGCGCCTG
>JAIVJG010000274.1 GCA_020200155.1 Acidobacteriota bacterium | reverse complement strand
CACACTCTTTTTAGACGAGATAGGCGACCTACCGCTGGACGTGCAGCCCAAACTGTTGAGATTTTTGCAGGAAGGCGAGATTCAGCCGCTCGGCGAGCAACGCCCGGCCAAGGTGGACGTGCGCATCATCGCGGCGACGAACACAGACCTTGAAAAAATGGTTGAGGACGGACGCTTTCGTGAAGACCTCTACTATCGCCTCAACGTGATCCGCCTGAGAGTGCCGCCGTTGCGCGAAAGACGGAGCGAGATTCCGACCATCGTCAACTACTACGTCAACCACTACTCGACCAAGTTCGGCAGGCGCGACGTGCAGATCACGCCGCAGGCCGTAGACCTGCTGATGGTCTTCGACTGGCCGGGCAACGTCCGCCAGCTCTGCAACGAAGTTCAGCGAGCCGTCGCACGCGCCGAAGACGGTGCGATTATCAAGCCTGACAATCTCTCGCCTGAACTCACACGCATCTCCGCTTCCGCCTCGCCCCCCGCAACGGTGACGCACATCGGCGCGTCCGCCGCCGACGAAGCCATCGCGCAGGGACTCAACCTCGCCGAAGCGATGTCCGAACTCGAACGCCGCATGATCTCCGAAGCCCTCCGCCGTCATAACGGCAACATTTCGCGCGCCGCACGCGAACTCGGCCTCACCCGCCGCGGCCTCTACCTTAAACTCGACCGCCACGACCTCAGCGCCAGCGCCTAGCTCCACGCTCGCGGACGCCTGACAGCATCGCTCCGGCATTCAGCAGCGTGCGTGTAGTCTCTTGCGCAAGACCCGTCACGCTCGACGCTCAAGCTACTTCGTGATGCCGAGTTGCGTCAGGATGAAAGCGTAGTCGAACGCCGTTTCGCGGAGCGCGTCGTAGCGGCCCGACGCCCCGCCGTGGCCCGCGCCCATGTTGACCTTGAGGAGCAGAGGATTCTTGTCCGTCTTCATCCGGCGCAGGCGCGCGACGTACTTCGCAGGCTCGTGATAGAGCACTTGGCTGTCGTTGAGCGAGGTCTTGACGAGCATGATGGGATAGGCCTTCGCACCGATGTTGTCATACGGCGAATACGAACGCATGTAGAGGAAATCCTCTTTGCTCTTAACAGGGTTGCCCCATTCTTCCCACTCGCCTGCCGTGAGCGGCAGCGTCTCGTCGAGCATGGTGTTGATGACATCCACGAACGGCACCTGCGCGACGACGACGCGCGCGAGGTCGGGTCGCATGTTCGTGACCGCGCCCATCAGTAGGCCGCCCGCGCTGCCGCCCGTGATGACGAGCCGTTCGCGCGAGGAGTATTTCTGGGCGACGAGATAGTCTGCGGCGGCGATGAAGTCTGTGAAGGTGTTTTTCTTCCGTATCATCTTGCCCTGATCATGCCAGGCCTTGCCCATCTCGCCGCCGCCGCGTATGTGCGCGACGGCATAGACGAAGCCGCGTTCGAGCAGGGACAGGCGATTCGAGTTGAACGTGACGTTCATCGGGATGCCGTATGAGCCGTAGCCGTAGAGCAGCATCGGGCGACGCCCGTCGCGCTTCAACTCTTTTTTATAGACGAGCGAGATGGGAATGCGCGTGCCGTCGGAGGCCGTCGCGTAGACGCGCTCGGATTTGTACTGCGTAGGGTCGTAGCCGCCAAGCACGGGCGTCTGCTTTGTCCGTGGGTTTGTCCGCCGGAATGAATTTAACTTCGGAGGTCGTGTGGCTGGCGGCGGTCAGCGTGATGAAGCCGCGGCTGCGCGTGCGCGAGACGTGGATGTCGAACATCTCGTCGCGCTCTTCATAGACGAGTTCGTCCGCGTCCCTGCCCATCGTGTGACGGTAGAGACGGTAAGAGCGTTTGCTGGTGGGGTCGTCCACGACGTAGAAGAGCGTCCGGTTGTCGTTGGCCCAGGCGGCGCTGCTGGCGCGCTCGGCGATCTTGACGGTCTTGCCGTCGCGCAGGTCTTTGACGTGGAGCGTGTACTCTCGATAGCCGGTTTCGTCGGTCGAGTAGGCGAGAAGGTTGTCGTCCGCGCTCACGTCGTAAGCCGAGACGGACATGAAGGTGTGGCCCTTCGCCATCTCGTTCAAGTCGAGCGTGACCTGCTCCGGCGCATCCTTTGCGTCGCGCTTGCGCGCGTAAATCCGGTACTGCTTTCCCTGCTCTGTGCGCGTGTAGTAGAGATAGCCGCGCTCGCGGTAGGGCGGCTCGGCGTCCGTCTCCTTGATGCGCCCCAGCATCTCTTTGTAGAGCGCCTCCTGAAGCGGCACGGTCGGCTTCATCACCGCGTTCGTGTAAGCGTTCTCGGCTTCGAGATAGGAGATGACTTCCGGGTTCTTCTTTTCGCGCAGCCAGAAGTAATCGTCCTCCCACGTCACGCCGTGGACGGTCGTGCTCTTCGCCACCTTCTTCGCCGAAGGCGGCACGACGGGTGCGTTCATCGAATTATTCGTTTGTGCCATGATGTTAAAAGGAAGGACGAATGCCGCGAGCAGTACCAGACAGAAAACTTTCCTCATGTGAGCCTCCGCAATGTTTTTCGGATTCCGTACAAGATTGAAACGAGCGGCGCGAGCGGCCTTCATGCTCTCACCTACGCCTGTGTGTTCGCAAGGCCGGCGAGCACGCGATAACTCTCAAGCTCGAACTGCGGGACGCTCGTCTCCGTCGCGGCGTGACATGTGATGCGATGCTGGAACGACGACGGGCGGCTGACGACCTGCGCTTCGTGAATGCTTCCCCCGCCTGTCTCGACGAACTGAACGCGCCAGTTTGTTTCGCTCAAACGTTCGCGTTTCAAAAATCGCAATTCGTCGAGGCCAGCCAGCCCCGACTCCGCGCGGATAAAGAATTCGGCGGCCTGCACGGGATTCGCGTAGCAGGCGCGTCCCCTGTACTTGTCCAGCACGAGCCGCCGCTCGCCGTACTCGCGGATAATCGCCGCCGAGGACGCTTCCGTCATGTGCGCGTAGAAGAGTCCGTGCGGGAAGCAGACGAGGTTGGCCGCGAACCTGTCGCCGCCGATGTGCGACGACTGCCAGACCGCACCGCCGATTTTCTCGCGCAGCGACCTGTATAGTGGAAAGCCGAATTTCGCGCAGCACTTGTCGCGCCGCCCGTGCGTGCAGACGAGAAACAATGGCTCGTTCGTCACCTCTCCGCCCGCGCCCGGTGTCCCTGCGGCGGCAGCGGCGATGTCAACTTCCATCAACTGCTCGTAACTGTCGAGACTGAATTCGACGACGAAGGGGCTGCGCTCGCGCGAGCGCACGACGAAGAGGCGGATGTCCGTGCCGCAGTCGCGCCCCTGTTTGATGAAGAGTACGCGCGAGCGCGGGATGCTCTTGAGGAGGCGGCTGACGTGCCTCTTGATTTTCGGCGAGAGGACGCTCTCGTCCAAGGCTCTGGGCCGCCACGCGAGCGTGTATTCGACGAGCAGCCAGACTTCGCCCACAGAGGCCGTGCCGAAGGTTTTCTCGGACGCATTGCGCGACAGTTCGGAACAGAAGAAAGGTTGCTGGCTCATTGCTATCGTTTACTCGTCAACAATAGCAACCAGCCCGTGAAGTATCAATTCGCCAATCAGTGCGCGCACGGTCGGCTCGTCCAGCGTGCCTCGCGCCGCCTCGAACAGTTCCCGGAAGGAGCACACGCGACGCGACGCAAGCGGGCGCAGGACGACGAGCGCGCCCTCCGCGAAGCGCCAGCGCTTTCTGAGGCACGAGAATTCGACGACACCCGCCTCGATCTTGAATTCGAGCGGGCGCGGCGGGGTGAAACACACGACTGCGCGATTTGAGAGGGGCAGGACTCCCGGCGTCGCGCTCCAGGGCAGGCTGAGGCGGGCGCGCGGCTGCGCGTTCGCGTCATACTCTTCGAGGTAGCTTTCGAGCGGCGCGGCGGCGACGGCGGCGAGCAGTTCTTCGCGCAGGCGTTCGACGTGCGCGGCGCGTTCGGCTGTCGAAGCGAGGCGCGGCAGGTCTCGACGAAAAGGCTCGCTGGCGCGCAGACGCTCTGTTAGCCAGCGCAGCCAGTCCATGCCTGTGCGGTTGTGTATGCCGACGGTGAGATGCAACGTCGGCTCGGCCAAAGGCATCGCGACGTGCCACCACCCGCGCGGGATATAGAGCAGGTCGCCGTCTTCGAGCGTGCCGTCCCAGAGCGGCTCGTGCTCCGGCTTCGGCGCTGCTTCGATGTCGGGCGCGAGCGGGTACGGCCTCGTCATGCCGTAGACGCTCCAACGCTTGCGGCCTCTCACCTGTAGGATAAAGACGTCGTGGTCGTCCCAGTGTAGATCGAAGCCGCGCGAGGTCTGCCAGCCCGCGTAGCAGTTGACCTGCACGTGTTCGCGGAAGACTAGTTCGAGTCCTGCGGCGAGACTTTCAACTGGAGGCTGTAATTCGTCCACGGCGTCGAGCACGAGCGTCGCGCCTTCGCGCAGGTGCTTCGTCAGGCCGCCGGTGTTGAGGCGTGGAATCGGCGTCCTGCGCCGCGCGTTGCTGACGTGGCGGACGTATGAAGAAGCGGGGACTGGCTTGCCGTCCTGCACGAGTCGCAGGCGCGGGTGATCGAGCCTGTGCTGACGCAGAATCTCGTTGAGGCGACTCCACGGCAGGAGTTCCGCGAACTTCCCCGGCCAGCCGCGAACGAGCCTCAAAGCCTTGCCCCACGAGGAAGCGAGGAACTCCTCCGCAGGGCAGGGCTTCAGGATTTTCTCCAACTCGTTGACGACCGCGCCGCTCATGAACTCGTCAACAGGTTAGGCTCTGCCGTTTGCAATGAGAGGCTCGGACGAAGCTGACTCGTTGGATTCGCCGCTGGCGTCCTTGCCGTCCGATGCAATGCCGAGCGGGTCTGCGCCGTCGGCGTCCGCGCCCGTGTCTGTGCCGTCGGCGTCTTCAAGGTCTGTGCCGTCGGCGTCCGACTCTGAATCGGACGCGTCCGAGTCGCTCGCATCGTCGCTCGCGTCCGCGCCGCCGCTGCCGCCTGTGTCTGCGCCGGAGTCGCCGGACGTGTCCGAGCTGTCCGCGTCAGCGCTGCTGTCGTCCGACTTTGCGCTCAAAGGCGAGCTGCCTTCCAAAGGCTCCGCCGACAAAAAGAGTCCTGACTCCGGCGTCTCATTCTCTTCAAACTGGCCGGGATTGATCGGTTCTGACATTGATCTTCTCCTCCTCGTAAAAATGTGCTCGACTTGATAAAAAGCATCCGTGAATGGCAAGGATGAAGGCGGAAGGACGAGAGAAGACCGGCGGCCCGCAGGCAGCAGCCTCGCTCCCGCATCCTTCATCTTTCATTCTTGTTTTGCGGCGGCCCAAGCTTATGACAAGCGGGCGGCAGATGTACAGCGCACCGCCACTGTAGATTAAACGCGGACGCCGCTCGTCCCTGTCGCGCGCCTGCCGTTTCGGACAACTCTTGCGCGCGCCGCCTGGGAAATAGTAGGCTGTGCCGCAAGCCGAAGACGGCGTTTCCCAGTCCCC
>JAIVJG010000033.1 GCA_020200155.1 Acidobacteriota bacterium | reverse complement strand
GTTGTTGTGGAAGTATCTGGCAGCGACCACAGCCACGGTCAGGACTTCCGCATCCGTGACCTTGGCTAACTGATGGCTATGGTGGTTCAAAGAGCGCATTACGTCGTCAATAATGACGTAGCTCGTTATAATCAGAGTGTCGTTCATGCGTGTCTCCGGTTCGAGTGATCGGTTTGGTCACCATCATTCTCAAACTGAAGCCGCATGAACGGCAACTAGCAATCAAGGTATGCTTAGTTGCATTGCGCTCGCGGCTGAATCGCGCGTTCGACCGCTTCGCTTTATGCGGCTCGCTTGTCGCTCAGAAACTTGAGTGAATCTTCAAACGCTTCTTCGTAGCCGTCACCAAAACCCTGATAGAGCGCACTCCGCATCTTCGGCGGGAGTGCATAGTAACAGGCGCGGCAATGGCTCATCTTTGGACGCTTGGACTTGCCACACGCGGCACAAGTGGTTGAGCCTAGCGAGTGTAGAATCTCAAGCCGTCGCTCTCTTGAAATGTCGCTCATTCAATTATTCCTTTCATGGGCGGTCGAACAATGCCTTGCAGCCGACCGCCGGTAGCGTGTTTTTCATCATCCTTCCTTCGCCGCAGCTTGCGTGATTACGCGGCGGCGGCTGAAGGCAGGCGTTATGCCTCCGCTCCGCGCTCCGTCAAAGTCGTGTGCCGCCTCCGCGCCGTTGAGCGCTGCGGGAGTTGAGAGTTATCTTTGCAGCGCGGTCGCGGCGATCTTCCCGCGATGGCCTGTAGCTTCCGGGTGGCGGGCGCGGGCGGCGGCAACTTGGCGCTCCGCCATAACAAGCGCATGCACGCGACCGCCGACACGGAGGTTGTTAAATTCCTTCGGGGCGCGGGGCGGCGCGTGATGCGCAGCGTTGGGCTGCCTGAGAGTTGAAAGTTGTGAAGCGCATAATACTTTCTATCGTCGGCGGGGTTAGCATCACCTTTCTCCTGGCCGCCATCCCGTATCTACTGGTCGAAGTCCTGAAGATAGAGTGGCTCGAAGCGGTAGCGGAAGTGGTCATCATGGCTGACGTATGGCCCGTCATTATCACCCGCCTCGTATTCCCTCAGCCCCACGACGCCCTATTGTTCGATATTCAGGATACGGCTCTCCGTGCCGCATTAATTATTGATGTGATGGTCTATTCGCTCATCACCTACGTCGTATTAAGATGGCGTGCCCAGCGAGCGCCCTTACCGTAAGGAGAAGGGTGGGGGCAGCCCAACAACGGCATGCACCCGACGCCCCATCACGCTGCCTCTTATGTATCTTGAACAGGGGCGCGGGTGATGCCGGGCGTTAGATTGCTTGCGCTTTGGTATAAAGACCCTCGGTCTCGACTGAAAGGAGCTGTTTCGCCATGAGATACCTACCTCTTCCTCTTCTGCTTTCTCTCCCCCTCGCTGCTTTTCTCGTCGCCGCGCCTTCGTCCCGAGCCCAGCAACAGGGCCCGCCGCGCCCAGCCGACCCGGAGGCGGAGGAGGTCGTGCGCGTCAACACCATGCTCGTCACCGTGCCCGTGAGCGTCACGGATCGCCAGGGCCGGTTCATCCCGGGACTACGCAAGGAGCAGTTCCGCATCTTCGAGGACGGCGCCGAACAGGAGATCGCCCACTTCGAGTCCGCCGACAAGCCCTTCACGGTCGCGCTCCTTCTGGACATGAGCGACTCGACGAAGTACAAGCGGGAGGACATACAGGCGGCGGCTAAGGCATTCGTCGACAAGCTGCGACCGGAGGATCGGGTCATCCTCGTCGCCTTCGACAAGAACGTCGCCCTCTTGACCGGTGTGACCAGCGACCGGCAAGTTCTCTACGAAGCGATCGGCCGCGCGCGGACGGGCGGCGGGACGAGCGTTTATGACGCCGTCGAGTTAGTGATTAGCCGGCACCTCAGCCGCATTCCGGGCCGTAAAGCAATCGTCCTCTTCACCGACGGCGTTGACACCACGAGCCGCGCGACCTACTTGAGCACCCTGCGCGCTGCCGAGGAGTTGGACGCATTAGCCTACGCGGTCCAGTACAACACCATTGATGATGCGGCTAAAGGCGCTCAGTCGTATGCTCTCGCGACCACCCAGCTTTTGGTTGATGCCATGACGTCAAAAGGAGAGCCTTTAAGCTCCGCCTACAAGCGCGCTAACCTTTTCCTCCGGCTGTTGACGGATAAGACCGGAGGGCGATTCTACTATGCCGACACGGTTAAAAACTTATCGGAGTCTTTCGCCCGCATCGCCGAAGAGCTGCGCCGGCAATACAGCATCAGCTACTACCCGAAGAATCAGTCGCCGGAGGGGGGGGGGCGCCGCATCAGGGTGCGAGTGGACGTGCCGGGGGCGGCCGTGCGAGCGCGCAAGAGCTACATTTTCCGGCCGGCGGCGAAAAAAAGAGAGCGGGCACCGAAGAGATGGGAGGTCGCCCGAATCTCCATTTCCCGCTGACGTAAATCTACCTGTCGCCGTATTGAGGGGCGGACGAAAGCTCTTGAATGGCGGGGGGCAATAAGTCTGTTATCTACGACGCAATCTAACAAGGGGATGAACCGGACGCGCAATCAGGCGGTCTCTTATCATCGGCGTCTCGTGCGCGCCGGTTATCCCGGCGTTAGATTGCTCGCGTATATCGAAAATGAGCTGGGCTAAATTCGCAATTGAGAAGCTGAAGAATGGCGAGACGGTGCAAATCCGTCCTCGCGATTGAAGATGTGATATATCTTCTTCCTGAATTTGCTCAACGACCCGTAGTCTGCTGGCTTGAGCCATTCATACTTCGCCTTGCGCCAATAGGTCTCCGCCTTGTTCAAGTGCGGCGAGTAGCTCGGCAAGAAAAAGACGTACACATCTTTCTTGGCTTTGCACATAAAGTCCCTTTCAGTATTCACTTTATGTGCAGAATGAGTTCTTGCACATAAAGTCTCTTGCGAACCCCTCGCCTAAAAATTCGTATATCACAGACGATGCACGCCTAACATTTTCACCCACATTCATACCCCAAATAAGGCACTAACTATCTTTAGAATCAAGCATTTAATGCTTGATTTCATGGATGAAAAAGCATATTATGTGTGCAAGTTCTTTCAAGTCCAAAAAGACAAATGGCCTAGCTGAGTGCGACAACACCCAGCTAGACCTTTTCGACCACAGCGTGCGTGAACACTCTGAAGTCGCAAGACTATTGTGTCCACATCACGCACCGAAAGCAAGGTGCATGATGGAATCTCGTCAACTTAAAGCCCTCGAAATCGCAGCCACGTCCCGTATCACACAGAGCGGAGATGTCTGGTTAGTTCCCGCTCAATCCAGCGGCACAAAATACACTGTCTGTCTCAGTCCCTTTTCCTGCTCATGTCCTGACTTTGAAAAGAGACAACAAGCCTGTAAGCATCTGCTCGCCGTCTTAGAACTCATCCAGCACAACGCCACTGGTCAAGCGATACCCGTCGTTGAGCCTGTCAGGAAACCGACCTATAAGCAGGAGTGGCACGAATACAACCTCGCGCAAGTCAACGAGAAATCTAAACTCTTATCGCTGCTACACGAACTCTGCAAAAACGTCGAAGAACCCGTACAGACGATGGGACGCCCTCGCGCTTCGATGGCTGACATCATCTTTGCCGCGTGCCTTAAAACCTATGGCGGCATATCGGGGCGTCGTACTCAGAGCGATCTACGCGAAGCCTTGCAGCACGGCTACATCTCAAAACCTCTCCACTACAACACCATTTCAAAATATCTCGAAATGAAGGAACTCACACCGTACCTCAAGGAACTCATCATCGAATCATCCTTGCCGCTCAAGACCGTCGAGGCCGACTTCGCGGTGGATTCGTCAGGCTTTTCCACCGTTCAATTTAAGAGATGGTTTCAAGCCAAGTATGGCAAAGACCAGAGCATAGAAAAGCGCGAGTGGATCAAGGTGCATCTGATGTGCGGAGTCAAAACCAACATCGTCACCTCCGTTGAAATCTCGGACGCGCACGCTGGCGATAGTCCATACTTCAGACCACTGGTCGAGGCCACGTCTCGGAACTTCGTGATGCAGGAAGTCTCAGCCGACAAAGCCTACAGTTCGTCTAAGAATTTACAGCTTGTCTTGGTCAAGCAAGCCATGCCGTACATTGATTTCAAATCGAACTCCAACGCGACGGACAAGCGGCAGAGCGCGACGTGGAAGCGCATGTATAACTTCTACCAGTATAACCAAGAGCGGTTTATGCGGAATTATCACAAGCGGTCAAACGTCGAGACGACTTTCAGCATGATTAAAGCCAAGTTCGGGGAGAGGCTGCGGAGTAAAACGACCGTCGCGCAGACGAACGAAGTGCTCTGTAAAATCCTTTGCCACAATCTCTGTTGCGTCATTCAATCCATGTATGAGCTTGGCATTGATGTTGATTTTAGCGCGGCGTGACTTTATGGTCAGAATCCTCACTTGACCATAAAGTCTGACCATAAAGTGACTTTAAGGGCAAAGCCCAAGCCTTGGTAACTAGGTATCCACTGTATATCTCGTAATCACTTTGCATCTTCTTTATATTTCCTCAGCAAATCCACGGGAATGCAATTTTCTTGCCGAAGTTGGATAGGAGGTATCCAATCAGGAGCGGGCTATCGAAAAAGCCGCGTTGATTCCTGTCCAGCGTTAAGCTTCTGAACTGTCAACAGTTAATCACCATCGCCAATGCCTCCCTCAAAGCTCTTCGACGTGGCACGTCTATTGAAATAGAGATGGGCAGATCGTTGACAGCATTTCAAGTCGAGAGTCATGCGGCCTTGAACTCTTGAGTCCGGCGAACCTCAATGCCGGGCACGAAATCTGTCGGCGATCTCACGATCTTTAAACTTAACGGAAGCTCCACTTCCCCTCCCACGCTTGGGCAGAGCGTGAAAGTTTGTGAGCCAAGAAAGAAGGATATCTAAAATGTTGCGTCGAATCACAGTTTGCTTAGTCCTCGTTAGCCTCATCACTATTTCCCTCGCTTCGTTCTCGACCCCCGCCGCCGCAAAGCGCCGCGAGGAAACGGAAGCGCCGCAGAGCAACCCCAAGCTCGCGCCTGAATTCACCTCCCTGAGTAACACACCAGCGTCGAACGGATCGCAGACAATCTCCGGCGGTCTCGTGCGCGTCATCATCCAGACGAAGGGTCGCCCTACGGCGGCGCAGAGCAGCGCGATTGCACAGGAAGGCGGCTCGACGCGGCAGGGCTTCGAGGCGCTCGACGCCGTCGTGGCGGACGTGTCTTTGAACCAGTTAGGCGCGCTCGCGGGGCGCGACGACATCAGTTACATCTCGCCGGATCGCATCGTCAGAGCGCAGATGGACGTGACGCGCGAGACGACCGGCGCGGCACTCGTGCAGGCGGGTCAGCCGCACACGCCGGGACTGACGGGCAAGGGCGTCGGCATCGCCGTCATTGATAGCGGTATCAGCGCCAGCCACCCAGACTTTCAGAAGAACAACAACAAATCGCGCGTCGCCGTCTCGGTCAACTTCACCGGCTCCGGCAATGGCGACCATGAAGGGCACGGAACAGGCGTCGCGGGCGTCGCGGCGGGCAACGGCGCGGCATCGGGCGGCTACGCGGGCAACTACGCAGGCATCGCGCCCGACGCGACGCTGATTGACCTCAAGGCGCTCGGCGACGACGGATCGGGCACGACGAGCAGTGTGATGAGCGCGGTCAACTGGGCAATCGTCAACCAGAAGCGCTTCAACATTCGCGTCGTCAACATGAGCCTCGGCGCGCCGCCGCGCGAGTCGTTCCACACGGACCCGCTGTGTCAGACGGTCGCGCGTGCCGTCCGCTCCGGCCTCGTCGTCGTGGCGACCGCAGGCAATTTTGGCCGCACGGACGAGATCGTCGGCCACAAGCCGAACGGCGATCCCATCTATCGCCCGGTCTACGGCAGCATCAACAGCCCCGGCAACAGCCCTTACGTCATCACCGTCGGCGCGACTGATTCGCAGGGCACGGTGAAGCGCTCGGACGACACCGTGGCGCAGTTCTCCTCGAAAGGCCCGACGCGCTTTGACATGATTGCCAAGCCCGACCTCGTCGCGCCGGGACGCGGCATCATCGCCGCCATGTCGCAAGACACCCCACACACTGCGGGGCAGCGCCCCGACCGCGTCGTGCAGCCCGTCAACGGCAACGCAATGCACAACGCTTACTTCAAGTACTACGGCACGTCCTTCTCGGCCCCGGTCGTCAGCGGCACGGTGGCGTTGATGCTCGAAGCCAACCACTCCCTGACCCCCACGCTCATCAAGGCGGCACTGCTGCGCACGGCCAACGCGTTGCCCGGCACGCTCTTCGGCAACAAGACACAGAGTGTGTTGCAGCAGGGCGCGGGCGAAGTCAACGCGGCGGCGGCGGTCTCGATGGCGCGCGCCATCGTTCCGAACGCGGACAAGCTCAAAGCGGGCGACCACGTCTTCAGCCCCGGCGTCACGCTCAACTCGCTCAGCCATTCGGTGGAGATCGGTGGCGAGTCGGTCGCGGCGGCGAATCGCGTCACCTATGCCAACGGCGTGCTCTTCAACGAGCAACCCATTCTCCTTAACGGCATCATGCTATCCGACGGCATTATGCTGTCCGACGGCATCATGCTCTCTGACGGGCTGATCCTCGCCGATGGGCTGATCCTCGCTGATGGACTGATTCTCGCCGACGGATTGATTCTCGCCGACGGATTGATTCTCGCTGACGGGCTGATTCTCGCCGACGGATTGATCCTCGCCGACAGTTTGATGAGGGGCGACGGATTGATCCTCGCCGACGGCATTATGGTCGGCAACGGCATTATGCTGACCGACGGCATCATGCTGAGTGACGCGCTTCACCTCGGCGCTGATGGACTCATCCTGGCCGATGGTCTCATCCTCGCCGACGGCATTATGGTTGGCAACGGACTTATCCTCGCCGACGGCATTATGGTCGGCAACGGACTCATCCTCGCCGACGGTATTATGGTCGGCAACGGCATCATGGTCGGCAACGGCATCATGCTGGACGACAACAGGACGTTGTGAAGTGCCGCGTATCCTCAAGATGCCCTGCCTGACCTGAAACGACGCAACTGTCAGACGAGGCAAGAGACGGGCGAAGTGGATTGGAGCCACTCCGCCCGTCTCTTTTTGTGCTGACCGTTCGTGCAGGTAAACGGATTGATTGTTGACAATCCGGCGAGCGCGTCTGCCGTCGCTTTAAGCCGGGCCGAAACGCGCGCGATACTCGCCGGAGGTGATGAAGGCTCTGACCATCTCGGCGTTGATAAAGTTGCCGCCGAATGAGTTCAGCTTGTTCAGCCAGAAAAAGTAGCCGGAGAAGTCCGCGTCGGGCGCGTCGTCAGGGTTGCGCCTGAGATATCCGAAGTACTCCATCAACACGAACGCCGGGTTGAACTCCCTCTGCGAAAGGTCTGGGTCTTCCGAGACCGCGCGTAAGACCTGTGCGCGCGTCAGTGTGTTGTTCCTCAGGCCATTGACCAGCGTGTCGCGTTCGGCCTGCGAGAGAGCGCCGCCTGCGTTCGCGTTCAGCGTATCCACAAATTGTTCGGGCGATAACATCGTCGGGTAGCGCGCCATGAAGTCCGCGCGGTTGACGAAGTCGTTGAAGAACGCCTGCTTGTTCGCTTCGAGTTGCTGCTCCGAGCCGGGCGCGCCGACGACGACGCCCCTGCCGATTTGCCGCGTCTCCGGCAGGAATTCCTGAAACGTGACGGGCACAGGCTTGCCCGGCAGGTTGCCGAACGCGGCCTTGTGGATGCGATAGACGAGATAGCCCGTCTGCTGAAATTCTATCGAGAGGAAGAACGCGGCGCTGACGTTGACGCGCCGTATGTCGCGGCACTGTGCGTCGCCTCCGCACTCTGTGAGCTGGTTCGTCCAGAAGGAGAGGCCCGCAGCGTCCGGCTCGCGGTTAAGGAAGTCGCGATAGTGTTGTGCAACGAAGAACTGCGGAGCGTCAATCGGGTTCGCGCTCGTGGCCGTCGTGCCGTTCGGCAGGTCAATCGTCAAACCGCCCGACACATACGCCACCTCGCCGGTAGTTGAAGCGAGCCGCACACTGTAATCGCCCGGAGGGGCCGTGCCGGCAACGCTGACATCAACGCTCAGCACTTGCAGCGTGCCGAAGATTTGCGGCTGGATACTGTTGACGACGATGAAAGGCGAGTTCGTGCTCACCGAAGAGACCAGAGAGACAAGAACGCCGCCGTTGTTGCTGACAAGGTTATCACCGCCGACAAGGATGCTGGTTCTCTCGCCCGGCACGAGCGGCACGCCGATGGTCGAGAGCTGTCCGTTGCGACCGACGAACGTGGGGTTGAGAAACGGCGTCGAGCCGTTGACGGAGACGGGGAGCGTGACGGTTGCGTCCGCCGCGACCGTCGCCTGCGTCTCGGAGACGAGGAAGGGTGCCGTGCTCGTCGTACTGAGGCCCGTGTAGAGGCCGTTGCCGGACGATGCGATCTCGGACGGGCTGACCGGCTCGTTGAGATATTCGGCGACCACGCGATACTGGCCCGGCGGCAAATTCTCGATGCGGTATGCGCCTGTGCGCGGCGTGATGTTGCCGGCCAAGACCCTGCCCGTCGTCAACTCTTCGGCCCAAACGTGCGCGCCGAACACCGCCGGGCCGCCCGTGTAGTTCACCGTGCCCTGAATCGCGCCGGTGCCGCGCTGCGGGTTATAGAGTGCGGCGATGCCCGCGCGGTCGTCGTCGGAGAGCGTGCGCGTAGTCTGCGCGGGCAGGTTGTAAGTTCCGTTGACGCCCTGGCGCGGTTGCATCGTCGCGCTCAAGACCGCCGAGTGTTCGAGGCCCAGCATGTGACCGATCTCGTGCGTGAAGGTGGATTCGAGGTCGTAGCTGCCGGGCGTGCCGTCTGTCGAGAAGAAGCTCGCCACGGTCGCGCCCGTGAAAGGGTCTATCCGCGCGACGTTGGGATTAATGGCGAGGTCGGCTTCGGTGATCGCGCCCGTGTTCGGGTCGAAGAAGATGCGCGAGCGGCCCGGCCTCAGAGGGTTGCTGAACTGCGTGGCGTTCGCCGTCGCGACCGTAATCAGGCTGACGCCGTCTTGTCCAATCGTCTGCGCGGCGCTGTCCGGCTGGACGACGAACTGTATGTTGGCGGCGTCTGCCCAGTGCGCCAGCGCCCTGCGCGCCGCCCCTATCGCGTCACTGCCGGCCTTGATGTGCGACTGCGGAGCCGTGAGCGAGTTCGACAGGGCAATGATGATGATTCTGGTTGGCCATTTGACCTGTACGCTGCCGGTGCTGTTGAACTGAAATGTGTAAGCGCGGGCGGGGACTACCTGCCCCAGAATCAATGCCGTGAGCAGCAGTATCGTAGCTGTAAGACGCATGTTGGCCCTCTTGCTCTTTCAAATGTTGATTTTGAGAGGAGGCGCAGAGAGAAGCGCGTGCCGCTCGGTTAACGATGAACGGCACGCGCTTTTCGATTCGGGCGAAGCCACAGTTCGAGTGTGGCGGCAATCTCAGCCGGGGCGAACCGTATACGCCGGCAAGCTACCTTTTACGGCGTGCTTTCGCGGCCCGCGACGAGGTCGTGCCCTGGGAAGTGGAGGCGGCAGCGGCAGCGGTTCCGTCCGAGATGGCCGCCGCGTCGTCGTAAGGGATGTTTTCGGTCGCCGGTCTTTCGCCGTAGTGCAGGTCGGCCATCGCGACGACAATCAGCAGTACCGCCATGCTCACGGTGGCGAGCAAATAGAGGAGGGCGATCTGCTCCTGCCAGAGCAGCACGATGACGACGGCGCTCACGGCCATGATCCACAAAAGCGACGCGCGACGACTCTTTCTGCGCGGCCTTGCCGTCGCCGTCCGGCTTACATTTCTACTCATCTAAACTCTCCTTAAAAATTCCTGCCTCAGCAAAGCGCGTAATTTAGCACAGACCCGCCAGCGCGTGCGAACGGCGACGGGCGACGTTTGCCGCGCCACACAAAAAAGAGAGGTTGGCCCGCACAGACCAACCTCTCCATGCTCCATGCAGTTCCGTACCTACTGGACGATCCTGATCGAGCCGTAGGAGACCACTTGCTGCGCGCCGCCGGCCACCATGCCGAGCAATGTCTGCGGCAGATTCTTCAGGTTGAAGGGACTGCCATCCGACACGTCAATGATGTCGTAGGGCTTGAGCGCGATGTCGGGTTGCTTCTTGCTTTTGATGGCATCGAGGCTCGCCACGATCACTTCCGGCTCCAGTTCGCCGCCCGGTTTCGTGCGGATGATCCGCACCTTCTCGGTCTTCGCCCCTTTACGCGCGCCGCCAACCTGCGCGATGGCACGCGAGAGCGACAGATTCTCGCGCAGGTACAGGCTGTTGGGCGAGACGACCGCGCCCGTCACGTAGATCGGATAGGCTTCCTGCACGAGCACGATGTCGCCGGGATGCACGACCGGGTTGGCGTCCTTCTTGCCGAGTTTCAGTTCGCGAATACTGTAGGTGTTATAAGGCAGGATGAGCGGGTTGGCGTTACTCGCCTTCGCCACTTTCGCTTCCTCGACGAGGTCTTCGGGTTCGGCGCACAGCAGCGGCTCGGTGTGGAAGACCTGTATGTCGCCGCTCGCCTGCTCCGTGACGCTGCCCGAATAGGCGAGCAACTCAAGCAGGTGGACACGGCGGCGCATGTCAAAGCGCGAAGGGTTACGCACCGCGCCGTAGACGACTGCCGGAGGCCGGCTCCGCATCTCCGTCACGCGCAAGCTCACCTGCGGCTTCTTGAGGTATTTTGCGAGCGCCGAGACGATGTCTTTCTTGATCTCCCGGTCTGTGCGGCAGCGCGCCGGGATCGGGTCGTCCACGAAAGCCACTTCGACGTTGCCTTCGTCGTTAACGACCAGCGCGCCGCTGAACTGCGGCTCGCCGAAGACACGTAAGTCCAGCACGTCGCCGGGGCCGAGCAGGTACTTTTTGACGCCGACGCCGTCGAACGAAGCACTGGCGGAGTCCGCGCCGGTCGAGGCCGCCGCGCTGAGTTGCGAGCCGGAACCCCCTCCGCTCCCCTGCTGGGCCGATACGGCCACGGCACAGGCGCAAAAGAGGACGAGCAACATAAGTAAATTTTTCGATTTCATAAATACCTTCCTGGCGTGAGAGGTTTCCCCTGGTCGGCCCGTCAAATTGTCCGCCGCTACTGGCGAAACCAGATAGATGTCAACGGGGCTGTCAAAGGCTGCCTGCGCGCGAACTTTATTCGGCCACTGCGGACGGCAAACTCACCTTGAGTCGCGGCGGGGCACGCCCTCCGGCGTCGTGTGATGCTTCTTTCTCCGGCTGCCTCGCGCGGGCACCGTGCCCGGCATAGCCCATCCCGTGAACAGGAGATTGCAATTGTCGCACAGGAGGCGATAAATACCAACGAGGCGCAGCAGGAGCGGCGTGTCCTGATAGCCGCGATGGACGCGACTGCTTCGACATTTCGGGCAGTTCTGGGCAATCATAAAATCCGCTCGCCGTTGCCTTCGACCGGGATTTTGTCGAGAGAAGCTTCCTCCTCGACTCGACTGACGCGCCTGGCACTCTTCGTCTGGCGCGGCTCGACGAGCGTCGGGTCGGCAGACGGCTCGCCGGTCGCGAGCCTCGCGCGCAGCAATTCTATCTCGCGCTGAATGCGATTGGCCGCCTCCTCACGCGCGTCCTCGCCCATGTCGGCGCGAGAGAGGTAGAAGAGAGCGTCGCGGTAACGCGCGACGGCGCGCACGTACTTGCCGCGAAACGCCGCGCGCTCGGCCATCTCGACCCACTGCCCGACCTTGATCGAGGCGATAAAGTTACGCACCGCCGTCGAAGAGTCGCTCAACTCCTGCTCGCCCGGATAGACTCTGAGAGCCTCATCGAGCACTTCGAGAGCGCGCTGCGCCGTTTCGATCCTGTCGGAGAGACGCACACGCCGCTGAGCCTCGTGCGTCAGGCGCGTGGACTCGCCGCGCGCCCACGCGAGCAGGTATTTCTTCTGAAGCGGGCGCACGCGCTCCTGCCCGGAACGCAGGGCCGCGCGCATGTCTGCGGCGGTCGCCGCGCGCAACACCTCTTCCGAGTTGGCGAGATACTGCTCGCACAGGCGGTAGGCTTCGAGTTGCGCTTCGGGCGTTGCGCCCGCCACGTCCGCCTCGGCCAGTCGCTGCTGGAGAGCGCGCAAAGCCGTCGCAGAGGCGTGCACGCTCGACTGCATGCCCGCCTGTTTGACGGGTCGGCGCATGGAATCCCCACTACGCATCTCCGACTCCATCTCGCGCGTGTAGCGCGCCCACGCGCGCCGCATCACCACCTCGCGCGCCCCCGCCGCGACGAGGATCACGAACCCCGCGACCAGCCCCGCGATCCAGAGCGCGTTGTCGCCGTCCTCGCGCAGCAGATACCAGATCGCCAGAAAGAGCGCGACCGACAGCCCGCCCGCCGCGACCATGTAGCCGACGGTGGAGGGCATGCGCGGATGCGGGCCGTTGCGCCTGCGTGCTCCTGCCTGCGGCGGGCGGGCGCGCCCGTCTCTCGGCATGAATTGTCCGGCTGAACTGCCTGGCAAGTGATTTTCTCCGTTGGCTGAAAAAGACTTTCGTTAAAGGTAGTGACGCCCCGCGCGCGAGTGAATTCCGGCCCTACCGGGGACAGGCACGCGCCCTGTGTGAGAACTGGAATTATACTCAACTTTTTCGATTTAGTCTGTCAACCAGTTGAGGAAGATGCGGGAGCGTCTCATGGACGTGGAAGGCTGGACGAGGGATGACGGCGCGGCTCCTGAGTTTCGTGCTTGCCTGTTCATCCCTCGGCTCTCATCCCGCAGCCCTTCATTATTATTGGAAGTCAATTCTGGATGCGTTTATACTTGCCGCATTGTCAAGCAGGTTTGCCGGCGCGTTCTATCGTCCCGCAAGGCGTGGTAGTTGTACGGTCAGCCGCGCCCGTGGCATTTACTGTGACCAAAAGGAGACCGAGCCGATGGATGCCAGATGCCGGAACTGCGGCGCGAACGTCCACGAAGAGGAAGCTTTCTGCCCCAAGTGCGGTGCCGTGATGGGTTCCGACATGGCGACGCAAAGCGGAGGCGAGGACGACTCGTGGAAGATTCCGGAGACTTTGATGGGGCAGAAGTTCCCCGTCGCGCCGTCAAAATCTGAACAGACGACCGGCAGCTTGCCCGTCGCCGGGCAGTCGAGCATCGAGAGCACGCCCTCCGCGCAGACAGACGCACAGGCGCAAACGGAGCCAGCGCCGTTGTCGTCAGAGACCGGGGCACGCGGCGGCACGATGAAATTCTTCATCATCGGACTCGTCGCGATTTTGTTAATCGGCGGGCTGCTCGCTCTCCTGTTCTCACGCGCCTGACGAGGCAGGACACACGACGAGTGATTTTCAAAGAGCGACACCGCGACGAAAGACGCACGCCGCGCTCCGGCCAGCGACGCACATGGCTATGAGAAATTTTTCGGCTGCCCCCTACCCCGCCCCGCCGGCGACGCCGACGGAGGGAAGAACGCGTAGGCGCAGCGGCCTGAAATGGGCGGGCGCATCCATCGCCGCGTTGGTCGCGCTCCTGTTCGGGCTTCTGACGCTCTGGATTATCGGGTACGAGACCGGGCCGGTCGCGTTGCTCGCCGGCCTCGTCATCGCCGCGCTGCCCGTCCCCATCTACGTGACGTTGGTGCTGTGGCTGGATCGCTACGAAGCGGAGCCTGCGTGGATGCTCGCCACGGCTTTTTTCTGGGGCGCGCTGGTCGCGGTCTTCTTCGCGCTCCTCGTCAACTCCCTCGGCCAGCTTCTGGTTGAAGGACTTTTCAACAAAGATGTCGCAGGCTTTTACGGCCTCGTCATTTCCGCGCCCGTCGTCGAGGAGAGCGCCAAGGCACTCGCGCTCTTCGCTCTCTACTTCTGGAAGCGCGACGAGTTCGACGGCGTGCTCGACGGCATCGTCTACGCCGCGATGATCGGGCTGGGCTTCGCCATGACGGAGAACGTCAAGTATTACGCCGAGGCTGTGACGGAGGGCGGCGCGTTCGGCACTTTCATCGTGCGCGGGATGTTTTCGCCTTACGCGCACCCGCTGTTCACGAGCATGACGGGCATCGGCCTGGGCGTGGCGAGCCAGTCGAGCCGCCGGGCCGTCCGGACGCTCGCGCCGCTCGCCGGATTCGCACTCGCGATGATCCTGCACTGCGCCTGGAACGCCTCGATCTACTTCAGCGAGCGGCTCGACAATGCGTGGGTCGCCCTCTTGATGTACTTCATGGTGATGGTGCCCGTCTTCGCCGCCGTCATCCTGGCCGTGATCTTCGCGTTGCGGCGCGAGGGGCGCATCCTGCGCGAGCACCTCCGGTGTGACGTTGAAATCGGACTGCTCTCGCCGGACGACTACGACTGCCTGTGCAGCATCCGCCGGCGCATGTCCGCTTCCTTCCGCGCACTGGCGCGCGGCGGCCTGACCGCCTGGCGAGCGCGGCGACAGCTTAACGGTCTCGCCAGCGAACTCGCCTTCCACCGCAACCGCGTCGCACGCGGCCTCGCCTCGCGCGACGACTCCGACTCGCAGCGTGAAGCGATGTATATGCGGACGCTCTACGAACTGCGCGCACGGCTCGGCAGTGTGGGAAGTTAATTTCTGAGGTAAACTGCGCCGTCCGAGCTGCGAGCCACAACCACGCGCGGCCCGTCTCTCGTTCCGGGGAAACGATTCGGAGAGGAGGAGCCACACCTCAAAGCCAACTGTGAAGATCAAACTCCTGCCCAGCACCATTGACGCCCACGGGCGCGCGAACGCCGAACAGCGACTGAGCTGCTTCATCGTGGACGAGCGCGTCGCGATTGACGCCGGCAGCATCGCCATCGCGACCTCCGACGCCGAACGCGCCGGCGTGCGCGACATCATCATCACGCACCCGCACATGGATCACGTCGCCACGCTCCCCATCTTCATTGACGACCTCTTCGGCACGCTCACCGAGCCGATTCGCGTCCACGCCACCGAAGAGGTCATCCGCCTGCTCGAACGCGACATCTTCAACGGCACCGTCTATCCGCCGTTCCACACGTTCAGCAACAAGCGGACGCGCGTCATGGAGTTCGTGCCTTTTCGCGCGGGGCGCGAGTTCAGCGTCGCGCACCTGCGCGTCAGCGCCGTCCCCGTCAACCACATCGTCCCCACCGTCGGCATGATCCTGTTGGACGGACAAAAGACCGTCGCTTTCAGTTCCGACACCTCCGCCACGGAGGAATTCTGGCGACTCGTCAACCGCACACCGCGCGTTGACGCCCTGCTCATCGAAGCCTCTTTCCCCAACGCGCTGGCGGAGCTTGCTCAAAACTCCGGCCACCTGACGCCCGCCGCGCTCGGCAAGGAACTACGCAAACTCACGCACACAGACCTCGAAATCCTCGCCGTCCATCTCAAGCCGACTTACCGCGAGCAACTCATCGAGCAACTCGAAGCGCTCGGCGTCCCGCGCCTGAGCGCGATGCAGCCCGGCAGGGAATATTCGTGGTGAAAAAACGAAAGCCGCCCCGGCAGTCGGAGCGGCTGAATCAAACCCAAGGCCTACAGCTTCAATCCTGACACAAACCGGGAGAGTCTCCCGCCTCCGACGCTCCGGCCAGCAAGCCTTCCATGTGCTGCCGAGCCTTCCACGCGCCTGTGCGGCCCGCCACTTCGATTCCGTCCCTCCACGCCTGCGTCGCTTCTTCACGTTCGCCCAGATTCATCAGCGACGTGCCGAGCATCTGGTAAGCGGACGTGTAATCGGCGTTGAGCGAGACGACGCGGCGCAACGCGTCGGCGGCCTCGCGCCAGCGCGAGAGTTTGAAATATTCGTTCGCCAGGCCGTACCAGACCATCGCCTCACCAGGCTGCGCTTCGGTCATCGCCAGGAGTGCGTCAATTCTTTGCTGTGACATCGCGTGTCCTATTCGCTTCCCCCGCCGGCGGGACTAACGAACGTGTTCAAACTCCGTCTCTGTGTGCTCGCCCGCGAATCCTTCCAGCGTGACGCGACCGCTCGGCAGCACCTTCGTGATGCGGAAAGTCCGTTCGGCGGGATCGCGGCCCGGCATCAACTCGGCGCGGAACGTGACGCTCATGCCGGGACGCGCCCAGCGGTCGGCGCTCGCGCGGTTGTATTGATCGTAGATGGATTTTTTCCCCCGCATTGATTTCCTGCGCCGCACTATCAGTGTGGTTCCAAACGCGCCCGCAGCCAATCCCGCCACGACGCCCAGCCAACGCTTCGTGCGTGTCTCCATAAGTTTGCCCGCCGCCTTCAGCCCGCCCGTCTGAGACGGCGACGCGCAAGCACCAGCCCCGGCCAAGGGTCTCTGCTTGCGCGCCGAAAAGTAGCGCCGCTCACGCACGGGCGCTCGCTATCGTCCACGGTGCTTTTAGCACAGGGGATCAATTTTCTCGGTGATGATCGGTAGCCCGCTCAGAGATTTCTCGGCGTTGATCGGTGTATAGAAGGCCCACTCCTCGGGCACTTTGTCCTCGGCGAAGATGGCCTCGACCGGGCACTCCGGCACGCAGGCGTCGCAATCTATGCAGGTTTCGGGGTTGATCCAAACTGCGGCGTCGTCCAGATGAAAAGCCTCCACGGGACAAACCACCACGCAGTCCGTGTAACGGCAGCCGACGCAGGGTTCGCAAACGACGTATGTCATTTCTGTTTTTTGCCTCCTCGAAATGTGTATGACGGCGGCGGCGCGAGCAATGCCGGAAATTTACCTCCGCAGGTGCGGCTGCGCCGACAATCCAGGAATGTTTACTCCGCCCGAAATATAAGCACGAACGGCGAAGATTGCAAAGGAAAAAAGTTGATTGAGGGGAAGAAGCCGGAAGATCAGGCTTCAGGAGCCGGACGCGGATAAAGGCATTGACCGTTTTTTGTTAACTTTTATTTTCCGGCCCACGGCTCAATTTTAGATGTTGACGGAACTATTAAGCCAGGCATTGACCCTGTACTCGTCTACAGGGTCTATAATGCTTTTAGAAAGGAGAAGTCATTATGAGTAAACGTAAAATCGAAATTTTCAGCGCGGGCTGTCCCGCGTGTGAAGAAACAATCCAGATGGTCAACTCTATCGCCTGTCCGTCATGCGAGGTTGAGGTCTTAGACATGCACCAGCCGGATGTGGCAACGAGAGCCAGGCAGTACGGAGTCCGGAGCGTTCCGGCAGTAGTCGTTGACGGGAAGCTGGCCGACTGCTGCGCGGGGCGGGGCGTGGATGAGACAATGCTCAAGGCTGCCGGTGTCGGCGTGCCGTTGTCATAGAAACTAAAGCGGCGAGTCATGCAAACGGCTCGCCGCTCTTTTTTCAGTTCAGCAACACAGACTTAAGACACTGACAAGCTTTCGTCGAAAAGTGTACGAGGTTCAGCGCCGGTTCAGGAGAACCCGACCGGCGCGTCACGCTCGTTTAGTGCGTTGGAGAAAGCTCGCGGTGTGTGGCTGGGACTTATGCCTTGCTGGTCTGCGGGGCCGTCTCGGAGAGGAGCAGCTTGATGGCCTTCTTGGTTTCACGACGGCGCTTCTGCTGAAACTCATTCACCCATTCGCTGACGGTCGCGACCATGTCGCGTGCGGTTTCCGGTGCGGACTTCTTCTGCTGCGTCGTTTCTTGGGCGGCGCTTTCCTCACGGCGATTTCTCTCGCCGCGTTTGATGACTTTAATTGGGGTCTTCGTATTCATGATCGTAATTTTAGTTCTTCCCTAGTGTTGCTCTCTTAGACGAACTGACCTGTCTAAAAGTTCCCTTTTGTTCGATTCCCGAATCCGGTAGCGGGCACGCGCGCCTGTATAGCAAACCGGAGGCCACAAGTAATATTAAAGGTGATGCGGGGCAGGCCTGCCCGCTCAACTGTCAGGACATCGCAATAAAACCTGGGCATTCATGTGTGCGAGAACACACATACGCGAGCTTTGCAGCGGAAAAGTCCGGGAGCATTGGAGAGATGCGCGGCGCGCGGCGACAGTTGCCCGCGCTTTTTTCCCGGCTCTTCCGACGCCTTTTAGACAGCCCGCGCGCAACAGGTGCGAACACTCAGGCGGGCGCGTGGCTTCATAGCATACAGCCGCGAGCGTGTGGATCGTCGCTTGGCAGAATGCCAAAGCCGTCAGGCGCGCGGCGCTCTTTGCCAAAAGCAGGACGTGGCGGCTTCGACCCTCCGCATGCTCCCGTGTCGAGCTAACTCGTTGCGTACAAACGAAGGCGTGCGCGTGCCCCGACCCGGCGCACGCTGCCCGCGCGGGCTGGCATATGCGTTGCACTTCAGGCGTGCAGCCATGCGCCTGAGCGAACTCATCACCATCTATCTTGCCACGGCGGCCCCGTTCGGAGTCGCGCACTTCCTGCGCGGGCAGACGCTCCGCGCACACGACCCGCGCTCTCTGGCGAGGGCTGTGGGCGTCGCGCTCCTGTGGCCTCTGACGGCGGGGCTGCTTCTGATTAACCGCCGCGCAGCAGCACTCAACATCCGAGCGAGAGGCGACGGAGCGTTGTCCACACGTCAGGACGAGCGGAAGATCGAGCAGGCCAAACGCGCGCTCATCAATTCACTACGCGCCGTGGAAGACCTTCTGGAACAAACGTCCGGCTTGAAGAATGAAACCGAGCGGCATGTGATGTTCGCGGCGCGCGAATGCGTCGAGCGGTACACGGGACTGACGCTGGCCGCCGCCGAGGCACACGCCGACGATGCGCCTTCCGCGCGCGAGATGGAATTGTGCCGACTCGCTGGCCGAACGGGCGACGACCTGCTACTCGCCGGTCGCTGCACACACAGGCGCAATGTCTCGCGTCTGCTCGCGCACCGCGCACGCGCACGCGCGGAGATGCTCCACGCGCTCGCCGCCGTGCGCGAGACGGCACACACACTTTATCCAAAGTCGCCGCAGTTCATTTCGTCGGAGCGGCCCGTCGTCGAAGCCCTGCTCCACGCGTTCGCGCGCGCCATCGAGTTGCTCTCGCTTCTGGACGACTGGCAGGCGGCGGTGAGCGTCTCGCGGCTGCTCGACGCGGAGTGCGCGCGCCTGCGTCTTCCGTTGACGGGCAGTTCGCATGACGCGCCGTCTGACGCCGCGCAAGGAGGAGAACCATGTATGACACCAACGGCACACGAAGCATTTGTCGCCCCTCTCCCGCAGACTACGACGTTCAAGCGAGCTTGACGTGGCTCGCTTCACAACTCGCGCGCGACGAACAGCGCGGCGGTGTCTCGCGGCGAACTCGCGAGGGCGAGCAGGTGATCGTCATGCGCCGACCGCTCACGAGCGCTCAGGCTTACGCGCGTTTCGGCATGCTCATGGGACTGCTCCCGCCCGCCGCGATCTTCTTCAGGATGTTCGGAGGCAGGATGGGTGCAGGCTTGCACAGTTCGTCCAACCCTTTTCCCGTCTGGCTACTTCTCTGCCTGGCGATGAATGTCACCTGCTGCGTCGTCGGGTGTGCGATGGGCGCGGCGCTGTTCCGGCAGGTTGACGTAGAGGTCAGTAACTTCGAGCGACGCTCGTGGGCGGCGACTCTCTTCGCGTCCCTGCTGCTGGCGTTCGCCTGGGCAGTGGTCACTGGTGCGGCGGGTGGAGCTTTATTCTTCGGCTTCGGCGCACTCTTCGGCGCGGCCTGCGCCGTCCCCGTCGCGCTGCTCGGCTTCTCCGCGTTCACGTCGCTTCACCGCCTGCTCGCGCGCGGTGGTATGATTGAGGCAAGCCAACTCTGGCCGCTGGCGTTTGGCGTCCCGGCTGTCATCGCCGCGCTGATTCTGAGTCCTTTCGTCGTCCCGTACTGAACAGGGCGCGGCGCGATAGACGACGAGCCAGCGGCCAGCTTCCAGTAGAAAAGCGCACAGCCCGATTCTTTCTACCGGCTACTGATACCGGCTACTCTCTTATGCTTCTCGCGCTGCTCCTCCTCTCGCTTTTCCTGCTCGTGCTGCTCGGCTTCTACGTCTTCGTGGCCGCGCCGCGCAGCCGCACGCACCAGACGTTCGCCGCCTTCGTCGCCTGCATGGCGCTGTGGACGATCAAGGACATCGTGCTCTGGGGTTTTACGAGTGAGGGCGCGGGACTGGCGCAGATGTGGGCCAGCGTCAGCTTCATCATCGCGCTGCTGCTGCAATACTCGCTCGTCGTCTTCGCGTGGGTCTTTCCCGAAAACGGGCCGGTTCCTGTGAAGCGCGCCGCCGTCGTGTTCGCGCCGGGCGCGGTGCTCGTGCCGGCGGCGCTCGCAGGGATGATGTGGGACGGCCTGCGTTTCAACGGCAGCGAGCTTGAAATCAGGCTGACGCCGCTCGCATACGCCTTCGGCCTCTACGTCTACGGCGTGTTCGCCTACGGCTTCGCGCTGCTCTACGTGAAATACCGCCGCTACCGTGGGAGCCTGTGGGGAAAGCAACTCGGCGCGATCATCTGGGCGCTCGTCATCACGTGCGTGCTCAACACGCTCGCCAACATTGCGCTGCCGCTCGCGGGCAACTATGCGTTGCTCCCCGTCGGCTCGGTCTTCGTGCTGGTCGGCGTCATCATCTACGCCTACGCCATCACGAACTTCAAGCTCTTCTCGCTCCAGTCCGCGCTCGACCAGTTTCGCCTCTTCCCCATCGCCTACAAGGTCGCGCTCTCCATCGCGGGCGTCGCCGTCCTCAGTTTCGTACTGCTGCAAGTGCCCATCGTCTGGTGGAGTTTTACCGGCCAGACGCCCGAAGCTTGGAAACGCTATCTCGTCTTCAGCGTGATTACGGCATTACTGCCGAACCTGATTCTCGTCGCGCTCGTCATCCGCATCATCTCGCGCCCGCTGCGCCGCCTGACCGAGGCCGCCGTGGACGTGGCCGGCGGAGCCTACGGCACGCAGGCAAATCTGGAAAGCAACGACGAGGTAGGACTCCTCGCTGCCTCCTTCAACGAGATGAGCCGCAAGATGGCCGACGACATCGAACGCCTGCGCGCACTCAACGAGCAACTGATCCGCACGGAAAAACTCGCCGCCGCAGGGACGCTCGCCGCCGGCGTCGCGCACGAAGTCAACAACCCGCTCGCCTCGATTTCGTCGCTCATCCAGATTCTGCAAACGCGCACGCCGAACGCCGGCAACGAAGCCGAGACGCGCGAGATGCTCCGTCTCATCTCCACACAGATCACGCGCATCACGCAGGTCTTGCGCGACATGATGGACTTCGCGCGGACGCGCCAGCCCGCACGCGCGCCGCTCAATGTGGCGCGCGTCGTCGAAGCGAGCATCCGTCTCGCCAGCTTCGACAACTCTTTCAAAACCCTGCGCCTGGCGACGGAATGGGACACGCACGCGCCGCTCGTCTCCGCCGACTCCGATCAACTGCAACAGGTCTTTCTCAACCTTCTCCTGAACGCGCGCGACGCCATGCCCGGCGGCGGCGACCTGCGCGTCAGCACTCCGCCGCCGCGAGCGCCGAAGAGGCTCTGGAGATTTTCGCGTCGGAGGATGTCGCCGTCACGCTCACGGATATTCGCATGGCGGGCATGGACGGCCTCGCCCTGCTCGACCGCATCAAGGACGTGGACGCCGAAGCCGTCGTGATCGTGATGACGGCCTACTCGTCCGTTGACACGGCGGTCGCGTCGCTACGCAAGGGCGCTTACGACTACGTCACCAAGCCGTTCGTCAACGAAGACCTCTTGCAGTCCGTCAAGAACGCGCTGCGCCAGCGCGAACTGTTCCGCGAGAACCGCGCGCTCCGCCGCGAACTCGACCGCCGCTACAGTTTTTCGGAAATCATCGGCACGAGCGAGGTCTTGCAGCAGGTCTTTCGCCTCGTCGAAAAAGTCGCTGCGACGAACACCAACATTCTCATACAGGGCGAGAGCGGCACGGGCAAGGAACTCGTCGCACGCGCCATCCACCACAACAGCCCGCGCGCAGACCGCCCCTTCGTCACCGTCAACTGCGGCGCGCTCCCGGAAACGCTCCTCGAATCCGAACTCTTCGGCCACACCAAAGGCGCTTTCACCGGCGCGGTCGCCAACAAGTCCGGCCTCTTCCGCGCGGCTGAAGGCGGCACGGTCTTTCTCGACGAGGTGGGCGAAGTGACGCCCGCCATGCAGGTGCGACTTTTGCGCGCCGTGCAGGAGCACGAAGTGACGCCCGTCGGTTCAAGCGCAGCCGTCCGCTTCGACGCGCGCATCCTCTGCGCCACCAACCGCGACCTCGAAAAAGAAGTCGCGGAAGGCCGCTTCCGCGAAGACCTTTTCTACCGCCTCAACGTCATCGAGATTCACCTGCCCCCTCTGCGCGAGCGGCGCGAAGACATCCCGCTCCTCGTCCGCCATTTCATCACGCACACGGCGCGCGAGCAGGGGCGTGTCGAAAAGCCCATCGAGCCGACGGCGATGTCCGCGCTCATCAACTACGCATGGCACGGCAACGTCCGCGAGCTACAGAATGCCGTCGAGCGCGCCTTCACTCTGAGCGGCGCAGCGGTTGATCTCGACAGCCTCCCGCCGCGCGTCCGCGACGCCGCCAGCCACGAAACCGTGCGCGACCCGGACGGCCTTCGCCCCACGCTCTCCGAAATCGAGCGCCGGTACATCCTTGAGACGCTCGCCTCCGTCAATCAGGACAAGGCACGCGCCGCCAACATCCTCGGCATAGACCTCTCGACCCTCTACCGCAAGCTCAAGCGCTACGATGCTGTCTGAAGGCGTGTGAGAAACCGGCAGGTTTATCAAACTTCGATCATCAATACAAAAAAACGGCGGGATGAGACTCGCGTGTCTCATCCCGCCGACGCGCAACGCAATAGGAGGAATGCCTTTGATCGTATTGCGCTAGTTTCGGCGCGTCCGATTGCCTCTCCAACGCACCGGAATATCTTTCAGCCGATTCCCGTCTCCTTGGTCGCCGCGCAAACAATCTTTGCGCGTGCTGGTGGCGGGCGATGAATCCTTTGAGGGGATTCATCGCCCGCCTTCGGTCGTGGCCGCGCCTCACTGTTCGTCAGGCGCAGTCGTTCCTTACCCTTACCTTACTCCTCGTCGTCTCCACGACGCCGCC
>JAIVJG010000032.1 GCA_020200155.1 Acidobacteriota bacterium | reverse complement strand
AATCTTCACCCAGCGCAGCATCTGCCGGACAATCACTTCGATGTGCTTGTCGTTGATGTTGACGCCCTGCAAGCGATAGACCTCCTGAATCTCGTTGACGAGATATTCCTGTAGGCGGTTCATACCGAGCACGCGCAGGATGTCGTGCGGGTTGAGCGGGCCGTCCATCAAAGCCTCTCCGGCACGGACGCGGTCGCCTTCCTGCACGTTGATGTGCGTGCCGCGCGGGATGTCGTACTCGCGCTGCTCGCCGTCGTCGCCCGTGACGATCAGCTTGCGCTTGCCCTTCGCGATGGGGCCGAGCGAGATAATGCCGTCAATCTCGGACATGATGGCCGTCTCGCGCGGGCGACGGGCCTCGAAGAGTTCGACGACGCGCGGCAGACCGCCCGTGATGTCTTTCGTCTTCGTCGTCTCGCGCGGAATCTTGGCGATGATGTCGCCCGGTTCCACCACGTCCGCGTCGGCGTGCATGAGATTGGCGCGCACGGGCATCTGGTAGGTCTTCAGAATCTTGTTCGTGCCGCCGCGGATTTCCAGACGAGGCTGCTTCTTCTCGTCGGGCGAATCCTTGACGACGAGACGCGACTGCCCCGTCACTTCGTCAACCTCTTCGTCAACCGTCACGCCTTCCTTCAAGTCCTGATACTTAATCGTCCCGGCGACTTCGGTCAGGATGGCGAAGGTGAACGGGTCCCAAGTGGCGAGCAGTTGATCCTGCTTGACGCGTGCGCCGTCTTCGACGTGGATGTGCGCGCCGTAGACGATCTGGAAGCGCGCCACCTCGCGGTTGCGCTCGTCGTGGATGGTCAAAGCGCCGTTGCGGTTCATGGCGATGATCTCGCCGCGACGATTCTTGACCGTCAGCAGTTCGACGTAGTGAATCGTGCCGTCCGTGCGCGCTTCGTGCTTGCTGGACTCTTCGAGGCGCGCCGTGCCGCCGATGTGGAACGTCCGCATCGTCAGCTGCGTGCCCGGCTCGCCGATTGATTGCGCGGCGATGACGCCGACGGCCTCGCCGATGTCAACGGGCCTGCCGGTGGCGAGGTTGCGACCATAGCACTTGATGCAGACGCCGCGCCGCGACTCGCACGTCAGCACCGAACGGATGCGGACGCGCTGGACGCCGGAGCGTTGAATCTCCGCCGCCACGTCTTCGTTGATCTCCTCGTTGGATTCGACGATGATGCGGCCTTCGACCGGGTCAATCACGTCGTCGAGCGCCGTGCGCCCGACGATGCGGTCGCGCAGTGACTCGATTTCCTCGCCGCCCTCGATGATGGCCGAGGCATGTATGCCTTTGAGCGTGCCGCAATCCGGCTCGCTGATGATGACATCCTGCGCCACGTCCACGAGGCGGCGCGTTAGATACCCGGAGTCTGCGGTTTTCAAGGCCGTATCCGCGAGACCTTTACGCGCGCCGTGCGTCGAGATGAAGTACTGAAGGACGTTTAAGCCCTCGCGGAAGTTCGAGCGGATCGGCGTCTCGATGATTTCGCCCGAAGGCTTCGCCATCAATCCGCGCATACCCGCGAGCTGTCGAATCTGCTGGGCAGTTCCGCGCGCCCCCGAATCCGACATGATGAGAATCGGGTTCGCTTCCTTGTTGACCTTCTCGCGCGCGTCCATCGCGAGGAACATCTCTTTGGCGACCTTGTCCGTGACTTCAGACCAGATGGCGATGACCTTGTTGTAGCGTTCGCCGTTGGTGATGACGCCATCGCGATACTGCTTCTCGACCTCGATCACGTCGCGGTCGGCCTTCGCCACCAGTTCCTTCTTGGCGGGCGGCGTGACGAGGTCGTCAATGCCGATGGAGATGCCGGCCTTCGTCGCGTAGAGGAAGCCGAGGCTCTTGAGGTCGTCGAGCATCTTGACGGTCGTCTCGTGACCCAGTCTCAAGTGGCAATAGTTGACGAGCGCCTGCAAGCCCTTCTTCTTGAGCGTGCCGTTGAAGTAGGGCAGACCTTTGGGAATCTGGTCGTTGAAGATAACGCGCCCCACCGTCGTATTGATGACGCGGCGGACGTTTTCCTGCACCGCGCCGCGCATCACATCCTGCGTGTCGTGCTCCTGCGTCAAGTCCATGAAGTCGCCGGCGAGGCGCAGCTTGATTGGCGTCTGCGTCGTCACCTCTTTGGCGTCGAGCGCGAGCAGCACTTCGTCGGACGAAGCGAAGACGCGCCCCTCGCCCTTCGCGCCCGCCCTGTCTTTCGTCAGATAGTAGCAGCCGAGCACGATGTCCTGGCTGGGCACGGCGATGGGCTGCCCGTTCGCGGGCGAGAGAATGTTGTTACTGGCGAGCATCAAGACCGACGCCTCGATCTGCGCTTCCGGCGAGAGAGGAATGTGGACGGCCATCTGGTCGCCGTCGAAGTCGGCGTTGAAGGCCGTGCAGACGAGCGGGTGAATCTTGATCGCCTTGCCTTCGACCAGGACAGGCTCGAACGCCTGTATGCCGAGACGGTGCAAAGTCGGCGCGCGGTTGAGAAGCACGGGATGCTCGCGAATCACTTCTTCGAGGATGTCCCAGACGACCGGCTCCTGCCGGTCGACCATCTCGCGCGCCTGCTTGATCGTCGCCGCGTACTGCTGCTTCTCAAGCTGGTTGTAGATGAACGGCTTGAACAACTCCAAAGCCATCTTCTTCGGCAGGCCGCACTGGTGGAGTTTCAGTTCCGGCCCGACGACGATGACGGAGCGGCCTGAATAGTCCACGCGCTTGCCGAGCAAATTCTGGCGGAAGCGTCCCTGCTTACCCTTGAGAGTGTCGGATAGAGACTTGAGCGGGCGGTTGTTGACGCCGCGCAGCACGCGACCGCGCCGACCGTTATCGAACAGAGCGTCAACGGCCTCCTGAAGCATGCGCTTCTCGTTACGCACGATGACTTCGGGCGCGCGAAGCTCCATCAACTTCTTCAAGCGGTTGTTGCGGTTGATGACGCGGCGATAGAGGTCGTTCAAGTCTGACGTGGCGAAGCGCCCGCCGTCCAAAGGCACGAGCGGGCGAAGCTCAGGCGGAATCACGGGGATCACGTCGAGGATCATCCAAGAAGGGCTGTTGCCCGACTTTTTGAACGACGTGACGACCTTGAGCCGCTTGGAGTACTTGAGTTTCTTCTGCTGCGAGGTCTCGTCGCGCATTTTCTGGCGCATCTCGACGGATAGCTCCTCGACCTCGACCATCATCAGTAGTTCCTTGATCGCCTCCGCGCCCATCTTCGCGACGAACTGCCCCGGAAACTCGCGCATCAACTCGCGGTAACGCTCGTCCGTCAGGAGTTCTTTCTCCTTGACGGGGGCGTCGCCCGGATCAATGACGATGTAGGACTCGAAGTAGAGCACCTTCTCAAGCTCGCGCAGGGGGATGTCGAGCAAATGTCCGATGCGCGAGGGGAGACCCTTGAAGAACCAGACGTGCGAGCAGGGGCTGGCGAGTTCGATGTGGCCGAGACGCTCGCGGCGCACTTTGGCCTGCGTCACTTCCACGCCGCACTTGTCGCAGATTACGCCCCTGTGCTTCATGCGCTTGTACTTTCCGCACAGGCACTCCCAGTCGGTGACGGGGCCGAAGATACGCGCGCAGAAGAGGCCGTCGCGCTCCGGCTTGAACGTGCGGTAGTTGATCGTCTCCGGCTTCGTCACCTCGCCGTGCGACCACTGCCTGATCTTCTCCGGCGAAGCCAGGCGAATGCGGATTGACTCGAAGTGAGGAGCGAGTTGCGTTTTATCTTGCTGGAATCGAAACACGTTTTTAATCTCCGTAAGCAGTAAACCGCTGATGAAAACATCGTAGGGGCGGCGGACTTAACTTCCGCTGCCCGCCCGCTGGCGCAGGCATACGGGCAGCGGACTCGTCCCTACAAATTATCCGTCGAGGAGGCCGCCGCCGGTCGTGGCGGTCAACGCCTGACCCACGCCTTCGCCTTCCGCCGCGCCGTCCTTGTCGAGCAACTCAACGTCGAGGCAGAGCGACTGCAACTCGCGCACGAGGACGTTGAAGGATTCGGGGACGCCGGGGTTGAAGTCGGCCTCGCCCTTGACGATGGCCTCGTAAATCTTCGAGCGTCCGGCCACGTCGTCGGACTTCGCCGTCAGCAACTCTTGCAGGATGTGCGCCGCGCCGTAAGCTTCGAGCGCCCAGACTTCCATCTCGCCGAAACGCTGGCCGCCAAACTGCGCCTTGCCGCCGAGCGGTTGCTGCGTAATCAGCGAATACGGCCCGATGCTGCGTGCGTGAATCTTGTCGTCCACGAGGTGTGAAAGCTTGAGCATGTAGATGTAGCCGACCGTCACCATCTGCTCGAACGGGTCTCCTGTGAGACCATCGTAGAGGATGGTCTTGCCCGAATCGTTGACGATGGTCGGCAGGCCAAGTTCGAGCAGGCGCACGTTCGACTCTTTAATCTTCTCCTTGATCTCCGGCTCGGTCGCGCCGTCGAAGACCGGCGTCGCGAAGTGAAGCCCGAGGACGCGCGCCGCCCAGCCCAAATGCGTCTCAAGGATTTGCCCGACGTTCATGCGCGAGGGCACGCCCAGCGGGTTCAGGACGATGTCAACGGGCGTGCCGTCCGGCAGGTACGGCATGTCCTCTTCGGGCAGGATGCGCGCGATGACGCCCTTGTTGCCGTGGCGTCCGGCCATCTTATCGCCGACTGAAAGCTTGCGCTTCATCGCGATGAAGACCTTAACCATCTTGATGACGCCCGGCGCGAGTTCGTCGCCCTGCTTGAGCTTGGCGATCTTCTCGTCGTAGATGTCGGTCAGAATCCTGATCTGTCGCTCGGTGCGATCCTCGAAGTCTTTCACGTCCGCCGTGATGTCCGCGCCGCGAGCGCCGGCCAACTGCGCCTTGCGAAGCGCCTTCGGCTCGACTCCGGCAAGCATCTCGCGCGTGATCGTCTCGCCTTTCGGGACGCGCACTTCCCTATCAACCAGTAGGTCTGCCGAGAGCTTGCGCCCCTCGAAGAGTTCGTAGACGCGCGCGTCGCGCTGCTCGCGCAGGATACGCACTTCGTCCTCCATGTCGCGGCGGAGGCGGCTTTCCTCCTCCTCCTCGATGGAGAGCGAGCGCTGGTCGCGCTCCTGACCTTTGCGCGTGAAGACCTGTACTTCGACAACCGTGCCGTCTATGCCCGGAGGCGAGACGAGCGAAGCGTCCTTCACGTCGCCGGCCTTCTCGCCGAAGATGGCGCGCAGGAGTTTCTCTTCCGCCGTCAACTGCGTCTCGCCCTTCGGCGTCACTTTGCCGACGAGAATCGAGCCGGGCTTGACCTGTGCGCCGATGCGAATGATGCCCGAATCGTCGAGGTCTCGGAGCATGTTCTCGCCGACGTTCGGAATGTCGCGCGTGATTTCTTCGGGGCCGAGCTTCGTGTCGCGAGCCTCGATCTCAAGCTCCTCGATGTGGATGGACGTGTAGTAGTCGTCCTTGACGAGATGCTCGCTGACGAGGATCGCGTCCTCGAAGTTGTAGCCGCGCCAGGGCATGAAGGCGACGAGCACGTTGCGGCCAAGTGCGAGTTCGCCCTTGTCCGTGCACGGGCCGTCGGCGATGACCTGTGCCTTCTCGACGCGCTCGCCGATCTGCACGATGGGCCGCTGGTTGATACACGTGTTCTGGTTCGAGCGGCGGAACTTCGTCAAAGTGTAGATGTCCGCCGTCACCTCGCGCGAGATCGTGCCGTCCACGTTGTGATCGGCTCGAACGATGATGCGTTCACTGTCCACGTAGTCAACCACGCCGTCGCGTCGCGCGGAGACGACCGCGCCGGAATCCCTCGCCGTCACGCGCTCCATGCCTGTGCCGATGTATGGCGCTTCGGCGCGCAGGAGCGGCACAGACTGGCGCTGCATGTTTGAACCCATCAACGCGCGGTTCGCGTCGTCGTTCTCAAGGAACGGAATGAGCGAGGCCGCGACGGAGACAAGCTGCTTGGGACTAACGTCAACGTACTCGATCTCTTCGCGCAGGGAGAGGATGAACTCGCCGGCCTTGCGCGCCGCGTTGCGCTCGTTGACGATGTTGCCCTGCTCGTCCAGTTCGATGTTGGCCTGCCCGATGACGTATTTGTCTTCCTCCCACGCCGTCAGGTAGAAGGGGTACGACTCGTATTGAGCCTTGCGCCCGTCGTGCCCGACGCGCTTGTTGGCCTTGTCAACGTCCTCCTGCGGCACGTGATCGCCCGGCTTGAACTTCGTGTCGGCTCCGTTGATGATCCGCACGTACTCGATAACGCGCCCGTCAACAACCTTGCTGTACGGCGACTCGATGAAGCCGAACTCGTTGATGCGCGCGAAGCAGGAGAGGCTGGAAATGAGGCCGATGTTCGGGCCTTCCGGCGTCTCAATCGGGCAGATGCGCCCGTAGTGTGTCGGGTGCACGTCGCGCACCTCGAACCCGGCGCGCTCGCGCGAGAGTCCGCCTGGCCCCAGCGCCGAGAGACGACGCTTGTGCGTGATCTCGGAGAGCGGGTTGGTCTGATCCATGAACTGCGAGAGCTGCGAGGAGCCGAAGAACTCACGCACTGCCGCCGTCACCGGCTTGGCGTTGATGAGGTCGCGCGGCATCGTCGTCTGCATCTCCTGCTGGATGGACATTTTCTCCTTGATGGCGCGCTCCATGCGGACTAATCCGATGCGAAACTGGTTTTCAAGCAGTTCGCCGACGGCGCGCACGCGGCGGTTGCCGAGGTGGTCAATGTCGTCCGCGAGATACTCGCCAGGGTTGCGGCGCATCTTCAACAGGTACGCGATGACCTGCACGAAGTCCTGCGACGAAAGCAGCGGGTCGTTAATGCGGTCGCGCTCCGGCCTGCCCATCTTGATGTTGAACTTGAGACGCCCGACGCGCGACAGATCGAACTTGCGGTCGTCGAAGAACATGCCCTCGAAGAGACGGTAAGCGGTCTGCACGGTCGGCGGGTCGCCGGGCCGCATCTTGCGGTAGATTTCCAAAAGCGCGTCCACAGGCTTCGTGATCGCGTCCTTCTTCAATGTCTGCGCGAGCACAGAGCCGAGATCGTCGCGCTCAGGGAAGAAGATCGTGAAACTTACGACGCCAGCCTCGCTGATTTCCTGAAGCTTCGCCGGGTTGATCTCTGTGTTCGCCTCAACGAGCACCTCGCCCGTCTCCATGTTGACCACGTCGCCGAGGGCGTATGCGCCCTCGAATTGCTGCGCGTCAACCTCGACCTCCGCGATGTGCGCCTTGCGTAAGTCCTTGAGCACCCCCGCCGTGATTTTCTTGCCGGCCTTCACAATCGGCTCGCTGCTCCCGCGCCCTTTGAGGTCGTGCTCAGACTTCATGCCGGACAGATTCGTCTGGCCGTCTTCGCGAACCTTGATGAAGAGGCGATTGCCCTCCGCCCGCACCTCGTCGGCGATGTAGAAGGCGCGCAGGATGTTTTCGTCCGTGAAGGAAGCGTTCTTAATGGCGTCCTCAAGCTCCGCGTCCGAGCCGAACCCCTTGGAATTGAATTCCGGGTTGAGCCAGATGCCCAGAGCGCGCAGGAAGATCGAGGCCAGGAATTTGCGCTTGCGGTCAATGCGGACGTAGAGCAAATTCTTCTGGTCGTACTCGAACTCGACCCATGAGCCTCGGTACGGGATAACCTTCGCGAGATAGACGGGCGACTTCTCGAAGAAGACGCCGGGCGAGCGGTGGAGTTGCGAGACGATAACGCGCTCCGTGCCGTTGATGATGAAAGTGCCGTTGTCCGTCATCAAAGGGATTTCGCCGAAGAAGACCTCTTCCTCCTTGATGTCGCGGATGGATTTGGTTCCCGCCTCCGGGTCTTTGTCGAAGACGGTCAGGCGGATTTTGACCTTCAGCGGGACGCTGTAAGTCATGCCGCGCTCTTGGCATTCCTGCTGGTCGTGCTTGTGCTTGAGGCCGACCGGCTCGCCGCAGTTGTCGCAGAGCGTGGGCCTGACGGCGTTGAATGTGCCGCAACTGTGGCACAGCGTCTCGCCGGGCACGAGCGGGTCAACCTTGACGAGCGCGCCGCACGTCTTGCAGTTGGCGCGCAGATAACGCAAGCCTTCGAGACGACCGCACTTGCACTGCCAGTTGCCGATGTGGAACTCGACGAAGTCCAGTTCGGCTGTGCCCCGGAAGTCCGAGATCGAGAAGACGGAGCGGAACACGGCCTGTAAGCCCGTCGCCTCGCGCTCCTCCGGCAGCAGATCCATCTGTAGGAAGCGGTTGTAAGAGTCGCGCTGAATCTCGATCAGGTTCGGGATGCGCGCGGCGGTCTTGATTTTCGAGAAGTCGTGACGCTCGGGCGGCTGGCTCATGCGGCGGCCCGCGCCGCTAGTGCTCTGTTGAAGCGGATTTGCAGACATCAGGAATTCCTTTGATAATTTGCGAATTTAGATTTGTGCTTTTGATTGAAAGAAGGCGCGTGCTTCAATGCCTGGAGATGGCTTTCAATCGCAAAGTCAAAAATCTAAAACCAAAAATATTGTTAGAGACGCCAAAGCGCGGTCAGAGCGCACGAGTCTCTGACCGCTTGGCTGAAACCCAAAAGCGGTTTGAACTTATTCAAAGTTTTCGGGAGTAACGATAGCGCCTCAATACTCCCCTACCTTAGCCGCCGTGCGGCACTTGTGTCAACAACAGCAGTGGCGAAAGACGTTCCACGAGTGGCGAGCAAGCGACAGGCGGCGAGCGTTGCGCCCCTCACCTGCCGCTTGTTGCCCGCCACCCGTCACAGTCTTATTTGACTTCGACGGTCGCGCCGGCATCCGCCAGTTTCGCGCGGATTGTCTCGGCCTCATCCTTCGAGACGCCTTCCTTGACGGCCTTCGGGGCAGCCTCGACAAGGTCTTTGGCCTCCTTCAGTCCGAGCGCGGTGATCTCGCGGACGACCTTAATGACGTTGATCTTGTTGCCGCCTGCGGCTTGCAGAATCACGTCGAATTCGGTCTTCTCTTCAACCGCCGGGGCGGCCTCGCCGCCGCCCGCCGCCGGGGCCGCCGCCATTGTGGCTGCCGCCGCCGAGACGCCGAAAGCTTCTTCGAGCATTTTAACGAGTTCGGAGACTTCTAAAAGAGTCTTGCCTTTTAGCGCCTCAACTATCTCTTCATTTGAAAGTGCCATGATTACTTTTAACTCCTCCTCAAAAGGGTTCTAGTGTGCTGTGTTGTTTACGGGATCGCAGCAGGAGAACCCACGGGACACTCGCGGTGGCCTGTTGCATCCAGACCTCCAGAGCGTCCGAGCCGACAAGGACGATCTGACGAATCGTCCCGCTCGTTTTCCGCGTCCGGCTGACTCTAAAAGAGATTCCAAATCTGAAATCTCAAATTTCAAATCTTACTGGGCAGCTTCGCCGCCACTCTTCTGATCGCCAATCTGCCTGACCACAATCGCGAGGTTACGCGGCACGGCTGAAATCACCGTGACGAGGCGCTGCGCCTGGCAGTTGACGAGGAACAGGAATTTCGAGATCAGTTCCTCCTTCGACGGCAGGCTGGCGATAGACTGGACATCGCTCAGAGCGACCACGCGGCCCTCGACGACGCCCACCTTGAAATTGAACACTTCCGGGTTATCCTTGACGAACTTCGAGACGGCCTTCGACAGGCCGACCGGATCGCTCGTGCTCAAGGCAATAGCCGTGACGCCCTTGAAATGCTCCGCCGCCTGCTCGAACGGCGTGCCGGCGGCGGCCCTGCGCGCGATGGTGTTCTTGACGACCGCGTATTCCGCGCCCGCCTCGCGCAGGCGATTGCGTAACTCCTGGTCTTTCGGCACGGTCATCTTGTTGAAGCCGACGAGCATCCCGGCGGTCGCCGCCTGGAACTGCTGCGTGAGGGCTTCGAGGTCTTGCTGCTTCTGTGCTTTGGTCTTCATTGCTCTAATCCGCTCCTGACACGCTTACTTGACGTAGGCCGTCTCGTCTAACAACACGCCCGGCCCCATCGTCGGGGCGAGGTTTACTTTCTTGACGTATCTGCCCTTCGCCGTCGAGGGCTTCGCCTTGACGACGGCGTTCAAGAGCATCTGCGCGTTCTCGCGCAGGAGTTGCTCCTCGAACGAGACCTTGCCGATGCCGACGTGAATCACGCCCGTCTTGTCCACGCGGTATTCAACTTTGCCGGCCTTCGTCTCACGGACGGCGGTGGCGATGTCGAACGTCACCGTGCCCGTCTTCGGATTGGGCATCAGGCCGCGCGGGCCGAGCACCTTACCGAGTCCGCCGACGAGGCGCATCATGTCGGGCGTCGCGATGACGGCGTCGTAATCGAGCCAGCCGCCCTTGATTTTGTCCACCATGTCCTGCCCGCCGATGAAGTCCGCGCCGGCCTCCTCTGCCTCTCGAACTTTGTCGCCCTGCGCGATGACGAGCACGCGCTTCGACTTGCCGAGTCCGTGCGGCAGTACGACCGTGCCGCGCACGAGCTGGTCGGCCTTACGAGGGTCAACGCCGAGCCACATCGTCAACTCGACCGTCTCGTCGAACTTGGCGAAAGCGATTTCCTTGACTTTCGTGATGCCCTCGTCGAGCGTGTATTTCCTGCCGTGCTCAATCTTTTCCAGAGCCGCGCGGTACTTTTTACCGTGTCGTGCCATTTAATTATTCTCCGAGGTTCGAGCGAGACGGTATGCGCCTCTCCCTCTTCAAAATGATGAATGATGAATAGAAAGCAGTTGCTTTTTCTTCACTCATCATTTCGCATTCATCATTCGACCGTCAGTCCCATGTTACGCGCCGTGCCTTCGATGGTCTTGACGGCGCTCGCCAAATCCGTCGTGTTGAGGTCGGGCATCTTGAGCCTGGCGATCTCTTCGATCTTGTCGCGCGAGATGGAGCCGACCTTCTCACTGTTGGGCTTGCCCGATCCTTTCGGGATGCCCGCCGCTTTCTTCAACAGGTCGGCAGCCGGCGGTGTCTTCGTCTCGAACGTGAAGGAGCGGTCGGCGAAGACCGTGATGACGACCGGGATTTTCAGGTCGGGATCCATCTGCGCGGTCTTCGCGTTGAAGGCCTTGCAGAACTCCATGATGTTGACGCCGTGCTGGCCGAGCGCCGGGCCGATGGGCGGTGCCGGGTTGGCCTTGCCCGCCGGAACCTGCAACTTGATATAACCTGTGATTTTCTTAGCCATGATTTTTGGTAAATATGTAATGGTAAATCGTAAATGGTTTAAGGCGGTTTCTATTTACCATTCACGATTTACGTCTTTTAGTCTTCTTCAGTAAACGTTACCTTCTCGACATCGAGGAAGCTCAGCTCGACCGGCGTCGAGCGTCCGAAGATGGTGACGACCACCTTCAACGTGGACTTATCGGCGTTCACGTCCTCGACCTTGCCTGTGAAACTCGCGAACGGCCCCGACTTGATACGCACCGTCTCGCCGTGATTGTAAGTGAACTTCGGTTTCGGCTTCTCCGCCGCCTCCGTCACGTTATGAACAATCTGGTTGACTTCATCCGGCGTCAAAGGCGTCGGAATCTGCCCGCCGACAAAACCCGTCACCTTCGGCGTGGACTTAATCATGTGAAAAACGTTGTCGGGGATGTGCCCTCGCTCGTCGCACTCGACCTGCACCAGCACGTAACCGGGATAGAACATGCGCGACGACTCGACGCGCTTGTTGCCGCGCATCTCGACGACCGTCTCGGTCGGAACGAGTACTTCCGTGATCTCGCTCTGGAGGTCTGTGTCGCGGATGCGCGCCTTGAGACTGTCGCGCACCTTCTTCTCGTGCCCCGAATACGTGTGGAGGATGTACCACTGCTGCATTACGTCTAAACTTCCTCGCTGCGGCTTCAGGCCGCTCCGAACAACCAGTTCACAAAACGCTGAATTTGCTCGATCAAAAGTGCCAGCCCGCGATCCACCGCGAACAGATAAAGCGCGAAAAAGATGACCGCGATGATCGTGATGATCGTCGTGTTCCTGACCTCAAGCGTCGTCGGCCACGAGACGCGCCCTAACTCAGAGCGGATGTCTCGCACGAACTTTCCGGCGCGCGTCAGAAGGCCGTCACGCGGGCCGGCCACGCCACGCTCGCGACGCGCCGGACTACCTTCCGACCCCTCGCCGTAGCGCGCCATCCTCGGCGCGGCCCCGCCCGACTTAACGTCCGACGAACTCACGCGACCGGGCGCAGGCTCCGGCTCAAGTCCTTCCGGCTCGTCATCGTCGTGACCGCTTTCCGTCATCTCTTCGTCCTCTCTCTTCGCCACCCGACTCCTCACCTTTCAATCCATCAATGGTCAACAGGGGTACCAGGAGTTGAACCCGGACTTTCGGTTTTGGAGACCGACGTGCTAACCATTGACACTATACCCCTAAGAACTGTGACGAGTGACAGGTGACAGGAAAAAGCTTCCTTTGCCCTGTCACCTGTCACCGTTTACCTGTCATGCTACTTCGTCTCTTTGTGCGCGCGATGGCAGCGGCAGCGGCGGCAGAACTTCTTGAACTCAAGGCGCTCCGTCGTCGTCTTCTTATTTTTCGTCGTCACGTAATTGCGGCTCTTGCACTCGGTGCACTGCAACACAATGTTATCGCGTGGCATAACTCACCTTCTTAATATTAAAGACTACAGAATCTTCTCAACTTCACTATTCGACGATATCGGAGATAGTGCCGGCTCCCACCGTCCGCCCACCTTCCCGTATCGC
>JAIVJG010000031.1 GCA_020200155.1 Acidobacteriota bacterium | reverse complement strand
AGGTTGAACGCACAGGTCGTCAAGTTGTATGCCGAAGGTAAATATGCGGAAGCTCTTCCACTCGCGATACGCGTGTTGGAAATTAGAGATCAGGGATTGGAGTCTGAGCATCCGCTTGTTACGGTTGCGTTGATTAATCTGGCCTCCGTCAACGCCGGACTGGACAAATTAGATGAAGCAGAAAAACTCTACCGCCGCGCCCTGAACGCAATCGAGAAGACGGGCGGGGGCGAAGGCGAGCAGTCCGCAAACATCAATTATCAGCTTGCTTTGATTCGATACAAAAAGCGGGATTACAAGCAGACGGACTCTTTGTTGCAAAGGGTTCTCGCCATCAGAGAAAAACTGCTGGGGCCGGAGCATCCAGGGCTGGTGCATACGCTCTTAAACATCGGCGCGTTATATCTGTCGCGTGATGGACTCGACAAAGCGAAGTCTTTCTACGTGCGCGCGATGAACATTTTGCAGAAAGCGCCGCCGCGCACAGATGCCGTCTCGATTAAAGCCTTGAAAAACTTTCTCTGCGCGCTGGCTTCCACGAAAGATACGGAAACCTCGAAACAGGTCTTCTCTGTTTTGCATAGACTAGAGAACCCGGAGGAGGTCGCCGACGAAGAAAAGCGTAAGAAAGAGCAGGAAGAGTCGGGCGGGGATAAGCAGTTAGTGGAAGGCGGCGTTTTGAATGGAAGAGCGATTAGCAAGCCACAGCCCTCTTACCCGACAGAGGCAATACAGGCGCGCATCTCCGGCCCTGTACTTGTCCAGATTCTCGTTGACGAGCAGGGCAAGGTCATCAAAGCTGAGGCGATCTGTGGTTATCCGTCGCTGGCGCGCGCCAGCGAGGATGCAGCACGACGTGCGCGTTTCACCCCGACACTGCTCTCAGGCCAGCCGGTCAAAGTGTCCGGTATCATCACCTACAATTTTATCTTGCGGTGAGAATCGCACGGATTCACTGGAGGTCAGATGCGAGCCGTGTTGCAGCGCGTAACGCGCGCATGTGTCCGTGTCGAGGGAGAAACGGTCGGCGAGATCGGCGGCGGCCTCGTCGTGCTGCTCGGCATCGCGCGTGATGACGCGGAGAGTGATGCCACGTATTTGCTCGAAAAGATTCTGGCGCTGCGCGTCATCAACGACGCCGAGGGGCGCATGAACCTCTCAGTGTTGGAAGCGGGCGGGGCGCTCTTGATCGTCTCGCAGTTCACATTGTACGGCGACGCGAGGCGCGGGCGTCGGCCTTCGTGGAGCGACGCCGCATCGCCCGAAGTGGCCGCGCCGCTGTACGAGTTCTTCGTCGCAGAGGCGCGGCGCGGCGTCGGACAGGTAGCGACGGGCAGCTTTCGCCGCATGATGGAGGTCGAACTCGTCAACGACGGCCCGGTGACGATTTTGCTGGACAGCAGAAAGCTCTTTTGATTTTCGCGCAAATGGTAATGACGCTGAAAAATTGCACATAAAATAAATGGAGGGAATCGGTGAAGAGACGACCTGTATCAAAATTTGTTGAGCCGGTTATCGGAGAGAAGAGACAGTGGCTGTTGATGGTGTTGTGCCTGTCAGCCTGTCTTTGCGCAGCCGCGTGCGGCGGAGGGCAGACACAGACGAAGGATTACGACGCGGACGATCAGACTGTGAACGCGAACGTCAAAAAGGGCGTCAAGCCGCAGGCGGACTCAGAGGCGGCAGTGATTGACACGGAGTTCGGTCAGATCGTCATTGAGCTTTACCCAAACGTCGCGCCGCAGATGGTCGAGCGGTTTAAGAAGCTCGCCGGCGAAGGTTTTTATAACGGCACTACTTTTCACCGCGTCAACCCCATGACGGGCGTCGTGCAGGGCGGCGACCCGAACTCGAAAGATGACGACCCCTCGAATGACGGCATGGGCAGTTCACCTTATCCGAACGTCCCCGCAGAGTTCAGCGATATCCCGTTTGAACGCGGCACCGTCGGCGCGGCGAGGGCGGGCGCTCTCGACTCGGCTAATTGCCAGTTCTACATCACGCTGCACCGCGTTGCGCAATGGGACGGGCAATACACTGTGTTCGGCAAGGTTATCAAGGGGATGGACAACGCCGATGTCATCAGCACCGCCCCGACGCGTGCCGGTTCCGAAAATCCAGACCCGAAGATCGTCATCAAGAGCGTCACGCTACAGCCGCGCGCCAGCTTCGGCCAGTAGCGGCAAAGCGAGAGGCGAAAAGGGCAAAGGGTAAAAGCTGAGAACGCTTGTTCTCGGCTTTTACCCTTTGCCCTTTCGTGCTCGCCCGCTGGTTTTAGATTGTATCGTCTTCGGTCTTCGAGCGCGGGTCGAGTTCAAAGCGCTGGCTGTCCCGGCGATCAATCTTTTCGATGAACTCCAGTTCCTCGTTGTCCTCGAAGTTGACGCCGACTGCGTGCGCGTTCTCTTCCACGTCGGACTGGTCGGGCGTCGGATTGTCGCCGGACACAGACTCTTCGCCACTGTCGTTCACGTCCTCCCACGAAGCGTCGAGGTCGCCGCCCGCGTCCGAAGGCGAGGCGGCGGTATTGTTGCGTAGGCGTTGCGCCAGTAGGTCGGGGTCTTTGGGCGCACGCGCGATCTCTTCTTCCATGAACTTTTCGATTTCCGGGTCGGGCACGAAATCAGGATTGTTGCTCAGATACTCGAAACCTTCCGGCGTCTTCTTGGACATCTCCCAACCTCCGATGTGATTCTCGCGCACCTCAAATTTGGAATCTCAAATCCGAGATGCAAAAGTGCAGTATAAACTTGTCGGCTGCTTTTCTACAGTGTGCTGAATATAACAAATGACGCTCAGGCACGGCAAACGGAAGTTCCCGTCGAGTCTTATTTGCAGACCTGTTTCGCGCGGCGAGAGACACGCCCGCGAGCAGGAAGGGCTTGCTTGACGTTTCTCGACGCGCGCACTTAAACTGAATCGTCACAACGCCAGCAATCATAGACAGGCAAAGAGCGCCGGCCCGCTCGTGGATTTATGCCGGCGGTTTCGCGCGCCGTCAAAGCTCGCGCAGAGTGCGGGCGTGATTCCGCCGGCAGGCCGCAACAAGTGCCCCCTGGCTTCATCGTCAACGCTTCCGCCTTCTTGAAAACTTATGGCACACAATCTCTTCAACACACTGCGGACATTTACCACGGACGAGGGACGTGGCGGGCAGTTTTACTCGCTGCCGCAACTCGAAAGAGAGGGCGTCGGCCCCGTCTCGCGCCTGCCCGTCTCGATGCGAATCGTGCTCGAATCGGTGTTGCGTAATTACGACGGGAAGATCGTCGAGGAGTCGGACGTGCGGACGCTCGCCAACTGGCAGGCCGAAGCGGAGAGGACGGATGAGATACCGTTCTACGTCGCGCGCGTGCTGTTGCAGGATTTTACGGGCGTGCCGCTTTTGGTTGACCTCGCGGCGATGCGCTCGGCGGTGGCGCGCATGGGGCGCGACCCGAAGATCATCGAGCCGCTCGTCCCCGTTGACCTCGTCATAGACCACTCCGTGCAGGTGGATTTCTGGAGCAGCCCGGACGCTTTGCGCCTCAACATGGAGACGGAATTTCGTCGCAACCGTTCGCGCTACCAGTTTTTGAAGTGGGGCATGCAGGCGTTCCAGAGTTTCAACGTCGTCCCGCCCGGCATCGGCATCGTGCATCAGGTCAATCTCGAATATCTCGCGCGCGGCGTGCTGGAAAAGGAAGGCATCTACTACCCGGACACGCTCGTCGGGACAGATTCGCACACGACGATGATTAACGGCCTCGGCATCGTCGGCTGGGGCGTGGGCGGCATAGAGGCCGAGGCGGGGATGCTCGGCCAGCCGGTCTACTTCCTGACGCCGGATGTCATCGGCGTGAATCTCACGGGCGCGTTGAAGGAGGGCGTGACGGCGACAGACCTCGTGCTGAGAGTGACGGAGATGCTGCGGAAGGCAAAGGTCGTCGGCAAGTTCGTCGAGTTTCACGGCGAGGGCGCGGCGAGCCTGCACGTCACAGACCGCGCGACCATCGCCAACATGGCCCCTGAATACGGCGCGACGATGGGCTACTTTCCCGTGGATGAGAAAACGTGTGAGTACCTACTCGCGACCGGGCGCGCGGCGGAGCAGGTGGACATCTTCCGCAGTTACTTCAAGGCGCAGGGCCTGTTCGGCATTTCTCGCGCCGGCGAGTGCGATTACAGCACCGTGCTCGACCTCGACCTCGCCGAAATCGTGCCGAGCATCGCCGGCCCCAAGCGTCCGCAGGATCGCATTGAGCTGACGGCGTTGAAAAATCAATTTAACGACTTGCTGAGAAAGCCCGTCGGCGAGAACGGCTACGACAGGCCGGAAGGGGAGTTGACCGAGCGTTTCCCGGTTGATTTGAACGCGGAGATAGCGGACGCGGCGCGCAGGCTGCCCGTCATGCCCGGCACTGTAATCGGCGGCGGCGGCGCGCAGGAATCCGAGTCGGCCCCGCGCGTGGTCGCGACCGAGACGGTCGGCGGCCTCGGCTCGCAGAGCGAGCGGAACACGAGCGCGCTCTCCGAGATCGAGATGATGAACAACCGCCCGACGCCCGACCGTATTGAGGAGGAGCAGCATTCTGATTTGCCCTCGTCTTTCGACGGGCACGCAGACCTCGGCCACGGCGACGTGGTCATCGCGGCGATCACTTCCTGCACCAACACCTCGAACCCCGGCGTGATGCTCGCCGCCGGTCTGCTGGCGAAGAAGGCCGTCGAGCGCGGCCTCAAAGTTCCGCCGACCGTCAAGCCTTCGCTCGCGCCCGGCTCGCGCGTCGTCACGGAGTATTACAAAAAGACTGGCTTGCAGCCCTTTCTCGACAAACTCGGCTTCAACATCGTCGGCTATGGCTGCACGACCTGCATCGGCAACTCAGGCCCGCTCGACCCGCGCATCGAAAACGTCATCAACGATCACGACATCGTCGCGGCCAGCGTCCTCTCCGGCAATCGCAACTTCGAGGCGCGCGTGCACCAGAGCGTCCGCGCGAACTTTCTGATGAGTCCGCCGCTCGTCGTCGCCTTCGCGCTCGCCGGTCGCGTCAACATTGACATGGCGACGGAGCCGCTCGGCAAAGACAAGCAGGGCGCGGACGTTTACCTGCGCGACATCTGGCCGACGCTCGCAGAAGTCGCGGGGGTCATGCAGGCCGCGACCGACCCGGAAACTTACCGCGCGCTCTACAGCAACTTCGAGGAAGCGAACCCGCTCTGGAACGATATACCGAGCGTCGCGGGCGAAGTCTACGACTGGGATTCAACCTCGACTTACATACAGGAGCCGCCCTACTTCGAGAAGTTCAGCATGGAGGCCGGGCAGTTCTACGACATGCGCGGCGCGCGGCCACTCGCCATCTTCGACGACTCCGTGACAACCGACCACATCTCTCCCGCCGGTGCGATCAAGATGAAGTCGCCCGCCGGTCGCTACCTGCTCCTGCGCGGAGTCGAGCTACAGGACTTCAACTCTTACGGCTCGCGGCGCGGCAATCATCAGGTGATGGTGCGCGGCACGTTCGCCAATGTCCGCATCAAGAACCAGATGGTGCCGGGCACGGAGGGCGGCGTGACGCTGCTTGAGCCGACCCGCGAACAAATGCCCATCTACGATGCTTCCGTCCACTATCAGGCGGCGGGCGTCCCGCTCATCGTCATCGCCGGGCAGGAGTACGGCACGGGCAGCTCGCGCGACTGGGCCGCGAAGGGCACGCGCCTGCTTGGAGTCCACGCCGTCATCGCAGAGAGCTTCGAGCGCATACACCGCAGCAACCTCGTCGGCATGGGCGTGCTCCCCTGCCAGTTCAGGGAGGGCACGAATGCGAAGACGCTCAACCTCGACGGTACTGAAACCTTCGACCTTGTCGGTTTGCAGGACTCTGAGATTAAGCCGCGACAGGACGTGACGCTCGTCATTCATCGCGCGGGCGGCGAGACCGTAGAAGTGCCGGTCACGCTCCGCATAGACACGCCGATTGAGATTGAGTACTACCGCCACGGAGGGATTCTCCCGTTCGTGCTGCGGCAGTTAATCACTGGCTCCTGACGCACCTTGACTCTAGGAGCGCGGGCATCCTACAGCCCGCCATGAGCGCGAAAGCGCGAAAAGAGAGAGACTAAGCATCCAAGCTTGAGTGAAAGCGAAACTTTGTGAGCGTGTTCTAGCACGCTTGCGGGCAGAGATGCCCGCGCTCCCGGAGAGAGGGTATCTGAAAACCGTTCCATCTCACCGATGACGACACTCTACACACTGGCCGGCGTCGGATTGCTGCTGCTCATCGCCTACGATGTGTACGCGACTGTGCTGCAAGCGAGTTCGCGCTTCGGCCCCATCGGCGAGACACTCAACCGCACGATCTGGCGCGCGACGCGCGCCGTCGCTTTTAGGCTGTCGCGCATGAATCGCCATAAGCTGCTCAACGCCGTCGGGCCGCTGCTGCTGCCGCTCCTCATTATCATCTACATCGTTCTGCTCATCTTTGCCTTCTCGTTAATCTACTTTCCGCGTCTGCCTGCACAGTTCAACATCAATCCACAGACGGAGACTTCCGCTTGGGTCGAGGCGCTCTACTATAGCGGCGTGACGCTGACGACCGTCGGCTTCGGCGACATCACTCCCCGCACGACCGCGATGCGCCTCGTGACGATGTTCGAGTCGGCATCGGGGCTGGCTATCATTCCGCTCTCCATCACCTACCTGCTCACGGCCTACAACGCGCTGGAGCGCAAGCGAGCCATCGCGCTCTCGCTCTATCATCAGGCGGACGAGGGCGCGGACGCCGCCAGCTACATCGCGCACCACTTCGTCGAGGGACGTTTCTATGGTTTCCAGGAGGCGTTGCGCTGGGCAATTCGTGATTTGCAGCGACTCTTCGAGGCGCACTACGAGCACCCGGTCATACACTATTTTCACCCGCACGAAGTTTACAAAGGTGTCCCGCGCATGCTCTTTCTGCTGCTCGAATCATGTGCTGTGATTCGCACTTGCCTGGATGTGGAAGAGTATTCAAACATTCGCAACCTGCCTGACGTGCGGACGCTTGAGGCCACCGCGCGACACGTCCTGCACGAGATGATCGCCTCGCTTGATCTCGAAAGGCACAGAGACCAACGGAGCAAGGAGTCTGTCGAAGAGACGCAGCGTTTGCCGGATCGTTACCGCGCGACCTTAAAGCGTCTGGCCGAAGCGGGTATTAAAGTGCGAAGCGACGCCGCCGGATGGGAAGAGTATCGTCACCAGCGCGAAGACTGGGGGTCAGAGTTGCATCGCCTCGCCTCCCATCTCGGCTACGGCTGGGACGAAACCACAGGCGACCGCGATCTTAACTACGCCGCTAACGAAGAGGAAGAAGAACAGCAGTCGAAGGGCGGAGGATGAAGGATCAGTGATAAGTAATGGTTGATAAAACGCAGATTGTTCTCAACAGCAACGCTGTCATTATTCGTCCCGGCTTTTGGACTTCCCGGCGCAGTGAGTAGATAATGAGGCGCAATGTATCTCTCGCACCGCGACAAAAAGTCCATGTAGTTCACCTTTAATGTTTGAAAGAGGAGTTTAATTATGTCTTCAGCACAGCCCGCGTCCGAGACGCCACGCAAATACCAACTCTTGATTGACGGCCAATGGATGGACGCCGAATCCGGCAAGACTTTTGAGACGCCGAACCCCGCGACGGGCAAGACGCTCGCCGAAGTCGCCGAGGCCGACAAGGCCGACGTGGATAAGGCCGTTGCCGCCGCGCGCCGCGCCTTCGAGGGCAAGTGGTCGAAGATGAGCGCGCGTGATCGAGGGCGTCTGCTCTACAAATTGTCGCAGCTTATCGAATCCAAATCACAGGAACTCGCCGCGCTTGAAACCGCCGACAACGGGAAGCCGATTCGCGAGTCGGCCTACGTTGACCTGCCGCAGGTCGCGGAGAATTTCGAGTATTTCGCGGGCTTCGCCACGAAGATCGAGGGCGAGACTATCCCCGTGCCGGGGCAGATGTTCAATTACACTCTGCGCGAGCCGCTCGGCGTGTGCGGGCAGATTATCCCCTGGAACTTTCCGCTGCTGATGGCCGCCTGGAAACTCGCGCCCGCACTCGCCGCCGGAAATACCGTGGTTCTCAAGCCCGCCGAGCAGACGCCCGTGACGGCGATGGAGTTGGGCAAGTTGATTCAGGAGGCGGGATTCCCCGACGGCGTCGTCAACATCGTGCCGGGCTTCGGCGAGACGGCGGGCGCGGCGCTCGCCTCGCACCCCGGCATAGACAAGATCGCCTTCACAGGCTCGACCGAAGTCGGCAAGATGATCGCGCACGCGGCGGCGGATAATCTCACCAGAGTCTCGCTCGAACTCGGCGGCAAGGCTCCGAACATCGTCTTCGCCGACGCCAACATCGAGCAGGCCGTCAGCGGCGCGATGATGGGCATCTTCTTCAATCAGGGACAGGTCTGCTGCGCCGGCTCGCGCCTCTTCCTCGAAGAGAGCGTGAAGGACGAATTTCTCGAACGCTTCAAGGAAAGGGCGGGCAGGATTAAGGTCGGCGACCCGATGGACAAGGGCACGCAGATGGGGCCGCAGGTTTCTTCGGAACAACTCGGACGCATCAAAGGCTATGTTGACATTGCGCGCGGCGAGGGCGCGACCGTCTTCGTCGGCGGCGAATGCCCACAGCTTGAAGGCGATTTCCAGAACGGTTACTTTTTCCAGCCGACCATCTTCAGCGAAGTGAAGAACGAGATGCGCGTCGCGCAGGAAGAAATTTTCGGCCCCGTCGTCTCCGTCATCACGTTCAGGGACGAGGACGACCTCATCCGCCAGGCCAACGAGACACTTTACGGCCTCTCCGCAGGCATCTGGACGCAGGACATCACACGCGCGCACCGCTTCGCCAGAGAGATCAAGGCGGGCACGGTCTGGATCAACACCTTCAACATGTTCAATGCGGCGTCGCCCTTCGGCGGCTACAAACAGTCCGGCTACGGGCGCGAGATGGGCAAGCACGCGCTTGAGATGTACACGCAAGTCAAGAGCGTGTGGGTTGACCTCTCCGGCAAACCCATCGGCTGGTTCGGTAAGTGATGAAGGTAGCAGCCCTGTAAAGACGAACGCGGCGACACCGGAACTTCCACGTCGCCGCGTTCGCGCCAGAGAGTAAGGAAGTGTGACGCTGTAAGGTTAAGCCGCTACCCGTCGAATTGTGGGGCGTGCGCTTTCGTTGTCTTTAGCTTTGGGAGATTTGTGGATGAAGCGATTGCTTATAGGTTTGTTGCTTTGCTTCGCCTTCGCCGTGCAAGCGGCGGCGCAGGGCGCAAGCGTGCGGCTGGAGGGGCAGGTTGTGTGCTGTGCTGAATGTTGGGCGAAGGCTGACCGGACAAAGGTCGAATACGGCACGCCGGAAGATTTATTGAGAGCAAAGTCATGCGTCGAAAGCGGCGACCCGACTTTGATTGCCGTGCGCGCGGGCGACAACTTCACGCTGTACCAGCTTGAGCAAGGGAAGTTCCGGCTTCCCGGAAAAAACTGGTATGAGTTCGTCGGCAAGCGCATCGCCGTGACGGGCACGATGCGGAAGAAGAAAGAGGCGAGTGCTATTCGCGTTGATGGTCTGGAAGTCCTCGCTGTAAGTCAGGCCGAACGCGAAGCGGCAAACGTCGTCGGCTCGGAAGTTAATTTAACGCTCAAAGATTTATTCGGCGCGGTGCAAAGTTTGAGCGCGCTTAAAGGTCGCATCGTCGTCTTGAACTTTTGGGCGACTTACTGTGTGCCGTGTCGAAAAGAGATGCCCGACCTGGCGGCGATTCAAAACGAATATGCCGCTTTGGGTGTGCAAGTTGTCGGCGCGTCGGCAGACGAGGCGGCAGACCGCGCCAAAGTCTTGCAGTTCATCAAAGAAGCGAAGGTCAACTTTCCTATCTGGATGGGCGCGACCACAGCCGACATGATGCGCTTCGGTTTGGGCGCGGCGTTGCCGGGAACTGTCATCATCGACCGTAGCGGACGCATTGCGAAAGTAATATCCGGCATCGTCAATCAAGCAGACTTGAAAAAGCAAATTGACGCAATGCTCGCAACCGCAGAGAAGACGGCGGCCAGTGAGCGAAAGCGCGAGCGCGAGCAAACCGCTTCCCTCAAACAAAAATCAGGTGAGGCGTCCAGCGTCCCTTCTTGACCGCTTTGACCGGGCGAAGGTCGCGCCGTGAGCGGGACAGGACAACAAGACGCAAATAAATGGACGTATGGCGTGCGCGTCATGGCGAATCAGATAGACCGTGCGACGTGGCGCAATACGCTGACGTATAGGTTTCACCCACGCTTTACCGCCGGAGTCGAATACAACCCGCTCGCCGGGAAAGTCTCGCCGCTCGCCAACATCGTTGCGCTGACGGAGACGAACAATCGCCCGGCGTTGATTCTCGGCACAAGCTCCGACCGGATAGGAACGCCGTTCGGTCAATCCTTCTACGCGACGTTGAGCAAGAATCTGCGGCGTGAAACAGGACTCCCGCTCGCGCCTTACGTCGGCGTGGCTTACGGCACGTTTGAAGACCGTGCACGCATCATCGGCGGCTTGAACATCAGCTTTAACGAGCATTGGAATTCGACGATTCTCTTTGATGGCGTGCGCGTGCATCCGACGGCGACTTACACACGCGGGCGGCATCAATTCGGAGTGATATTCGAGCGTGGTCGCAATCCCGGCGCAAGTTATAGCGTTTCGTTCTAAAGGAAGTTTTCATGAGTAACGTAGCAATCAGCCGCGCCACATGTCGCAAACGTGCGGCGCGGCTACTTTTTTCTGCTAAGGCCACAACCGTACCGCCATCGCCCGCAACCTCGGCGTGCATAAAGCGACCATCTCGCGCGAGTTGAGGCCCAACATGGGCAGGCGCGGCGACCGCCCCACACAAGCCGACGAGTTAGCGCAAGCGCGCCAGCGGCAACCGGTCGGGTCGCGCATCACTGCCGCACAATGGAGGCGAGTCGAAGAGTTACTGCGCCAGGAGTGGAGTCCCGAACAGATGTCGGGACGCCTCGCGCTCGCAGCGCAGAGGCGCATCAGTCACGAGCGCTGTGACCAGACATCTCCAGTCGCTTGTGGTCAAGAGCATCACTTCCGACAATGGGAGAGAGTTTGGCGGGCATTGGCAGATTGGGCAGAGTCTCAAGGCTGACTTTCACTTCGCCCATCCGTATCACGCAAGGGAGCGCGACGTGAATGAAAATAGCAACGGGGTAGTGCGGCAAGACTTCCCCAGGAAGTCCGACTTTTCAAAGATCACTGACAGACAGCTTGGAAAAGTAGTGATCCGGCTCAACCATCGCCCCGGAAAAACACTCGGTTACAAAACTCCGAATGAGGTATTCTTCAAACTACCACTGGTTGCACTTACAACTTGAATCCACATTGACTATCTAAAGGGCTGTTGCAACTAAAGAAGCTACGGATTATACGCGCCACGTGAGCCTAACTATGTGAAGCATGGACATAAATCATAAGTGAATCCGCCATCTGGCTAACTCTATTTGTTCTTTGACATCCGCTGCCGCTGTGCCTTGCCGGTAATTGCACCAGAAGATGAGTTGATACAACCACACGCTGGCTAAAACAAACGCTCCATTGCCGCACAACCCTTTGCTTGGACATGCTTTCAAGTCAGCTGCTTGGAGGATGCGCTGGAAAAGAAGTTCAATCGTTTCCTTGCGATACGAGAACAAATCATCTTTCCAACTGCGCCGTTTCTTCGAGAGTTGCTTGGGCGTCAGTAAAAATCCTCCGGCACGCTGGTAAGCAGTGGTCAGCGGTTGGCCGCCGAGAGTTTCATCGCCCAAGAGAACAGATGTGACGGGCAAACGATGTTCTGCCAGCGCCGTTTTGACGGTCGTGGCTTCACCGATGTTGTTCATCGTCCAAGTGGCAAACAGTGGAACGGGCTGCGGAAAGACTAAACCTTGCAGCATCAGGCGATAGCCTTGCACCCAACCCCGATACCCGCTCTTGAACCAGCGTGATTCGGTGTCCACGTTGCGCAGACCAGCCGGAATACGATCAGCTTCGCGGTCTTGTTTGTGCCACAGGGCTCCGGCTGCCCAATACATCCGCCCATCAATGGCACTGACGACCGCCGCCTTCTGAGTGGTTGTCGCAACAAGAATCTCGTGGCCTAGTTCTTTGATCTGTCGTTCGGCGTCCGGCAACAGACGGGCTACACGGCGGGCAATAGTTTTGCGATGCGGGGTGCGCTCAAAGCCTAAAGCGTGGCGCAACAAGGCGTCGCGTAAGAGCAGACGCTCTAGTTCCGCCGCTTTGAAACAGCGCAATCAGCTTGTTGAATTAGACGCAACAAGCAGTCGGGTGGTGGAGTTTGGTTGGTAGCCATAACTCCTAGAGTGGCAAAGATTCATAAGTTTTTGCCACTCGCCCGATTTATGTCCATGCTTCATCTATTTATAAGGCGAGTCAAATACATCATTACCTTTTTTCTATACCAATCCGCCCAAATAAGACTACAATAGTCTCGTTGCAATCTATCATTTTGTGCCATCCGGCACGGGTACGCGCGGTTCCCTTTCTTTTGCTTATAGATTCAGCAGTCCGCCAGCCTTTTAGGAACAAACCCTGATGTCAGCAGCTTTACCACTTGAGAAGCCGAGGAGTGAGACGATGAACGAAAAAAATATGAGCAGTGCCCGGGGCTGTTTGGCGTTGCTTGTGTGTCTGCTGCTTGGCACCATAACTGCGGACGCGCAATCCATCAACGGACGGATTGTCGGGACTGTCACCGATACGAACGGTGCGGTCATCCCCAAAGCATCTGTCATCGTGACGAATGAAGGGACAGGTGCTGAGCGTCGCCTTGAGGCGGATGAGAGCGGAACATATGCGGTCGCCGAACTGCCCGTCGGACTCTACGCGGTCAAAGTTGAAGCCGCCAATTTCGCTCCGGCAAATAGACCACACGTTAAGGTAGATGTCGGAGCGGAGACGCGTGTGGATGTCAGCATGTCGGTGCAAGGCTTGGCGACGGCAGTGACCGTCGAAAGCCAGGAGCCGGTCTTGCAAAGCGACACCAGCGCGCTGTCAGAGGTCATCAACAATCGGCAGGTCGAATCTCTGCCGATCAACGGGCGCGACTTCCGCCGCCTGACGACGCTCACGCCGGGCGCGGCCCCGCGCTCGCAACGCGGCTCGCTCGGCTCGTTTACGGTCAACGGCCAGCGCGAGAAATCAAACATCTTTTTGATAGACGGCGTGGACAACAACGACTCGTTCCGCAACCAGCCATCCTTCAATCAGGGCGGCGTTACGGGTGCGCCGGCGACGCTCTTCCCCGTGGATGCTTTGGGCGAGCTTAACATTCAAACGCAAGGGGCGGCTGAATACGGGCGAAATTCCGGCGCGGTCTTGAACATCGTCGTCAAGACGGGCACGAACGAGTTTCACGGCAGCCTCTATGAATTCTTACGCAACGACAACTTCGACGCCAGAAATTTCTTCGAGACGAAGAAGAATGAGTTCAAGAATAATAATTTCGGCGGCGTCCTCGGCGGCCCGATCATCCGCAACCGGACATTCTTTTTTACCGGCTACGAGGGACAACGCGAGAGCGTCTTCTCTCCTTTCGCCGTGAGAGTGCCATCCGCCGCGGACATCGCCGCCGCACGCGCATCAAACGTTGCCGCCGGACGTGCAGAGAATCCATTGAGCACGCGCATACTGGCTCTCTTCCCGGCTGAAAGCAACACGGCGACCACCGGCAACAACTATCTCTTCGGCGCACCGAACAGCAATCGAAGCAACAATTTTCTGGCTAAGATAGATCACCGCGTGACAAGCAAATTGAATCTGAGTGGCCGCTATATTTTTGGTCAGGGCACGCAGGTTTTCCCTCTAACGAGCGGCAACGGCTCGCCGCTTCCGTCCTATCAAACTGTCGTCCCGACGCGGATTCAACTGGTGGGGCTGAACCTTCCATATCTCATCAGTTCAACTCTCATCAACGAGACGCGCTTGAGCTACAATCGCTTTACGCAGGCTTTCGCGCCGCTCGATGCGGGCTTTGATCCGTCGAGCATCGGCCTCAACACAGGTCTGACTTCGGGCGGCCTGCCGACGATTACCGTTACCGGCTTCGTTCCACTCGGCTCGCCGAACAACCTCCCGCGCTCGCGTGTCAGCAGCGCCTATCAGGTGGTTGATAACGTGACGTGGACGAACGGCGCGCACACTTACAAGTTCGGCGGAGAGTATCGTCGCCCGCTCGTCAATTCCGTCAACGACACCTTCAAGCGCGGGCAGATCAACTTCACGAGTCTCGCCAACTTCCTCGCCGGCAGCCCCTCGCCCGGCAGCACAGTGATCCTGCGCGGCGGGACGCGGCGCGACACCTTCTCGCACAACGTGGGCTTGTTCGCGCAGGACGATTGGAAAGTTAACCAGCGCCTGACGCTCAATCTGGGTCTGCGTTACGAATACGCCGGAGTCTTCGCGGACGCGCATAAACAGATTTCAAATTTCGTTCCGGGCGTCGGGCTGGTGCAGGTCGGTAATCCTGCTCTGCCGCGCCTCTACAACCGGGATCGAAACAATTTCGCGCCACGCTTAGGCTTCGCCTACGACCTGACGGGCAAGAGTAAGACAATCTTACGCGCCGCCTATGGCATCTATTACGATGCGCCTTCGCAGGATTTCTTCCTCGCGCACAGTTTCCAAAACGGCGGGCCGGGCAGCGTCGGCAACAATTTTCTGCCAGCGATAGGAACGTTCAACGTAACCTTCCCGTCCACGGCGACAGTTCCTTTCGGCTCCGGCGTGCCGATCTTTCCGGGCACGACTGCGCCTCCAACGCCTTTCCCAATCTTCGCCGTTGATCTGAACCAGCGCACGCCATACGTCCAGAGTTACAACGTCAATCTCCAACACTCTCTGAGCGACGCGACGGTGCTTCAGGTCTCTTATGTCGGCTCGCAGGGAAGAAAACTGTATCGCGTGCGCGACATCAATCAGGCGCGACCGGGCGCAGGCAGCGCGCAGAGCCGTCGCCCCTTCAACGCGCAATTCCCACAGTACAGCTTCATCAACTACTTTGAGACTTCGGCCAACTCGAACTACAACGCTTTGCAGACCTATCTCAGGCAGCGCATGTCGAGCGGCCTGACCCTCTTCGTCTCCTACACCTGGTCGAAGTCAATTGACGACGCCTCGAACGGCATCTACGGCGGGACGCGCGGCGTCTCGTTACCGCAGGACAGCTACAACACGCGCGCCGAGCGCGCCCTGTCAAGCTTCGACGTGCGGCATCGCCTGACCGCGAATTTCGTCTACGATTTGAAATTTCTCCCGCACAGGCTCGACGGTCTGCCGAAGCGTTTGACCGAAGGGTGGCAACTGAGCGGGATTCTCACTTCGGCGAGCGGGATACCGATCACGCCCTTCATCAGTACGGACGTGAGTCTGACGGGTGAGCTTAATGATCGCCCCAACGTGATCGGCGACATCTACGCGGGCGGCCACACCGTCAGCGCATGGGTCAACCCCTGCGTCCTCAGTGCTGCCGGCGTGAGGCTCAGCAGTTGTCGTCCGGGCGACACCCCGGCCTGGCAAATCCCCGCCGTCGGCACGTTCGGTAATGCCGGGCGCAATATCGTGATCGGCCCGCGCTTTAATGTTTTCGATTTCTCAGTCAACAAGAGCACCCGGATTAACGAGCGTGTCTCGCTGCAATTCCGCTCCGAATTCTTTAACATTTTCAATCATCCAAACTTCGCGCTGCCGAATGTGCAAGTGAACGCCTCTTCATTCGGTGCCATTGGCAACACCCCGGACGTTGACGCTGGCAATCCACGTCTGGGCGATGGCGGGCCGCGCGTGATCCAGTTTGGCCTGAAGCTGCTTTTCTAAAGCCGCTAGACTCTCGGCGGTACTTGTCTGGTGCCGAGAAAAATTACGCAACCACTTGTTGGCGTGCGCCGATACCCGCCGAGCGGAAGCAGCGAGCGCGGCGGGTATCGGCGAATCGTTCTGAAATATCGAACGATCAATCTCCAGCCGTGAATTCAACTCGTAAGCGCAACTTTGGACTTGAATTCCCAAATGTCTTACCGAGTTAACCGGATGAAAGTGAAGCACCTGAACAGAGCCGAGCAAACACAAACCCCTTGGATTCAATTTCCGAAACCTAATCCGAGCGCTCGGTTGCGCCTGTTTTGCTTTCCTTACGCGGGCGGAGCAGCCAACGTTTACCGCACGTGGCCGGGTTCGTTGCCGGCATCCATTGAGATTTGCGCCGTGCAGCCGCCGGGGCGTGAGCGCCGATTACATGAGGAGCCTTTTACAAGCCTGCTGGCTTTAGTGCAAGCTGCGGCCCCGGCCCTGCTTCCATACATGGATCGCCCGTTTGCATTTTTCGGGCACAGCATGGGAGCCTGGATTGGGTTTGAACTGGCATGCTACCTGCGTAGAGAGAACCTACAACAACCGCTGCACCTGTTTGCGTCCGGTAGTCCGGCCCCGCAAATCCCGTCCAGAACTTCAGACACCTACAACCTGCCGGAGCAGGAATTTCTCAATGAACTTCGGCGTCTCAACGGCACTCCCAGAGAGGTTCTGGAGCATCCGGAATTGATGGAGCTGATGTTGCCGCTTCTGCGCGCCGATTTTAGTGTCACCGGAACCTACGCCTTCTCAGACGATGACCCTCTCGACATGCCCATAACTGTTTTTGGCGGGCTTCAGGACGAAGACATCAGCCAATCCAGCCTGGAGGCCTGGCGGCAGCAAACCAACCGAGCCTTCGCGCTTCAAATGTTCCCCGGCGACCATTTTTTCCTTCATACAGCACAACCGCAGCTTCTTAACGTCCTCTGTCGTGAGTTAGAGCAATTCACTGGCAAAGAAAGATGAGACGGCCTTTTATTACTCGATGCCTCAAGGGTTATCTGCCTTTGAGTGGCTGACGACGTTGCTTATGATCTCAACTTCTAATTCGTGGAGGACTGTGCCGGAACATCCGGTGCTGCGCACGAATGAAGTTCATGTCTGGCGCGCAACGCTGTCGTCAGGCCGCGAAGGCATTGCGGCTTTCTGGAGCGTGCTGGCAGCGAACGAGCGGCAGCGTGCAAACAGTTTCCATTTCGAGAGGGATCGCGAACGCTTTATCGTCGCACGCGGCATACTGCGAACACTACTCGGTCGCTATCTGAGTGTGAAGCCTGAGCAGTTGTGCTTTGGATATACTCATTTTGGAAAGCCTGCGCTTTCGGACACGACGGGCGCAGGAGGGCTGCGCTTCAACCTCTCACATTCCGGTGAAGTCGCGCTCTTCGCCTTCGCGCAGGGACGTGAACTTGGTGTTGATATTGAACAAGTACAGGAGGATTTTGATGCGCTAAGGCTGGCCGAGCAGTTTTTCTCAGTCAGCGAGGCGGCTACGCTCCTAGCACTCCCGGCGGAGGCGCAGGGGCTTGCTTTCTTCAACTGCTGGACGCGCAAAGAAGCATACATCAAAGCAATCGGCGAAGGGCTTTCACATCCGTTGAACTGTTTCGACGTGTCGCTAACGCCGGGCGAAGAAGCCACGCTGCTGTGCCATCGCAACGATCCGAATGAAACTTTACGTTGGAAGATTCGGGAACTCTCGCCGGGCAACGGATACGCAGCAGCGATAGCCGTGGAAGGTAACGACTGGCACTTAAGCGCCATGCAGTGGAGCGATTAAGACGAGCGCCGTGCAACGCGCTTATCAACAAGCAGCCGGCCAGCATACCGATCCCGCCTATAGCGAAATCCATCTCGATCAGCGAATATACCTTGTCCTAGAAATCATCGAGGATGTAGGATGAGACCTACAGGGTGTCTTGCGTGCCCTAACTTCGCTTTTCCAATACACAATCTAAAACACACAACGATCCTCTCTAATTGTGGGACAGACTTTGAAGTATGAGAAAGAACGCGAATCTAAAACTCATTATTTTCTTTGCGGCTTTAACTGTCGTCTCTACTACATTCGTGATCTTTACGTGGGAAAAGGTGCTATTGCGCCCTTTCTACGCTTGGGTGGAGGTCACATATCCAGGAGAGGCGCTGCGCGACAAGCGCTGGAATGTCGAACAACGGGTGGAGCATTTTTTTATCTCGATTACGGTTGATATGATCGTCGTCACGTTGCTGCTACGGCTCGTGGGACGACAACAACAGAAGTTGGCGGAGAGCGAAGAACTTTATCGTGCCCTATTCGAGCATGCTAACGACGGGATCGGCGTAGTCGCCGCCGCAAGTTATAAAGTTGTTGATGCCAACAATAAATTTTGCGAGATTCTTGACTGCCGCTGGGAAGTGATACGCGGCAGAGATATTCGCGGTCTGCTTCGTGTGGCGAACGACGACGGGGCATCTCCAACACGCTCAGGATTGCTCGACGGGATAGCTGTCGAGGAAAGTGAGCTGCTGATTCAAACTCCGGCGAATAATGCGCTGCCGATCTCAATTTCATTCTATCCACTAGCGACGAGCCAGGAGCGTTTGATTATCCTCATCATCCGCGACTTGTTTACACGCAAAAGGCTCGAAGCGGAGAAGGAGGAGATGCAGCATCAACTCTTCCAGTCATCAAAACTGGCCTCGCTCGGCGAGCTGTCGGCGGGCGTGGCGCACGAAATTAATAATCCGCTGAACGGCATTATCAATTTCGCGCAGTTGCTCAAGGACGAAGAAGTCACGCGCACCCATTTTCAAGGACAAATGCTTGAAGGAATTATCGAAGAGGGCGCGCGTATCGCGCAGATCGTCCGCAGCCTGTTAACGTTTGCGCGCCATGACGCGCATGAAATAGGACTCATCCGAATCGCGGAACTGATTAAGACTTCCATCGCGCTTTTTGGCCGCCAGTTCGAGAAGGATGGCATCTCGGTGGAGATTGAGATGGCCGAGTCGCTGCCGCTCATCAATGGGGATGCTTCGCGCCTCCGACAGGTAGTAGTTAATATGATGAGCAACGCGCATCACGCGCTGAAGGGGCAGCCTGTTGATCTCGCGGCGAAAAAAGTCTTCCGCATCGTCGCGCGCCCGGCACAGAGGGATGGCGACGCAAACGTCCGGCTGGAGTTCTATGACAACGGAGTAGGCATCCGGCGCGAAGACCTGGCTAAGGTCTTCGACCCATTCTTCACTACCCGGCGGGACGCGGGCGGAACAGGCCTGGGTCTCAGCATCAGCTTTGGCATCATACGCGACCACGGCGGGACGATCAGCGTGGAAAGCGAGACTGACCGGTTCACGCGCTTCATCGTCGAACTGCCCGCCGCCGTCGCAGAGTCGCCGGAGAAGGCTTATGTTTAAAGTTCTGGTGGTGGACGATGAGCCAAGTATCCGCCTGACGATCTCCGAGTTTCTCAAGCGCGCCGGTTACGAAACGTTAACGGCGCACGACTATGACAGTGCGCACTCTCTGCTTGCGGGGACGACGATTGACCTCGCCATCGTTGATATTAAGTTGCCGCGCCGTAGTAGTTTCGAATTGCTGCAAGAGTTGAACAGTTGTTAGCCGGAACTGCCGGTCATCATGATTACGGGCGAGCCTAATTTAGCGCAGGTGCCGGAGATTGTGCGTTCGGGCGCATACGATTTTATCGCCAAGCCGGTGTTAAAAGAGGCGATCCTCAAAGCCGTCGAGCGGGCAGCTGAAAACAGACGCTTGATAGCCGCGCGCCGGCGGCTGGAAGCACAGGTCGCAGTTTCGCAGCAGGAAAAGATCACCACGCTTCAACAGATGGCCGCGCAGGTTGCGCACGAAGTTAAGAACCCGCTCGCCAGCCTGCTTCTCTATTCGATGCACCTTCGGGGCATGGTGGGCGAAAGAGAAGCAATCGTCGTGGATAAAATCATTTCGACTATCAATCACCTGACACGCACGACAGAGCAAATAGCTAACTTCGCCCGCCCGCTTGATCTCGTGCCGCGAAGGTTGAATCTCAACGTAGTTGTCAGAGACGTTTTACAGTTGCTGGAACCGCATATTTCAGCCAACCGCATCAGCACGCAACTGGAGCTGGATGAATCGTGCGCGCACGGGATGTTTGACGAAACTGCTTTGCGCGGAGCGTTGATGAATCTGATGCTGAATGCCGTCCAGGCCATGCCCGACGGCGGCGTGCTGACCATCTCGACGGCGAGCAACGAGGCTAAGCTGCGCCTGATTATCGCCGACACGGGCGTCGGGATGACCGAGGAGCAAACACGCAAGATGTTTGAACCGTTCTACACCACCAAGAGCCAGGGGCTGGGTCTTGGACTTCCTTACGCGCGGAAGGTGATTGAGCAGCACCACGGTGCGATCCGTATAGAGAGCCGCCCGCAAGAAGGCACGCGCATCGAGATTACGTTCTCGCCTTAGAGGAGTAAGCGGCAATGCCACAAACACAACGAATCCTCGTAGTGGATGACGAAAGGAGCGTGCTCGACGCACTTGATTTGATCCTCTCCGAGCAAGGCCATGAAGTTTTAACGGCGCAGAGCGTCGCCGAGGCCGCCGATTACTTAAAGACGCATTCCTTCGATCTCGTCTTCACGGACTTGCGCCTGCCAGACGCCAGCGGTATTGACCTGCTCACACGCATTAAGGACGAAACCCCCTGCACGGAAGTTATTTTGATGACTGCACACGGCTCGCTCGATGTGACCATTGAGGCCATCAAGCGCGGCGCTTTCTACTACATGGAAAAACCGTTCACGCCCGATCAGGTCTTAATGCTGACGACGCGCGCCCTACAGTTTGAAGCCATCAAGCGCGAGAACGTGGCGCTCAAACGCACGCTCAAGAGCAACGACGAGACATTCGGGATTTTCGGACACAGCCCGAAGATTCATCACATCCACGAAATCATCCGCACCGCCGCACCCTCCCAGGCGTCCGTTTTGATCGAAGGAGAAAGCGGGACAGGCAAGGAACTGATCGCCAGGGCTTTTCATCTCCAGAGCCAGCGCGCCATGCGTCCTTTCATCAGCATCAACTGCGCCGCCCTGCCGCACGAACTGATCGAGTCGGAACTATTCGGTTACAAGAAAGGGGCGTTCACAGGAGCCGACCGCGACAAACGCGGCCTCGTCGAAGCAGCGACGGGCGGCACTCTGCTCCTGGATGAAATCGGAGAGATGCCCGTGCATTTGCAAACGAAATTGCTGCGCGTCTTGCAGGAGCGACGCCTGCGCCGCTTGGGAGACGAACAGGAAATCGCAGTGGATTTTCGCCTCGTCTCGTCCACCAACCGCGACACCACCCAATTGATTGAGGAAGGACTACTCAGAAAAGACCTTTACTTCCGCATCAGCACGATCAAGATCAAAGTGCCGCCCCTGCGTGAGCGTCTGGACGATGTGACGATGCTCGCCGAGATGTTGCTTCAACGCTATGCCGATAAGTACAACAAGCGCCTTCGCGGAATCGCTCAACAGACCTACTCGCTGCTGACGCGCTATGATTGGCCCGGCAATGTGCGCGAGTTGGAGAGCGTGATCGAGCACGCCGTGCTCTTCAATCAGGAAGACCTTTTAACACCGGAGAGTTTGCCGGAACACATTCACACTGCACAGTCAACGCACTTCCGCTGCGTCATCCCGCCCTTCCTGACGATGGAAGAGATCGAGCGCGAGGCCATCGCGCAGACGCTCGAACGCACCGGAGGTAACGTGAAGAAGACCGCCAAGATGCTCAACTACCACCGCCCGACGCTCTATCGCAAGCTGAAGAAGTTCGGCTTCAAGGGCGTTGCGGTCGAAGAAGAAGGCGTAAATGCGCCTCAAGAGTCATCAACGTAAGGCAGTTCCGTCCCAATCTGAAAGGTTCCGCGTATATCTCATGTTCTTTCGCGAGACCTGGCCGTGGCCCTTGGACTTCACGGCGGGACGGCACGGTTGTTGCCAAGACAAGTGCTCATCAGGAGCTTCCTATCGCTATCCGACAGTGCGTTGAAGCAACCTCGTACGGGTATGACTTGCAAACACTGCGGGGCGCGGGGAAGATAATGATCGAGGCGCTTGTAATAGACGACGAACTGAGCGTAGCCGATGCGCTCAGGTTGATTCTTGAGGATCACGGCTGCCATGTCGTCGTCGTCGGCAAAGGCCACGAAGGCGTCGAGCAGGCTCGGCGGCAGCGATTTGACGTAGTCATCACGGATTTGCGTCTGCCCGACATGTCCGGCCTTGAAGTGATGGCGACAATCTGCAGGGAACATCCGCGCGCCGTGCTGGTACTGATCACGGCATACGGCTCGCCTGACATCACTCTTGAGGCAGTCCGTTGCGGTGCAGTTGGCGTTCTATCCAAGCCCTTTCTCCCATCCGAACTGCTCGCAATAATCCCTTCGCACGACTAAAATTTCCCGACCGCTCGCCACCTCATCCTCCGAGACTATCGGGCAACGCGACTTCAAACTCACAACAATCCTATAACAATCCTGTGGACGGAACGGTTCACCTTGAATCAGACGATGCCCCGGAGTGTTTCACCGTGAAACACGCTGCGCTCGTCCTACTTCACAAATATTGCTCTAATAATATTTTTTTGCCGCTATTTGTATTGCCGACGGGTCGGGGCATGACGATTGCTCCTGAGACCATGCGTACTTCACATTCGTTCATGGCCCTGAGCGTATGGTTCATCAGCCGCCTTCTCGTATGAAATACCGTCAAGGCGCGCTCCGGTTTTTCGTCACACCTGTAATGTTGGTGAGTTGCCGTCACTGCTAACGACAACCCTCAGCGTAAAAGATTCTCCGCCTGTGTCTGGCTTCGCGGATAGGGGACGGCAGGTAACGCTGCCGACATGCAAATCCCGCTCACGCGAGCATTGACCGCAGGCTCTCTACTAACACCCTTTATTGAGGACAAAGATATGCGAAAAGGAACCCACAGCCATCGTGCGCGCATCGCCAGCCGCACACTCGCCCTGATGAGTCTGTTCTTGTTGTGCTTCGGGGCCGCGTCCGCGCAGACCATGAAAGCAACAGTCGCGCTGGGCGAAGTGCTGCACGCGTCCGAGGACGCTTCGATGCCGGACAATCCGGCAAACTCGGCTACGACGAGCGAGACAATCGCCACTGAATCCGCCGCCGGATCAAGTGAGGCGGCAACACCTGCTGCTCCCTCAACTCCGCCCGCGACTTCGCTGAGCGCGCCCGCCATACCGAGCGCCGCGCTGGCGACGGCAAACAGGCCAAGCGCCTTACTTGCTGCCGCGCCGGTAGCAGCCGCAGCGGCGGTGGTAGCACCCACCTGCGCCAGAACGATAAAGGCGAACGTGGTTGCCTTCGATCAGGTAATCTTTTACAACCGCTTCGGCAGCTTCGATCCCGGCGGGATGATGTTCGCCCTCAAGCGCGACGTGGTGGCCATTGACACGGCAAAGCCCATCGGCGCTGGCAACGCGCAACTCAGGGCCGACAAGCGCCCGCGCCCCATCGTCCTGCGCGCCAATGAAGGCGACTGTTTGCAGATTACTTTCACGAACTGGCTCGACCCCAGCCGGCCTGATGTCGAGCACCTCAACTTCGCCAACGCGCCCGCCCGGCGACCCAAATACGACAAGACGCCGTTCTTCGGCCAGACCATCGTGCAGCCGGACGGCTCCACTCGCCAGATTGTGGAGATCACGCCGGGCGCGACGCCCAAGACGTACAAAGTAACGGAGACCGGCGGCGGCGTCACGGCTGACATTGACGACGGCACGGTGCATCTCTCGCAGATGGACACGCCCGCGACGCGCACCGCTTCGATCCACGTCAACGGCCTCGACTACGTCAACGGCATTGCCTCCGACGGCGCGAACGTCGGCCAGAATGCTTCCTCGCTCGTCGCGCCCGGCGGGAGCACGGTCTACACCCTCTACGCCGCGAAGCAGGGGCAATATTTCCTCTATTCCACGGCGGCGACTTCCGGCGGCGAGGGCGACGGCGGGCAGATCGTCCATGGCCTGTTCGGCTCGGTCAACGTCGAACCCAGCGGCTCCAAGTGGTATCGCTCGCAGGTCACGAACGCGCAGCTCAACGCGGCGACCGCGAAGAAGGCCGACGGCACCAACGATACGAACCCGAACGGCACGCCGAAGATTAACTACGCGGCCACGTTGGCCGGCACTACCACGCCGGTGCTCAACATGCTGGACGCCAACAACAACATTATCTACACAGACCTCAACGCGATCATCAACTTCACCGAAAACTCGACGAAAACGTCGCCGGAAGACTGCACCAAAGCTCCGCCGTCAAGCACCTGCGGCCAGCCTTACCGCGAGTTTACGACGATCTTCCACGACGAGTTGGAGACAGGCAAGCCGGCCTTCCCGGAGATGCTGACGGACTTGAGCGTCTTCCACTCTGTACGCGATGGCTTCGGCATCAACTACGGCTCCGGTGGCCTCGGCTCCGAACTGCTTGCCAACCGCAAGAAGGTCGGCCCGGCTAAGAACTGCGTCGAGTGTAAGTACGAAGAGTTCTTCCTCGAATCGTGGGCCAACGGCGACCCGGCGATGCTCGTCAAGAGCGATCCGACGACGGGTGCCGCCACACAAGGGTTGTTCCCGGACGATCCATCCAACGTGCACCACTCCTATCTCGGCGACCCCGTGCGCTTCCGCAACGTCCACGCCGGGCCGAAAGAGACGCACGTCTTCCACCTCCACGCGCACCAGTGGCTGCAAAGCCCGCGCGACGAGAACTCGACCTATCTCGACTCGCAGACCATCTCGCCCGGCGCGGCCTTCACTTACGAGAGATTGCGGGCGGCACGCCGAACCCAGCCATCATTCCGATGCCCGGTCTCGGCGAGCCGTTGATGCCGACCACGACCTTCAAGGGTTACCCCTTCTACGTCGCCGCCGACGCCGGCCACCGCGCGCCGCAACCGCCGCTCTCGCTGGAGAACGACGGCGGGCTGCAACGACACAAGATCGTCTCCGGCGTGGTGGTTGACGGCAAGGGTGCCGTGCCTGCCAACATGCTCAACGACGTGATCGCGTCCAGAGTCAGCACGCGCAACACCGACCCGAACCTGTTCGGTTTCGCGCGCAAGCTCACGTCGGCCAACATCACGCTGCTCGCTCCCGCCGGCACGACCGCCGAACTGAACGCCATGAAGTTCCACAGCGGCCTGCTGCCGCCCACAGGCACGACGGCCACGTCCGTGACGACGATTTACGGCTGGCCGGCCAAGGCCTACGCGACGTACAAGCCTGACGGCACTGCGGGCACGTTCCTCGTTAACGGTCAGGCCGCCGACAACGGCGGAGCGCCTTACGCCGAACCGTGCGCGCCCACCTTTAAGGACGGCAACGGCACGGTCAGAACCACGCCGAAGCGTACCTACCGCACGGCATGGATTCAGACTGTCTTGACGATCAATAACGCGGGCTGGCACGACCGGCAGGGGCGCATCGCCGTCCTTGAGCAGGACGTGGCACCGACGCTTGGCGGCACACGCGCCGCAGAGCCGCTCTTCTTCCGCGCCAACTCCGGCGATTGCATTGACTATCGCGTCACGAACCTGATTCCGAACAACCTGAACCTCGACGACTTTCAGGTCTTCCAGGCGACGGACATCATCGGCCAGCACATCCACCTCGTGAAGTTCGACGTGACCTCTTCGGACGGCGCGGGCAACGGCTGGAACTACGAGAGCGGCGCGCTCTCGCCCGACGAGGTGCGCGAGCGCATCGAGGCCAACAACACGTACCGGAAGAGTCTCAACCCCACTGCGCCGACGCAGATTCTGGCGGCTAAGACCAACGCGACTTTCGGCTCCGGCACGAACGGCGCTTTCGTCGGCGCGCAGACGCTGATCGAACGCTGGTGGGCCGACCCGCTCGTCAACACCTCCGGCAAGGATCGAACCATCCGCACCGTCTTCACGCACGACCACTTCAGTCCCAGCGGCCACCAGCATCACGGCCTCTACGCAGGTCTGGTCATTGAGCCGACCGACTCGAAGTGGCAGTTCATAGATGGAACGGCCATGGGTGGCCCCGTCCCGACCCTGCGCGCCGACGGTGGGCCGACCAGTTTCGCGGCCAACATCATCGCCGGCCTCAACAGCGCGGACAGCTATCGCGAATTCAATCTCGCGCTCGGCGACTTCGCCATCGTCTACACGCCTGAGTTGCTGCCGGTCAATCCGCCGAATCGCATCGAGCAGCCGCTGCCCATAGTCGTCGGCTTCCCCGGCGGCGACGACACCTCTGTCGCTCCGCTCCCCGAAGCCATCTCGTCGGCTGATCCGGGCACGAGCGTGATGAACTACCGCAACGAGCCGGCCCCTCTGCGCCTCGGCCAGAAGGATGCCACGACCGGCCACTTCACTCTCAAGACGACTAATGCCGGCAATCTGGCTAACATCTTCAGCACGGACGTGCACGGCGATCCGTTCACGCCTATCCTGAAGGGCTACCCCGGCGACCACGTTCAGTTGCGCTGGATTCAGGGCGCGCAGGAAGAGCAGCACGTCCTGACGGTGCACGGGCAGCGTTGGAAATTCGAGCCGGGCACAGTCGGCTTCGCCAACAACTCCGGCTACAACAACGCGCAGCAGATCGGCATTTCCGAGCACTTCGAGTTCGACGTGACCGACGCGGTTGATCCCGTCTTCGGCGCGAGCGGCATGGCCGACTTCCTCTATCGCTCTTCGGCGGTGGACAACATCTGGGACGGCATGTGGGGTGTGTTCAGAACCTACGGCGCGATCCAGCCGGATGTCGCGCGCTTGCCGAACAACCCGCACCTGCCGGGCACGCTGACGAACCCGTTCGGCGCGGGCAACTGCCCGGTCTACACGGGCGCGCCGCCGATCAGGTCTTTCACGATCCAGGCATGGCTGGCGCGAGACCTCGCCGGTGCGAACGGCGTCGTCTACAACCATAAGTTCGGCTTCACAGACCCCGGCGCGATAGTCTTCATCAACGCGAACGACTACAGCGCATATACCACGGGCGGCAAGCCGCTTGAGCCGCTCGTCATCCGTATCAATTCGGGCGACTGCGCGCAGATCACGCTGGAAAACCACTTGCCGACGGCTGCCGTTGCCGGACTATCGGATTACGACAGCTTCAACATGCTGCCTCCCATCGTGCCGCAGTTCAACTTCAACCAGGTGAACGAATCACGCCGGGTCAGCCTGCACCCGCAGGTGCTCACTTACGAGATCAC
>JAIVJG010000030.1 GCA_020200155.1 Acidobacteriota bacterium | reverse complement strand
GTAGGCCGCACGGCGCACCGCGTAGAGACAGCCCGAAGCCCCTATCAGCGAACGCGTGCGGCTTTCGTGGCGCTTGAGAAAAGTCTCGTAGCTCCAGTAAGACTGCGCGCCGCGCCCGACGCTTGTCCCCTCCGGGTCAACGTAGATGAGCCGCCCGGCCACGCAACCCACTTCCGCGTCGGCGAAGTACGGCACCATCTCGCGCACCACGTCCGGCTCGTAGAGTGTCGTCGCGTCGGAAAAGAGAATGATCTCGCCGCGCGCCAGCTCCACCGCCGCGTTCTGTGCAGAGGTCTTGCCGGCGCGTGTGGGCTGGCGATGAAGTTGCACGCCCCGCGCGGAGAATTCACGCGCGATGTCGTCCGTCGCGTCCGTCGAGCAGTCCGAGGCGACGATGATTTTCAGTTTCTCCCGTGGGTAATCGAGCGCCAGCGTGTTTTCGAGTTTGCCGCGCAGGTCGCGCTCCTCGTTGTAGGCGGTGATGATGACGCTCACCATCGGCTCACACTCGGCGCGTCTGACCGCGCGCGGGCGCAGGCGACTCACGCACCAGAGCAACACAGGGTAGCCGGCATAGGTATAGCCGAGCGCCGCCGCGCTCACCCAGAAAATGATTTCGGAGATACGATACAAACTCATGCTCACTTAACTTCCGCCGGCAATTCCGTCGCCACACTGGCGCGGCGGCCACGTGCGCGTGTCCGCGGCTCGCGCTCGTCTTCTCCCGCTTGCGGCAAACCTGTCGCGTCGCGCGGGATGCCGATCTCGGTGTAGTAAATCATGCGGAGGCAGACGGCGTAGCCGACGAGATAGTAAATGTTGAAGTAGTAGGCGACGGCCCCGAAGAAGCTCGACACCATGTAGCCGGCCAGCGCCGCCTGCATACCTATCGCCATGAAATAAAATCTCCGGCGCGCAGGGTCGCCGCGCGTCGCGCGCTCGATCTCCCACAGGCGCTTCAACGGCGTGACGATGAACAGCAGATAAGCGAAAAAGCCGAACAAGCCCATCTCCGCCGCGACCTGCGTGTAGGAGTTGTGCGTCATCAACTTGTAAATCAGACGGAAGTTGCCCATGCCGATGCCGAGCAGCGGATGCCTGAGCGCGACTTTGACGGACTCCTTCAGCAACTCGCTCCGCGCTCCCCTTGAACCGCTCGCCACTTCCAACTGGTCGTCAAACATGGACAAGAGGCGCGTGCGATATTCGCCCGGAGCCGCCGCCAAAAACATGATCCCAGCCGCCAGCACCAGCGACAGAAAAAATAAGCGGTGGCGTCTGCCCAGCTTCCACGCCAGCACGAGCGTGATCGTCATCAACGTCAGGAAGCCGCCCCGCGAGAAAGTCACGACGACCCCGCTGACCAGCGCCAACGCGCACAGAGCGTAGAAGATTTTTCGCAAGATGCCGCGCGACACGCAGAGGAACGCGACGGCGACGGGCAACATCGCGTTGAAGTGCTGCGACAAGTCGTTCGGATTCCCGAACATCCCGCCGATAACGCCCTTCACGCGATAGCCCTCGACCAGCAAGTTCCCCGTCACGTAATCCGACAAGGCGCTGGCCGCCAGAAAAACTCCCACGCCCAGCGAAATCTTCATCAACAAGCGCAGACGCCGCTCCGTCCATGCCACGTTCACCAGCACGATGAACATCAGGATGGCGCGGGCGAACGTGTCCATGAAGGTGTCGTAGGCGTAATCGCGCCACTGATCCGCGAAAGGTATCGAAAGAAATCCTGCCACGAGCAGCGCGAGCACGTAATACACTTCGCGCGGGCGCGCCGTCAGGTTGCCTTCGCGCATCAACTGCGTGACGCCATAGACGCTGAGCGTAAAGATTCCCAGATAGAAGGCGAGCGATTCGGTGAATGCGTTCGGATACCAGTCCGCCGGTCGCGTGAAGGCGACCAGTGTGAAGAGGAAGAGTCCGACGTATGTGACGGCGTGGCCGCGACGGGCGAGCCAGTTTTGATCTTTCGCGTGCGACACGCCGGACGCGACTGTCGAAGGCGCTGACTCCGGCAGTTGCCCCGGCTCTATTTCCTGTGCAACCCGTTCGCCTCGACGGCTCGTGGCCCCTACGTATTCAGTTTCGTCCGACCCCTGCTCCCACCCGGCGGCGGCGCGACGCGCGGGTCTGACAGGCTCGTAATCCTCTGGGTAAAAACTCTCCGACATCGGCAGCCCTCACGCCTCTTCGCCCCAGGCACACCCGGCTCGCCCCTTCTCAATCAGTACCGCGCACGCTATCTAAGGTCAGACGGTGCGCGCTGTTGACTGTGCGCGTGGCGGTTCGGATTCCTTCCAAGGCAGGGAAGAATCCGTGCGACCTCTTCTTCAATGTTTCGCTTGAACTGAGTCGGATGACCCTGATTGGTTGAGATCGCGCGTCCGTAGTGTAGAGGAGAATTCCGGGCGGTACAAACCATCGTTCCGGTAAATCGTTTGTTCGACGCTCTGTAAACTGACCGCAAACGCCGAGCGGCACGAGGTAAATGTCCATTACGGGCAGGCGCGACATCACGAGGCTGCGTAGAGAGCGCACGTCCACGGGCGAGTCGCAGGCTTCGAGCACCGAGACGATTAAATCTTCGAGATCGGAATTGCTGATGATGATTTGCGAGTCGCCCGTGCAGCCGACCATGCGCGTGTCGCGCTGGCGCACAGGGATCAGGTGCGCACGCTGTTCGAGTTCGTGCGCGCCGCGCCGCGATTTGTCGTCGCGCCATTCGCTGAGGCCGTAGATGCGGTCAACGAGGCGGCGGTGCGGCTCGTCGCCGGTCAACTGGTCGTCGCCGCCGCCGAGGTTGTCCATGCGTCGGAAGTTCGCGCTCGATTGGATGATGGTCGAGATGCGGCGGGCCAGACGGTAGGATTCCGGGTGGCGCTTGCGGAGTTCCGCCGTCAGAAGGTTCGTCAGCTCGATCTGGCCGATCTCGCACTCGATCTCCGCGTCCGTCATCGCCGTGTCGAGGTAGTGCTGGAAACGCGATTTGGCGAGGAGCGTGACGAAGAGTTCCTGCGTCAGGTCAACGTAGGCGCTGCCGCGATCCCCTTCTTCGATGAGGAGGCCAGCGCTGTGCGAGGCGCGGACGAGGGGGTGGTTGCTGACGAGGCGTTGCAACTCCGTCCACAGGCGGCTCACGTCGGAGCGGCGCAGTGGTTCGACCCACGCTCCGGCGCTGCGCGGCTGGCGGTCTTGCGTGCCGGCGTGGTGCCCCGTCCGGGGGTGCGATGTGTCTTCAGTGGCGCTTGTCATGGAATCGTTTAAGCGATGCTCTTGATCGGCGGATGTAGCTGCCATGTTAATGGTATTTGTTATTTCGGAGCAAGGTCAGAGGCGCGATGTGACGCATGGCGGGAAGGCTCAAAAGCTTGGCAGGGGTTTTAAGCTTGAAGCGTTTTAAGCATCTCGGTCGGCTTTGGCGTTCACCGCAGAAGACGGGGCGCTTTTCCTGTGGGAGAGGACAACCGCGCGCTGCTAGCTCCAAGTTGACGATAACCTTACAAGAGGAAATTCGCGCCTGTGCCGCGAAGGTGTCTCGGGCGCGGTCGCCGTGAAGGGATGCAGGAAGCTTCGGAACGCTCTCCCTGCCGACAAATCAGATGGTAGCAGCAAAAAACAAATTGAGCAACATCTTTTTACACCGGAGTCAAGATATTGAAAAATCAGGGGAAAGCGACGAAAGAATGTCTCAAACGGGGGCCGGAAGTTTGGAAAAGGGAGGCGATTGCACCTTTAACTCCGGATGAAGAAGCGAAGCGCTCAACAAGGGCCGACGGCTACTGTGGTTCCTCGCCACGTTTATTTTGCCCTAACCTCTGGTTGTGCTGTGCCTTGAACGTAAGTATGTCGCTTCGCTACAGGGCCGCGCTTCCCGACCTGCGCGGCGCACAAGAAAGTATACAGACAACGGAGAAGGAACATGCGTTCTTCGAGCACAGCAAAATTTTGCAAACTAATAACGTGCCCTTCGACCGAAGCGTTGCGGCTGCACAGCGAAGCCGTGATGGCTGTCGGACGGCAGAATTCAATCGCCAGGCATCTCGCCACGTGCGACTTCTGCGGGGCCGAGATGCAGTTGCTCGCCAAATTTCCGCCGCACGAATGCGCGGTCTCTTTCAATCCGTGCGAGATGCCTTTGCCGCTGCGCCTTCTGGCTGAAGATTTACTCGCTGCCCCGGCTCTCGACCGCGCGAGATTCGCCGAGGCAATTTACGAAATAGAGCGCCTGACACTGACGGACGCCTGATACGCGTTAACTGGAGACGCCCTCAGTTCACCCGGTTTCAACTTCCAAACTCAAACGCTTCTGAACAAGAGTCGCCCGTCCCGCAGACGAGACATGAAAACAGCCCGGCGCTAAACAAGGCCAGGCTGTTTCAATCTGGCAGCACAGTGAGCGTGAAAGCCAAGCTCAGTAAATCCATTCATCATTCGCCGGCGACCTGATCGCCGTAGAGTTCGTCTATCATCGCACCATATTTTTCATCTATGACTCGCCTTTTGACTTTCAGGGTCGGCGTTAGTTCCCCGCCGTCAATTGAAAATTCTTCGGGCAGGAGCGCGACGCGGCGGACGCGTTCGTAATCGGCGAGTGTGGATGTCAGCGCGGAGACTTCGCGCTGCACGAGTTTGACGGCTGCCGGGTTGTGCGCCCGGTTGACGCGGGAAGCGCGCTCTTCATTCTGCGGAGGGGGAAGCGCGGCGGCGAGCGCCTCCCAGTCGGGCACGATGAGCGCCGCCGGTTGCTTGCGGCCAGCGCCGACGACGATCACCTGATTGACGAGCGCGCTCTGCTTGATAAGGCTCTCGACGAGTTGCGGCGCGACGTACTTGCCGTTCGACAGTTTGAAGAGTTCTTTCTTGCGATCCGTGATGAAGAGCCGACCGACCGAGTCGAGACTGCCCACGTCACCTGTCCTGAACCAGCCGTCCTCTGTGAAGACGGCGCGCGTCTCCTCCGGCTGATTGTAATAGCCGCGCATGACGTTCGGCCCGCGCACGAGGATTTCGCCTTCAGGGTCGAGCATCAACTCGATGCCGGGAAACGCAGGCCCGACGGAGCCGACGCGATTGTTGTCCGGGCGATTCGCCGCGACGATGCACGTCTCGGTCATGCCGTAGCCTTGCAGGATGTTAACGCCCGCGCCGAGGAACGCGTAAGAGAGCGCGGGCGAGAGCGACGCGCCGCCGGAGACGAAGAAGCGAAGGCGACCGCCGACGCCCTCGCGCCACTTCGAGAAGACGAGGCGGCTCGCAATCTCCTGCCTGATCTCTAAGAGCGGCGGCACAGGCTCGCGCGCATCTTTGAGTTCGGCGTAGCGCTGTCCGACCCTGAGCGCCCACCTAAACAGCTTCTCTTTTCGCCCGCCGCCGGACGTGCCTTTCTTGACGATGCGGTGATAGACCTTCTCGAAGAGGCGAGGCACGGCGGTCATAATCGTCGGGCGGACTTCGCGCAGGTACTCGCCCACCTGATCGAAGGACGCGGCGTAGTGGACGGAGACGCCGTTCCAGCAGAAGACGTAGAAGACTGTGCGCTCGAAGATGTGCGAGAGCGGCAGGACGGAGAGCGACACGTCGGTCGAACGGATGGGCAGCGCGCTCGAAATCGAAAGCACGTTCGAGACAAAATTCCTGTGCGTGAGCATGACGCCCTTCGGCTCGCCCGTCGTCCCCGACGTATAGATGATCGTCGCGAGGTCGTCCGCGCCGACGCCGTTCAGCATGCGCTCGAACGTTTCCGGCTCCAGACGGTCGAGTTCAGCGCCCTGCTGCTCCAGAGTCATCATGGAGAGCGCTCCATCCTGCGCGCCGTCCGCGTCGGTGTCGAAGAAGACGAGCTTTTCCAAACCGGCGACAGGCTCTATGCCGGGCCGCGCGTGCCTGTAGACCTTGCGCCCTGAGATGAACAGCACACGCGCGCCCGAATCTTCGAGGATGTAGCGAACCTGTTCGGGAGCCTGCGTCGTGTAGATGGGGACGTTGACCGCACCGATGCTCAAAATCGCCAGGTCAACGACAGACCAGTCGGGCCGGTTCTCCGAGAGCAGCGCGACGCGGTCGCCCTTCCTGATGCCTAACGCCGACAGCCCAAGCGCGACGGCGCGCACGCGACGGATGAATGCCTCGCCCGGAATGTGTAGCCACTGCCCGCCCGATTTGAGATTGAAGGCGTCCGGCTTGTCGTGCGTCCGCAGGGCCGACAGGCACATGCCGGGCACGGTGTTCGGCATTTCGATTTTCGTGTGGTGTTCAGACATAGTCAAAGGTGACAGGTGGCAGGTGACAGGAAAAGCAAAGACAAGTTTTTCTCTTGTCACCTGTCACCCGTCACCTGTCACGTTCTTTTTCTTTCCACGAAATCCGCGACTGTGCGTTTCAGTCCGTCGCGCAGGGAGACGGTCGGCGACCAGCCAAGCAAATCGCGCGCACGCGTGATGTCGGGTTTGCGTTGCTGCGGGTCGTCCTGCGGCAGGGGACAGTGGCGCACGCGGATGTCCACGCCTGCGGCGCGTCCCACCTCGTCGGCCAGCTCGCGCATCGTGAACTCGCCGGGGTTGCCGAGGTTGACGGGGTCGTGCACGTCATAAGCCGGGTCCGTCCCTTCGCCGACGTTCATCAGGCGCAATAACGCTTCGACGAGATCGTCCACGTAACAGAACGCGCGCGTCTGCTCGCCCGTCCCGTAGAGAGTCAACTCCTCGCCCCTGAGCGCCTGCGTGATGAAATTCGAGACCACGCGCCCGTCGTGCTCCAGCATCCTCGGCCCGTAGGTATTGAAGATGCGCGCGATGCGCGTGTCCACCTTGTTCTGCCGGTGATAATCCATCATCAGTGTTTCGGCGAGCCGCTTGCCTTCGTCATAGCAACTGCGCGGGCCGATGGGGTTGACGTGCCCCCAGTAGTCTTCCGGCTGCGGGTGAATTTCCGGGTCACCGTAGACTTCCGAAGTGGAGGCTTGAAGTATCCTCGCGCGGACGCGTTTGGCGAGGCCGAGCATGTTGATGGTGCCCATCACGCTCGTCTTGACGGTCTTGACCGGATTGTACTGGTAGTGGATGGGCGAGGCCGGGCACGCGAGGTTGTAAATCTGATCCACTTCGAGCAGGACGGGTTCGATCACGTCGTGGCGCAGGAGTTCAAAACGCTTGTCGTCGAGCAGGTGATAGATGTTCTCGCGCCGGCCCGTGAAGAAATTGTCGAGGCAGATTACCTCGTGGCCTTCTTTCACAAGGCGTTCGCACAGGTGAGACCCGATGAAGCCCGCGCCGCCGGTGACGAGTATCCTCATTCTCTTCTCCGCAACTTACGACATGAAACACAAGCACTGTCCCTGAAATTTTGCCGCGCGCCCGTTCCACTCACGCGGCAGCTTGCTCCTGCGTCTGCTCTTCGCTCAGAGGGGCGGCATCCTCCCCGGCAGTTGATCGTCGGCGGCGGCGGCGGTGTCGGCGGCGGCTTGTGTCCGGCTCTTCGACGCGACCGTTGACGGTGGCGAGCGCGGCGAGAAATAGAAAGAGGAGCGCGTTGGCCGTCGTGTGGAGCGTGAAATCGAAGAAGCTGTGGACGAGCACGCCCGCGCAGCCCGCGAGCGCGCCGAGCGCGACGCCGCGACGGAACTTGTCGTGCGTCGCCATGCGCCGGAAGGCCGTCAGAAAGAGCGCCGCGAGGAAAATCAAGCCGAGCGCCCCACCCACGATTCCGCCGTCGGACAAAATTTGCAGGTAGTCGTTGTGCGCCTGTTCGAGACGATAGAGGCCGCTGCTGCCGGTGTCATAACGCGGGTAGACGGCGCTGAACGCTCCGAGGCCGACGCCCGTCAACGGGTGATCCTTGATGAGTGCGACGGTGCCCTTCCAGAAGTGCGCGCGTCCCGTCGTCGGGTCTTGCGCGTTGACCGTGCCGACGAAGCGGCTCAGGGATTCTTCGCCGCCGAAGTAGAGCACGAGCATGAAGACGGCGAGAATCATCGCGAAGCCGAGGCCGGCGCGCGTCGCGGCGGCGCGCAGACGCGAACGTCCGTCCACCGCGTCTTCTTCTTTATCGCCGCCGCGCCTGCGCCCGATGCTGGCCGTGATGATGAAGAGAAATAGTATCTCGGCGAGCATGCTGACGATGCCGCCGCGCGAGTTCGTCATCACGAGCGCGATGCACATCAGCACGCTCGCGAAGGCATAGAGCGGAACGCGGTCGCGCTCCACCGCGCCGGAAAAGAGCAGGCCGAGCGGCAGCGCCAGCACGAGTTCCATGTAGCCCGCGAAGTGGTGCCGGTTGATGAACGGGCCGAAGGGTTGCGCCTGCTTCGGCTCGCGCAGCCAGTAGATGACGTAAGGGTTGAGAAAGTGCTGCATCAGCCCGAAGAGCGCGAGCACGAAGCCGAAGATGATGACGGTGCGTGTGATGAGTCGCAGCCGGCGGGGCGTGTCTATGAAGGCCAGCGCGGCGGCGAAGTAGACGAGGAGCGCGAGCAGTTGGATGATGACGACGCGCGTCGCGTAAGGGTCAAAGGAAAGACTCCGCACAGGCTCCGTCGTCAGAAGGCCAGCGCCGATGTCGCCCGACCCGCCCGCGCCGAGTGGCATCAGTTGGATGAAGCCGAGGACGATCAAACCAAGGAGCGGCAACTGTAGAAGGTTACGACTGAAGCGCAGTGTGCGGGAGCGCCAAGCGTCCATCATCCAGAGCGCGACGACCAGAGCCGCGCCGCCCTGAAAGACTGCGAGCGACCACGCGTGGACAGTGCCGAAGGCGAGCGCGGAGAGCACCAGCGCCATGCACAGCGCGAGGATGATGAAACGACTCCACAGCGTGCGCGGCGGCGGGCCGGGAACGCTCGACGCGGGCGGCGGCGGCGGCTGCGACGGCGCAGCGACGGCCTCAACGCGCGGCTGCGCGGCCAGTTGTTCGTTGGAGGTCGAAATCGTCATACCAGACTTTTCCGTAAATCGGGCACGCGCCGTCGGCGCAGGGCGCGCGATCCATGCGCAGCATGATCGCCTCAGTGCGCGGCGTCGTCGTAAACTCAATCACCAGCTGCTGCCAGTCGCTCGTCCCCGTAGCGATGGGCGCGGAAGAGCCGAGCGCGGCGTTCATGTCGGCTGCGTCGAAGACCAGAAGGACGGGCGTGCTGGCGCTCCTCAAATCCTCCGCGCGGACGTAAAAGCTCAGGCGGTAGCGCGTCGAGGGTTCGACGACGACGAACTGCAAGACGTTCCTGAAGTCGAGTTGCGCGGGCGCGTTGAAGATGACGCGCAGAGAGCGTTTGCCGCCGTGCGGTGCGCGCGGGTCAACAGTGATCTGCGCCTGCGGCAGAGGGGCGACCTGCCAGTCGAAGAACTTTTTGCCCGGCGGGCCGATGTCCGACTCGAAACTTCCGTTCGTCACCTGCCCGGCGGCGGTCTCCGAAGGATTGACGGCCCCCATCTCCTGCGACACCTGCAACGCAGAGCGGTAACGCTTCGCGTCGTAGAGGGCGCGCACCAGCGTCTCGCCCGCCGCCCAGTTCTCTTTCTGCTCCGCCGCGCTCAGGCCCGCCCACAGCGCGAGCGCGTCGTCCAGACGATTGCGCCCCACAAGCACGGTCGTCAACTGCGCGCGAGCCTCCGGCGTGTTGCCGACAGTCCTGATGACCTGCGGCATGTCTTGCTTGAACACCTGCCACGCGAGGTTGAAAACCTGCGGGCGCAGAGTCGGGTCGGCGTCCGCCGCGCGTCGCAACTCCGCGAAGGCTGCGTCCGTCTGGCCGTCGCGCAAAAGCAGGTTGCCGAGGTGCCAGCGCGGCTGCGCGTAGTTGGGCGCGAGTTCAGCGGCACGCCGCACGGCAAGGATGCCGCCCTCCGTATCGCCCGACGTGCCGCGTGCGCGTCCCATCTCCAGCCAGATCAGCCAGTCGTTCGGCGCGAGCGCCGCCGCCTGCTCGTATTGCTCAAGCGCGAGCGGTAACTCTTCCGGCTCGAAGCTGACGCGATGCAGGCGCGCGAGCTTCAAATGCGACTGCGGGTCTCGCGGCGCAAGCCGCACCGCCGCCTCCGCCGTCTCGAAGTCCGGCGCGTTTTCCGCCATCGTCCCGCCGATCAGCCAGCGCACGCCGTACCACGCCCCAGCGAGCGCCAGCGCAGCGATGAACATCAGCGGCACACGCTTCCACGCCGCGCGCACGTCGAGAGTAACAAGTTGGTCAGGCATGAATTGGATTTTCAGTACTCGTGTCCCACGAGTTCGATCTCGATACGCATGCGTTTGAGCGTGACCTGATTCTCCTCGCAGTCGTGGAGGATTTCCTTGAGCCTCTCGTCTGTGATCTTGGTGCTTGAGATGAGCACTTCCTGTACGCGCTGCTCTTCGCAGATGCGTCGCAGGTTTCCGTTGCCGCCGAAGACGCGCAGGCCGTGAATGAACATGCCCTTCTTGAGCGGGTCGTCGTCCACAAAGCCGATGGGCGTGTACTGCAAGTCCTGATTGTTACGCATCTCGCGCAGGAGCAGTTCGCCGCCGTCGCCCGCCCCGTAGATGAGTACGCGCCGCCCGTCCGCCGTCCCCGCCGGAATCATCTGCCGGAAGAGGCGGAAGGCCGTCCGGCTCGCGGCAAGCATCAGGAAGAGGATCATGGCGTCGAGGACGAAGACGGCGCGCGAGAAGCCCTCGAAGCGGAAGGCGAAGAGCAGCGCGAGCACGCTCCCGACGGTTCCGGCGACGACGGCCTTGGCGTAGGCCAAGAGGTTGTCAATACTGATGTAGCGCCAGATGCCTCGATAGACGCCCGCCGCCAGCAGCGCGAACATCTTGACGAAGAGCAGCACCGGAATCGTCCGCATGAAGAGTTGCCACACGCCCGGCTCCCACGTCGAGCCGAAGATGAGCGCGTAGGAACTGTAGTAGGCGAGGATGATGAGCACCACGTCGAGCATGACCTCGAAGACGCGGCGCTTGTATGAGAGGTCAACGAGGAACGAGACGAGCGCGCCGTCGCGCGACGCCGCCACCTCCGTCTCGTCGTAGACCTTGACGCCAGCGAGGTAGACGCCGACGAGCACCAGTACCACCGTGAAGCCGAGGATGAGCGCGAGGCTCGTGTGCAGCGCCGCCTCGCGCATCAGGAGCGCCAGCACGCCCGCTACCGCCGCGAAGCCGTAGAGCATCCACACCGCGCGTCGTTCGGAGAGTCCGAGCGCGACCAGGCGGTGCGACGTGTGGTCGCGTCCACCCTGCGACGCCGCGCGCCCCGATAGTTTGCGGACGACGGTGACGAGCGTGGTGTCGAAGATCGGGATGAAGAGGACGAGGACGGGCACGGCGACGACGACGAGAAAGCTCCGCCCGCGTCCGCCAGCCGTCGAGAGCAGTGCGGAACTGGCGAGGAAGAAGCCGATGAACATCGAACCGCTGTCGCCCATGAAGATCGTCGCCGGGTTCGAGTTGTAGACGAGAAATCCCATCAGGGCGGCGGCGAACACCGCGAGCGTGACCGCCTCCGTCACCTGCCCGTTGATCGCGAGGTTGGCCGAGATGAAGAGCGCGGCGATGGCAGAGATGCCCGCCGCGAGGCCGTCCATATTGTCGAGCAGGTTGATGGCGTTCGTGATGCCGATCAGCCAGAAGATCGTCACCGCCATGTTGAGCGAGACAGACCCGCTCCACGGCAAGTTCAAACCGAAGTAGATGACGACCGCCGCGCCCATCACCTGCCCGATGAGCTTCTGGTAAGGCTTGATGTGCAGTATGTCATCCACCAGCCCGACGGCGAACAGGAACGTGCTCGCGAACAGCACCACCCACCCTTGAGCCGTGTGCGGAATGAAGACGAGGTAAGAGATTGCGATGGCGAGGAAGATCGCGACGCCGCCCATCATCGCCGTCGGCTTCTTATGCCAGCGGTCGGCCTTCGGCCTGGCGACCATCCCGAAGCGACGCGCCAGCGCACGCACGACGGGCGTCAGCGCCAGCGCCAGCACGAACGACACGATCAAGGGGACAAGATGACTGCTCTCGAAAGACATGGCTTTGAATGACCCGACAGTGTTGGTCAGGATGCGTGAGAAAAACTATAAGATGCGGCGTGAGAAATCAAGTTAGAAACCTTTGGAAACGCGCCTATTGCTTAATCTCATAGAGGCTTTGCTGAATAATGTCCTCTTCTTTTTCTGCTCCACCCTCATCGCACAACCTTCTGATAGCTTCTCCACAGTATTGCGCGTTGTTATCAATCAATACGCAGTTACGACCTAAAGATAGTGCGGCGATGCCAGTCGTTCCGCTGCCGCCGAACGGGTCAACGACAAGACCATCTTCCGGGCACAGCAGTTTGATAAAAAATGCCGGCAACTCTACAGGGAAGACCGCCGGATGCCCTTTGTTTTTTCCAACGAGGGCGCGACTGATGACATTTGAAGGTGTACCCTCTGCCCGCGTGAACTCTTCCTCATCCGGCGCTTCGCTGCTAATGACGTTTGAAGGAAGAACAGTATCCCTGCCGACCCATTTAGAAATATCGCGCCCGAACCCACTATCGTTGACAGAGTTATGTCTGGAGAGATCGTTTTGCCCCAACTTGTTCAGGCGCGTGTCCACCCAATCGCCAATCGGCTTACGCACCGCATCGGAATTGAAATAAGGACGTTTCGACTTTGCCAAGTGAAAACAGTACTCCCAACCGTCTCGCAATCGCGTCGGCCAAAACCCCGGCATCGGATTAGTTTTGTGCCAGAGATAATCCTCTATAGCGAACCAACCGCGCTCACATAATGCTTCGATGGTATGCCAGACAAACCGATGCCGAACGCCGTCAACCACTTTGTCTTTAATGTTGATTATCAAACTGCCCGTCGGTTTCAGGGCATTGAAATACGGTTCGTGAAAACTTAAAAACCAATCCACATACTCATCCGGGTGAACTCCGTCATAATGTTTCCGCCGCGCATCTGCATACGGCGGCGATGTGACAATCAAATCAACCTGTCCGACAAATTCAGCCAACTCTGTACGACTGTCGCCGTGAATAATCGTGCAAGTCGTTTCTGACTTTCTTAATGTCGTTCTGGCCGTCAATACGCTCATTTCGTTTTCCTCTTGTGAGCCAGCGACTGTTTACCACAAAAATAAGTTACAAGTTTGTACGGATCGTTAAAGTTCCCTGACTCGTCCACCAATCCAGCCTCTCGACACGCTTCACCAAAAGAATTCAATAGTGCATCCGGCACGTCGAGTTGAGCAGGAAGTTCGTCCGGCGAGTATGACGAGACAAGCACGTTGAGAACGAGGGTCATTATCTCTTCGTATGATGTGTTAACGAAAAACGGCCAGAAATAATCTGAGAGCCATACTTCAGTATTTACCGAATGAGCAATTTTGGTTTTTTGTGATCGCTTGATATACCTAGAGCCTCTGTCCATCGCAATGCCAAACACACAACAGTACGGCCCCGTCCTGTTCTTGTCGGCTTTGGCTACGCCTTCCAGCGCCTCAATAGCTTTCGGCCAATCCGCGCCGCCCATTGTGTTGCTTCTGTTTTTGACTGACACGTAAAGGCTCAATGCCTCTCTTGAATTTTCCACAAATTTAATAGTCGCGTTGAAATCTCCTTCGGAAGCGCCGATGTCCGAAACGCTCTCGAATCTTTTTGTGTGGCGCGCACCATCAATGGCTAAGAACTGATAACGCCAGCCGGAGTTCATGCGCTCCTTTTGCAATGTCCTGTTGCGGAAGAGTTCTATCCCCACTTCTTTGTAATTCTTTCGATATACCTGATGAGCGGTGGCAGCAGGGTCACCACAGTATTTTTTGAAATACCTGAGCAATTCCCGCCCTTCCTTTTCGTAAATCTTCGTCACGTCGTCCGCTGTTGCATCAATTGGGATGGATAAAATTTCTCTCCGTGATTTTCTGTCCGCATTATTGATTGCCGCTTGGATAAGAGATTTCATCTTATCATCCGCGATCTCTATTTTATGCGGCACTAATGCCTCGTCGTCGAGACATCCGTAGTATGGGCTGTTCTCGTCTTGTATTCGCGGATAGTTCTGCGGAATCGTTTTATTGGACTTCGCCATCACTTACTCTCATCTACCGACTCCTGTAATACTCGATCACGCTTTCCAGAATCCCGTCGAGCTTCATCGTCGGGCGGAAGCCGACCGCCGCGCCGACCTTCGAGATGTCGGGGACGCGGCGCGGCATGTCCTCGAAGCCTTCCTCGTAGGCTTCGTCGTAGGGCATCGTGACGATTTCAGACGATGAGCCGGTCAGAGATTTGACGCGCTCTGCCAGTTCCATGATCGAGACTTCCTCGTCCGAGCCGATGTTGAAGACCTGCCCGACGGAGTCGTCCTTGTCCATCAACTTGACGAGCGCGCCGACCACATCACCCACATACCCGAAGCAGCGCGTCTGCTCGCCCGTACCGTAGACGGTGATGGGGCGACCGGCGAGCGCCTGTTTGACGAAGGTCGGGATGACCATGCCGTACTGTCCGGTCTGTCGCGGGCCGACGGTGTTGAAGAGGCGCACGACGACCGTGGGGAGTTTCTTCTCGCGCCAGTAGGCGAGCGCGAGGAATTCGTCAATCGCTTTCGAGCAGGCGTAAGACCAGCGCCCCTTCGTCGTCGCGCCCATCACGAGATTGCCGTCCTCTTTGAAAGGCACTTCCGTCGAAAGGCCGTAAACTTCAGAAGTCGAAGCGACGAGCACTTTCTTCTTCTTCTTGTTGGCCTGCGCGAGCACGACCTCTGTGCCGCGCACGTTCGTCTCGATGGTGTGCACGGGACTCTCGACGATGAGCTTGACGCCGACCGCCGCCGCGAGGTGAAAGATCACGTCGCACTGGTCAATGAGTTCGGCGACCGCCGGCTGGTTATGCACGCTGTCAATCGTGTAGTGAAAGCGCGCGTGAGATTTCAAGTGGGTGATGTTGTCAATACTGCCCGTCGAAAGATCGTCAATGATAAAGACCTCGTCGCCGCGCTCAAGGTAAGCGTCGGAGAGGTGCGAGCCGATGAAGCCGGCCCCGCCTGTAATCAATACTCGCAAATCGTTCAATCCCCCTTCAAACGCGCCGCACCGGCAGCGCGCGAAATGTTCTGGTTCGTGCCCGGAGAGCCGGCACGCGATACGTCGCGCCGTCCTGCGGGACTAAGCAACTCTTCGTAGAGACTCAAAACGTCGGCCATCAAACGCTCGACCGAATAATTTTGCGCGACGAACTCGCGCCCGCGCTCGCCCATCCGTTCGCGCAACTCCTGATTCCCTATCAGGTAATCAAGCGCGCGGCTGAAGGCTTCGGCGTCGTGGCTCTCGACGAGCAC
>JAIVJG010000029.1 GCA_020200155.1 Acidobacteriota bacterium | reverse complement strand
CCGCACGGACTTCGACCTCCTCCTGCTCGACAACGAACTGCACGACTGCACCGGCCTCCAACTCCTGAGCCATGCGCGCCGGCAGCCGCACCACCAACACACGCCCATCATCCTGCTCTCCGTCCGCGACTGCGCCGGCGAAGCCCTGCAAGCGGGCGCGGACGCATTCCTCCGCAAGCCCAACAACATCGTCGAGATACTCGACACCGTCCGCCGCCTTCTCGACGCGCGCCCCGTCCCGCACGCCATCGCCGACCGCCCGAAAAACTAAGCCGCGAGCGTCACCACCCGGATGACGCTCGCGGCCCCTCGCCCGCCTCGACTTTCCTCAACCTACTTCGTCGGCTCGCCTTTCCCTGAAACGTCACAACATTTCCACCTGTGGAAATCGCCTTCCCGCACCCGCAAACCTCATTTCCCCAACCCGCAACGACGTTTCCGCCCACCGCGACGCCGTCCCCCGGATTATTCTTCGCCCCTGAACGACGCGACGAGTTCCGCCGCGCTCGCCGTGGCCGTGCCGAGTTTGCCGACGACGATGCCGGCGGCGTGGTTGGCGAGCGTCGCCGCTTCGACGAGCGTTGTGCCGGCGGCGAGCGACGCCGCGAGCGTGGCGATGACGGTGTCGCCCGCGCCCGTCACGTCGTAGACCTCGCGAGCCGCCGTGCCGACGTAGACCGGCTCGCCGTCGCCTTCCAGAAGCATCATGCCGTGCTCGCCGCGCGTGATGAGCACCGAATCGCAGCCGAGCTTTTGTCGAATCGCGCGAGCCGCACGCGCCATGCCTTCGTCCGTGTCGTCCTCGCCGCCTGTCAACCGCAACGCCTCGTGATGATTCGGCGTGACGAGCGTCGCGGGATGGTACGAGTCGAAGTTGCGTATCTTCGGATCAATCAGGACGGGGATGCCCAACTCACGCGCGAAGGGCAGCACGTCGGTGAGGACGCGCGGCGTGACCGCGCCCTTGTCGTAATCGGAGACGACGAAGGCGTCCGCATCGCGCAGGAGCTTTCTGAGCGCGGCGATGATGCGCGCTTCCGTGCCGCCCTCGATGGGCGTGCGACGCTCGCGGTCTGCGCGGACGACGAGTTGGTTGTGCGCGATGATGCGCGTTTTGACGGTCGTCGGTCGCTCCTCGTCCAGCACCAGCGATTCCCCTGCGTGGAGCGCGCCCGCCTCTTCGAGCGTCGCGCGAAGACGCTCGCCCGCGCGGTCGTTTCCCAACACGCCGACGATCATCGCACGCGCGCCCAAAGCGAGCAGGTTCGCCAGCACATTCGCTGCGCCGCCGAGCCGCACGGACTCGCGCCTGATCTCCACCACAGGCACAGGCGCTTCCGGCGAGATGCGCGTCACGTCGCCCCACACGAACTCGTCGAGCATCACGTCGCCGAAGACGACGACCGTCCGCTCGCACATGCGCCCGGCGATCTGTGCCGCTCTTTGTGTTGTCATCTGCTCCATAAAAACTAACTGCGAACTTTCGTGCTCACGTCCCCTCTCTACGGTTCCTCACCCGAACAGCCCTGCGCTCTCTCCCAACACGCGCTCGATAGCCGCCGTCATGCGCTCTACGGAGACGCGGCGGATGCACTGTGCGACGCCGAACTCCGCGCAGGTGTAGCCCGCACACGGCGCGCACGGCATCTCTTCGCGGACGACTTCCGACGGCGCGTCAGTCCACGGTCGCCAGTGCGCGACGTTCGACGAGCCGAAGACGACGACCGACGGCACGCGCCGCGCCGCCGCAATGTGCGCGATGCCGCTGTCGTTGCCGACGAAGAGACGCGCGCGTGCCGCCAGCGCCGTCAATTCCGGCAGCGAGAGGTCTGTGAAGGCGACGACGCGTGCGCGCGAATTCTCTTTCAACTCCCCCGTCACGCCCTCCTCGCCCGGCGCGGCAACCGCGACTGTCGCCAGACCGCGAGCCGCGAGATGCTCGGCCACGCGCGCGAAGTTCGACGCGGCCCACGTCTTCGAGTCGAAGGCCGCCGCCGGATGGACGAGCGCGAAAGCTTCCATTTCATCAACGCCCGCAGCGCGCAGGCGACGCGCGACGCGCTCTGCGCTCTCCGCCGTGACGCACAGTCGCGTCGCGGGACGGTCGCTCACGGGCACGCCCGTCCAGCCGAGCAGCGCGAGTTGTTGTTCAGCCGAATGCGTCCGCTCGCGCCGCCACAGTTCCGCCGAAGGCGGCGCGATGTGGTTGTGCAGCGAAGCGTAGGCGTAACTCTCGTAGCCGACGCGATGCTTCGCGCCCGAAGCACGCATGAGCAGCGCGGCGGTGCTCCCGCCGTGCAGGTTGAAGGCGACATCATAGCGCGCGGCACGCAAACGTCGCGCGACGGCCAGACGCGACGCACTGCTTTTGCGCCTGACCGTGATGATCCGATCCACGTCCGTCGAGCCTTCGAGCAGCGGCGCGACCCAGTCTTCGAGCAGCACGTCAATCCTCGCGCCGGGAAGAAAACGGCGCAGCGCGAAGAGCGAAGGCGTCGCCAGCACAGTGTCGCCGATGGAGCGCAGGCGCACGACCAGCACGCGCCGCACGCGCGTCCAATCCCAGAGCGCGTGCGCGAGCGGTCGCGCTTCGTCCACGTCCCGCGCACGCACGTCGTCCGGCGACGGCGCGTGCGCGACGCGCTCCTCAGCCTGTCTGCTGTCGAGGCTCTTCATCTTCAATCGTGGCCTCCTCGACGACCATCGCCGGGATGCCGTTCTTGACCGGATAGACGCGCCTGCACTCGACGCACTTCAGCGCGCTCCCGTCCGCCTTCAACTCCACCCTGCCCTGACACGCCGGGCAGATCAGTATGTCCAACAAGTCTTGCGGGATACTCAATTTCAATTCTCCTTCGCCCCTGCACATCAACCCCGGCGCGGGCCAAGTCAATCACAGGAGCCGCACGCGAACTGCAAAGCGACCAAGCTTAACAAGTAACAAAAGCGGTGGCGAGCGGCGGGCGGTGAACAGGCAGGTTCTCCGGCTCGTCACACGCCGCTTCTTCAACGTCTCTGTTCCAGAGTCACTAAAACGCCCTGCTTGCCGGGGCGCAGGGTGATACGCGGCGACATCTCTACGCGGTGGCCGGGGACGAGTCGCATGCGCCAGCGTCGAGCGATGGTGGCGAGGAGCAGCGTGGTCTCCATCAAGGCGAAGCTCTCGCCGATGCAGCGGCGCGGGCCGCCGCCGAAGGGGAAGTATGCGAACGGCGGGCGCGTTTCTCTGGCTGCGGGCGTCCAGCGTTCGGGATCGAACGTTGCGGAGTCCGGGAAGTAGCGCGGATCGCGGTGCATGACAAACTGGCTGACGAGGACGAGTCCGCCTTTCGGAATCAGATAGCCGCCCACTTCGTGCTCCGTGATCGCCAGACGCCCGACGGCCCACGCGGGCGGGTACAGTCGCAAAGATTCGGAGACGACCATCTCCGTGTAACTCAGTCGCGGGAGGTCTTCAACCGTCGGCGCGCGTCCGTCTTCGAGCACCGCGTCAAGCTCGGCGTGAAGTTTCGCTTCCGCCTCCGCGTGTTGTGAGAGTAGATACCACGTCCATGAGAGCGCGTTGGCCGTCGTCTCGTGGCCGGCGAGAAAGAGCGTCATCGCCTCGTCGCGCACCTGCTCGTTGGACATCCCCTCGCCGTCGCCCTCCGCATCCTCCGCGAGCAGCAGCATCGAGAGCAAGTCGCCGCGATCCTCTCCGCTCCGGCGTCGCTCGTCAATGATGCGGTAGATGATCGAATCGAGTTGCGCGCGTGCTCTCTGAAAACGACGCCGGGCGGGGAGCGGCAGCTTTTCCAGAAGCTCCGCGTAAGGCAGCATCAGGTAGCCGAACAGTTCCATCACTTCCGTCAACGCTTCGCCCACCTCGCGCGCGTCCCGCTCCACGTCCGCGTCGAACAAAGTCTTGCCGACGATGGCGAGCGTCAGGCGCGTCATCTCGCCCGTAATGTCGAGCGTCTGCCCGTCGCGCCAACGTGCGGCGGCGCGGCCCGCGCAAGCGGACATCACGGAACCGTAAGACGCGATGCGCCCACGATGAAACGCGGGCTGCGCAAGCCTTCGCTGGCGGCGATAGTGCTCGCCCTCGCTCGTCAGGAGTCCCTCGCCCAGCAGTCGCTTTGATCGCTGGAGCGCGCGGCCTTTATGAAACTTGTCGTGATGCGTGACGAGCACGTCGCGGATGTAGTCCGGGTGGTTCAGGAAGTAAAAATCATTCGGCCCGATTTTGAAATACGTGATGTCGCCGTAATCGCGCGCCAGACGCGTCAGGAATTCCAGCGGGTCGCGACGAAACGCGAAGATGGGACTGCCCAAAAATCTCTTCCTCGGCCCCGGCGGACGGGCGGCTGCGACCATATTATTTGAACTCCCAACGTCCTCAAGTTTCAACGAGCCGAGACGCCCGACAAGCCTTCCACCGGCCATTCAAGCGGGATTTTCCCCGCCGCACCGACCGGCTGCGCCTCATTTCCAATCTCTGTTATTATACTTCTCGCGCAGCACATGCGCGCAAAGAGCGCCACTTTTTCAAAGACGTTTGACCCGGCCCGGAGAGAAGTTTGTCGTTAGAATTCGCCATCGAATATCCCTGCCAGTTGCGCGCCCGCTACCCGGAAGAACACCTGCGCGCGTGGGGACGCCTCGCCAGCATCCACACGCGCCTGACGACCGGCGAGCGCGCCGCGCCTTCGGAAGAAAAGCTGCGCTTCGTCGAACGCGCGGGCGACGAGATCGAGCGCATGCAGGAGGAGACGACCATCTGTTTGAAATGCCCTGCGTCGCTGCCGCGCGACGAGGCGGGCGAGGGCGAGCCGGTCGGTTGCCTTGGCCGCATCACCTACCCGGTCGAGGCGCAGTTCGAGAAGTTCCTCGCCGACCGCGTGCAGCTTGCGCTCGACACGATTGACGAGCCGGATCAACCGCGACTGCTGCGTATCCTTCTGGACAACGATTCGCCCTTCGACGGCGAAGGCACGAAGTCTCTGCGCGGCGTCACGACCGCCGACGGCCTGCGCTTCTTCGAGTTGCGCCTGCCGATCAGTCTCGCGCGCGAAGCCTCGCACTTAACGACCGACAATCTCTTCGACGCGCTCGCGGGGTTCACCTCGAAGGACGCCGAGCGCACGACCTACACGCGCGAACTCCCGCTCGCCGCTACCGCCGACTACTACGACTTTCTAGACCTCATTCTCCGCAACGATGTCTCCATCGCCGAGCGCGAGCGCATACAAACGCGCAGCCGCAACTACCAACAATTTCTCCGCCTGCTGGCCGCACTCGAACTCGCCGAATCACTCCAGGCACGCGTTCTGATGGACTGAAAAGAAGTGATGAATGATGAGTTAGAAAAAAGAGCTTCGCCCTTTATTCATCATTCCACATTCATCATTCATCATTTTCTTCTCTCTCTTCGTCGAGTTGGCGCAGTGTGTCGAGCAGGAGGTTGGTGTTGCTGGGGGCGTTGATGGTGACGGGGAATTCGTCCGCTGACTTCTCGAAATCGAAAGTCCCGTTGGTGATCTCGACGATCAGGCGGAAGGCATCGTGCGCCTGAGACTCGCCGCTCTCGGCCCCGACGATGCGGCCTTCGTTGAATAGCACGCGCCCCTGCCGCTCTGTGTTTTCGACGGCGAGCACGCCCGTCAAGCGTGAGTTTTCGAGCACCTGAATGGCGTCGAAAATGCTGACGGCTGAGAGATCGCCCGCGAACGTGATGTGACGTTGCGGCGCGTTGGGCGGCTGGACGTATGGCGAGACATGCTGGTGCAGGTCGGGGCGGCGTGCGCGGCGGATCGCTTCGAGGCCGGGCGCGATGTTGATGCGCGGGTCTATGTGCTTGGCTTCGAGCAGTCGCTCGTGCGCGCCCTCGAAATTCTCACGCTCGATGTAGAGTTTCGCCAGCGCGAGACACTGTCGCGCAGCTTCTTCGGGACGGTCGTGCGCGACCGTCACTTCGCGCAACTTCTCGCGCAGAGGGATCGAACGCGGGTGGTGCGCGATGGCCTCCTGAAGTCTCTCGACGGCGCGCGGCGCGGCCTTGTACTTGACGAATAGATCGGCGTCGAGCAGCGCCGCTTCGACATCATCGCCGTAACTTTTCTTCTTCTTGTCGGTCTCGCTCATCGGCCTTGTCCGAACCGTCCATCCGCCATCCACACCGCGAGTTTATCACAATCTGCGGCGGCTTCTGTTTGGCGGGCGCGGCGTTTCGGGCTAATTCAGGCGCGGGCGCGCGGCGACGTGTCTATCAATGTTTTTCCGGCAACGGGACGCGACGCAAAGGCATTCTCCGAACACCATATCGTATAAATCCGGGGGCCAATCGTACCGCGCAAGAGACGGGAAACGTGCCGGGCGCGGCCTGCGGACTTCAACTAAAAGCTCAACGCCCGGCGCACAAATGAAGCCTTCAGCCGCTTTCAGGACAACGCCCGAAACCCACTCCCTTCTCCTTCCAAAACTAACGCGGCGGCGGACGTTTCACAGCCGGGACATGGCATGGCAAATGCTTTTCGAGTGGTTGCCAGTTAAACCCCCTCTTTCAAGTTTTGAAATGACGACCCGGTGAGCGCGTGCGGCGGACTCGCGGGATCAGTTCGACGAAAGGCTACTCCGAGATGTCAAGAATGCTATTCATGCATGAAGAGTTGTCGGCGGACTTCAACGGCGCGGCCACGATTCAACTGGTGAACGCCAGTTGGGCGGGCTACCTGCAACAGCTCTGCGCGCGACTGAAGGCGAGCGGGTTGCGGCACAGGAGCGACGGCACGCACGCGCTGGTCAGCCGTCTCAGGCACACGCGCCCTTCAACCTACGCGCACTGCGTGCGTGTCGCGCGCCTCTCACGCGCGGCGGGTCGCGCCTTCGGCTTCGACGACGCGCGGCTGAAACAGCTTTCTTCCACCGCGATGATGCACGACATCGGCAAGATACTCGTCCCCGAATTAATACTGAGCAGGCCGCGCCGGCCCACGCGTACAGAGCGCTTCGTCCTGCGCCTGCATCCGAGCTTCGGCGCGCTGCTGGCTTCTTATTTCAACCTCTCGGCGGAGCTACGCATACGCACGCAGCACCACCACGAGCGTTGGGACGGCAGAGGCTACCCGCACAAGCTGGGCGGCGAAGACATCCCTCTGATGGCGCGCATCGTGCAGGTCGCCGACACCTACGACGCGATGGTCGCGCAACGTCCCTACAACTCTCCATGCACGCACGCCGACGCGATTGCCGAACTGCGACGCGAAGGCGGCAAGCAGTTTGACCCGCGCGTCATCGAGGCGTTCCTCGATTCAGTTTCGCAAAGGTAAAGGCAGGACAAGTCATGCGTTCATGGATGAAGAGACGTATTCGACGCTCGCGCGCTCGCTGCCACAGAGCCGGGGCGGCACGCAGGCCGAAGGCGCGACGGCCAGAGTCGAAAGCCGTCTCGAATCAGCAGGCCGCTCAAGCTTCCCCGCGCATCGCCTCTCAAAGAACTTAAGGCGGGCGTTTCTGCCTGCCTCACATCTTCAAAAATCAAAACGAAGGCCGACGCGCATCGTGCGCGGGCGCATCGTGCGCGTTGGGACGAGGAATGAGTCGCGGAAGGCTTGCTGTTGCTCCTGCGTTGCCGCCGCGCTGAGCGAGTTTAAGTTGATGAATTCCGCGCCGAAGGTGGAGACGCTTTTGTTGAGCACGTTGTCTATCTCGACGACGGGACGCAGGCGCGCGTGTTCGCCGAGGCGGAACTCGCGCGTGACGTTGAGATCGAAGGTGAAGAGGCCGGGGCCGCGCCCTGCGTTGCGCGGGAGATTTCCGGTCTGGCCGATGGCCGGCAGAGAAAAGGCGGCGACGAGCCGCGGGTCGAGCGGCTCGCCGGGTTTGCGATAGCGTATGAGCGAGATGTCGCCGTTGAAGTTGGGGCGGTCGTTGCTCACGTCGTCGAGGTTGCGGTCTATACCGCCGACGCTGACGTTGAAGGGCGCGCCGGACGCGAGGCGCATGACAGTGGCGAAGCGCAGGCCACCAAGGCGGCGCGGCGCGTCGAACGTGCCGGAGAAGACGAAGCGGTGGCGGCGGTCGAGCAGGCTGCGCGCACGCTCGCCGCGAAAGTCGCCGACGCGTTGCGCGCTCGACGTGTTGACCACGCCGTCGTCAATCAGTCGCGAGAGCGTGTAGGCGGCGCGGAACGAAAATCCCGCGCCGTCTTTGTTGTGTGTGAAGCCTCGGCGAAGTTCGAGCGTGAGGCCATGATAGAAACTGTTGCCGGCGGAGATGAGTTGCTCGACCTGCGTGCGCGTCGGGTCGGGTCGCAGGTTTCGGAGCGCGGCGAGTGCCACTTCGAGCGCAGTGGTGGAGTTGATGCTGTTGAGGTTGAAGACCGAGACGGGCACGCCGAACTCGATTGTGCGCCCGATGGCCTCGGTGTTTCCCGCGACGACGGGCACGTTGGTAAAGCGCACGAGTTCGCCCGCCGTCGAGACGCTGTAGAGCGGTTGCGCGCCGCTCGCGTCGCGAAAGTTGGCGAAGTCGCGAGAGAGAAGGTAAGCGGAAAAATCTTTGAAGCCGCGCGGGAGCACGGGCGCGTTCGAGTTGAATTCGCGCCAGAGATGTATGCCTCGGCTGAATGTGTAATTAGCTTCGACGACGAACCTCCCGCCGAGTTTGCGCTCGAAGCCTGCGTTGGCCTGATAGCTTTCCGGTATACGCAAGGCGGGATCGAGGCGGCGCGAGAAGTTAACGAGCCGCGTGCCGAACTGTGTGACGAGCGGCGAGTCCGCCGTGAGCGCATTGGGAAAACGGAGATTCGCGGCGATGAAGCGACGGCGCTCCGCAACCGGCAGATTGTTGGTGTCGAACTCGACCAGTTGCTTGCCGAGCGCGAAATCGTCCACGGTGCGAAGCAAAGCGCGGTTGTAAAAAACGCCTGCGCCCAATCGCAGCACCGTCTCGCCTGTGCCGAACGGATCGTAGGCGAGGGCGAGGCGAGGCGCGACGTTGTTGCGGTCTCGCAGGATCGTCTCGTTCTCGTAGCGCACGCCGAAGCTGAGCGTCAGGTTCGGTCGCAAGCGCCATTCGTCCTGTGCGAAGAGGCCGGAGTAAAAATTCTTCTGCGCGGATTCGGTGTTGAAGCGCTGGCGGAAGCGTGAGGGTGTGTTGGCGAGGAAGTCGCCCGCGCTGGTGAAGCTGTACGTGCCGGTGATGTCGGAGAGGTCAACGAAGGTGGAGCGAATGCGCTGCAAGTCGCCGCCGAGTTTCAGCGTGTGCGCGCCGCGCACGACGGTCAGCGAGTCTTGAAGTTGAAAGCGTGTCTCGCGTCGGTCGGTCGCGCCGCTGTTGGACGAGCCGGCGACGAGCGTGCCGGAGCGGTCAGACGAATCGTCATTGCCGAGCGGGTCGTTGATGGTAATCAGCAAGACGGGGCCGCCGCCATCGCCACGCGCCTGCAAAGCTGGACGCAGGCGCGAAACTTGCACGCGCAACTGGTTGACGAGCGCAGGCGAGAAAACGAAGTTGTCCGTGTAGGAGAGCGCCTCTGTGTCGCGCGTGCGGCCTTGCAGGCTTCCGGCGAGGCGAAGGCCGCCGCCGAACTGTCTCAGATTTCTCAGTCGTCCGAACTGAAGAAGGAACGAGCCGTTGTGCAGGTCGTCATACTTGTGATCGAGGCGCGCGGTGAAGATGTGTGCGCGCAAGGGCGTGCTGACGCGCTCGACGAAAGGCGCGAGTTCGGCTGGCGAATTCGGCGCGGTGGCCGCAGGCTCCGTGCGTCGCCCCGCGAGCGTGGTCGGCTGCGGCAGAGGGAACAGCGCGTTTTGCTCGACCGGCACGAGGGCGTCAATCAGAGTCGAGTTGAGCACGGTCTGGTACTCGTAGGCCGTGAAGAAAAATGTCTTTCCTCTTCCGTCGTAGCCGAACGGCGCGAAGCGCGCGTGCGGGAAGACCAGAGGGCCGCCGAGCGTGAAGCCGGGGTTGTGTTCCTGCATCGGCAGGCGCTTGAGTCCACGCCGATTGTTATTTGAACTATTTGCATTGAGCGATTCATCCTTGAAGAAGTAGAAGAGACGCCCGTGCAAATCGTTCGATCCGCCGCGCGTCCGCAGGTTGATGCGGCCTCCCGACGCGCGACCGTACTCCGCAGAGAATTGGTTGGTGATGACCTGCACCTCCGCGATTGCTTCGAGCGAGGGCTGGAAACGTTCGCGCGCCGCGCGGTCGTCGTTGTTGTCGAGGCCGTCAATCGTGATGTTGTTCGAGTAGGCCGCGCCGCCCGCGAGCGCAAACGTCCCGGCCTCTTCGGGCGTCGTGGCCGCTCTCTCAGTGAAAGCGCGCCCGCGCGGGTCGCGGTCTTCGGCCACGTCGCGCGTTGAGAGGGGTTCTTCCGTCACGCCGGGGAGCGTGAAGATCAAGTCGAGCGGCGAGCGCGTGTTGAGCGGAAGGCGCTCGGCCTCTTCGCGCGTCACCGTGCCGCCCGTGACGGTGCGCGTCGTGTCCACGAGCGGCGCATCGCCCTCGCTGACTACGGTCTGCTCCGCAGACACACCCGCCGGTCGCAGCACGAAATCGAGTTGCACGTTCCGGCCCGCGACGGTCGAGAGACCCGTCCGCTCCTCGACGGCGAAGCCCGCGCCCGTCGCGCGCACGGTGTACGCGCCCGGCTGTAGCTCGACGATGCGATAGCGCCCTTCGCCGTCCGTGAAGACGGTGCGCTCCGCATTCGTCGTCAGGAGAATCGCCGTGACGCTCGCGCCGGGCACGACCGCGCCGTTCTGATCCGCGACGCGCCCGCCGATTGAAACGTCGTCCAAATCCTGCGCGCGTGCATCGGCACGACGGGCCACAGAGCAACATAGAAGCAGCAACGCGGTTGCACAGCAAAATACACATCCAGAAATGGAGCGTGAGGCGGGGCGAATCATGTTCAATACTCCTGTCCGGGCGCGTGTGAGTTTACGTGTTGCGCGCGGAAGCTTAAGGGGTGGGAAAGCTTCACGCACGGCCTGTGCGTTTCAGATGTGTCGTGTCGCTTACTTGAGCAGTTTTTGAAAAACCGGATGCCGCCAAACGAGGCGTGAGGCGAGCGACACATGCCGAAAAACCCTTTGACAGGACGCGCACTTTATCACCGAGTGAAAGTACGCGCAACAGTTAAATTTCAAGGTTTCGCAGGCTCGCCGGATGTCGCGTCGCCTGTCTTTGCCTTTTGAGCGTCACCGCTGAGGCGTGTAGAATGAGCGCACATCTTAAGGCGATGGGGTTCGCCGTATAACCATCCCGGCAGGCGGGATTGATGACTCCTTTTCACGCGGCGCGAATCAAGCGCGCGTGAAAAGGAGTCGTTCGCGTTTAGGGGGTTTGAGAGGTAATTCGTCAGCAAGGAGAGACAAGTGGAGACTCTGACAAAATATTTAGCCGTGGCGGGCGGCGGGGCGCTCGGCGCGATGCTGCGGTATTACCTGGGCGGGTCTGTCCTGTCGCGCACCGCCGCGCCCTTCCCCACAGCGACGTTCGTCATTAACGTGACAGGCTCTTTCATCATCGGCTTCTTCCTCACGCTGGCGACGGAGCGTGTCGCCGTCAGCCCGCACCTGCGCCTCGCCTTCGCCGTCGGCTTCGTCGGCGCTTACACGACCTTCTCGACCTTCGAGTACGAGACGGCGCGGCTCGTCGAGGGGAAGGATTATCTCTACGCATTTCTCAACGTCGTCCTGAGCTTCGTCGTCGGGTTCGTCGCCGTGTGGGGCGGCATCTTCGCCGCGCGGATGGTCGAGGGACTACGGTTGACGAGCGCCGCCGCTTACGAACAGTTTGGAGAGCTGGCGGACTTGAGCGACCCGCCGCAGATGAAAGGCGCGGCGCGTGACATACGCGATTCCACCATTCGATGATGCGCGTTTAAGTTTTCTCGGCCATGCGTTCGACTTCCGGCTCCATGCCGAGGCTGTCGAACGCCGCGCGTGCTTCCTGCCACATCGCGCGCCCGCGTTCGCGGTCGCCGTGCTCTAACTCGTGCCGCGCCCAGTCTCGCAGTGCGCGTGCGCGTTCGGCCTCCATGCCGATGCGTGTGAAGACGCGCAGGCTTTCCGCGAAGCACTCGCCTGCGTCGCGAGTCTCTTCGCCGGTGGTGACGGCTTCCGAAAGGCGTGAGGCAATCAGCCCCAGAACGCGCCATGCTTCGCCGATGTGTTCCTGATTCTCGATCTTCTGTCCGAGCGCGAGCGCGCAGTGTGCGGCGACGAGCGCCTCGCCCGTCTCTCCTTTTCCGAGCAGGGCTTCGGACAGGAAGCGATAAACTTCCGAGAGGCCGAAGTAGCCTGCTGCGCTCGCCAGCGCGATGACCTGTCGCAGATCGCCTTCAGCCGTGGCGTAGTCTCCGAGGCCGACGCGGGCCGCGCCGAGATTGCCGAGGTAGAGCAGTTCGCCGTTGCGGTTGCCGATCTCGCGCGCGATGGCGAGCGCCTCGCGGTAATGCGCGAAGGCTTCCCGGTAGTCGCCGCGCAGACGCGCCGTCTCGCCCAGACTGTTGAGCATGTTGCCCACCATGCGACGATTCCCCAACTCGCGATAGAGCGCCAGCGCCTGCCGCTTGAACTCGCCCGCGCGCTCGAAGCGTCCCTGTATGTGATAGGCCATGCCGAGCGATTTGAGACTGTCTGCGCGCTCGCTGCGGCCCGCCGCGCCCAGTTCGTTTGAGAGCGCAAGCGCCTGATCCGCCATCGGCAGTGCCGCGTGCGCGTCGCCCAGACGAGACGAAGCCTGGCTCTGCAAATTCAAGGAGCGCGCCAGTTCGATTCGGGCAGGCACGCCGGCGTCCGCTGCGTCGCGCACCAGTTCTTCGGCGTGCCGCGCGCTAAGGCGACGGCCTTGCGGTAGTATTGAATCGCCGTCTCCGGCGCGTAAGTCTCTCGCGCAAGCGTCCCGGCGCGACCGTACCACTCCGACGCTCGCGCCGTCTCTGCCGCCTGCTCGTAGTGGCCGGCGATGACGGCGGCGTACTCGCCCACGCGCTCGCCGCTGCGCGCCATGAGCCACTCGGCGACCAGACGATGAAGGCCGCGCCGCTCGCGTTTGAGCACGGTCTCGTAAGTCACGTCGCGCAGCAGCGCGTGTTTGAAGCTGTACTCGGTCGTGCCCGCGAAGCTCGAAGCCTCGCGCCTGTAAATCAACTCTTTGCGCCGCAGAGACTCCAACACTTCGAGGACGCCCGGCTCGCCCGCGTCGCGTCGCGGCTGACGAGAGTCGTCTTTCCGGCCCTGCGCGAAGTCTGCGCCCGCGTCAACGCTGAGGCGCTCGACGGCGCTATCCCAGAAGACACGACCGACGACGGAGGCGCGCTGCAAGGCCGTCTTTTCCGCAGGCGACAAACTGTCGAGGCGCGCCTGCAAGACGCCGGTCAGAGTCGGCGGCACGCGCACCTCGCCGAGCCGGCTCGCGTCCACGCGCCACTCCTCCGCGCCCAGCATAATCACGCGCTGGTCAATCAGCATCTTGATGAGTTCTTCGACGTAGAACGGATTGCCCTCCGCGCCGCCCACGACCAGTTCGCCCAACTCCTGCGGGACGGAGCGCGCCTGCCGCAGAATCTCTTCGACGAGTTGGCGGCTCTCCCTCTTCGAGAGCGGCTGCAAAGTCAGGCGCGTGTGCGACGCTTCGCCCTCGCCCCAAGACGGGCGTCGTTCGAGCAGCGACGGCCTCGCCAGACACAGAATCAGCAGCGGCACTGTCTCGCAGTTGCGCGCGAGGTGGCGGACGAAATCGAGCGAGCCTTCGTCTGCCCAGTGGATGTCGTCGAGCAGGAGCACGACCGGCGACTTGCGCCCGACCGAGGCGAAGAAGCGCGCGGCGTAATGAAAGGCGCGGTCGCGTATCTGTTTTGCGTCGTCGAGAATGCCGGAGAGGTGGCGGCTTTCGGAGAAGTCGAAGCCGATCAGTTGACCGATGAAGTGCGCGCGCATCGCGGCCTCGTCGCGCTCGTCCGGCGCGTCGCCGCGCAGACTCGTTCCGGCGTTTCCACTCATAGACGGTTCGTCGTTTTCGGCCAGCGCCGACAGCCCGCGCTCCAGTTTCTCGCGCGCCAGCGGCGGAGGGTCGCTGTCCTGAATCTCGAAGCGGAAAGAGAACACGTCGCGCACGAGCGCGTAAGGCAGTCCCTGCATCGCCTCGCTCGCGCGCCCGTTGAAGACGTAGACCAACTCCGGCAGCAATTCGATCTTGTTGATGAACTCGTAGAGCAGCCGCGACTTGCCGAGTCCGGCGTCGCCGACGATGGTCACGACTTGCAACTCTCGATCCTCGAACGTGGTTTGCAGCGCGTCCGCCAGCCGTTTGAGTTCGCTCTTGCGCCCGATCATGCGCGTCTCGATGCCTTCGACGCCGCGCGTTTGCAGGCGGAAGGCGCGCGGCTTGGCGCGCAGCACACGATAGACCTCGACGGGTTCCCTGCGCCCTTTGACGTTGACCAGCTTCGGCGCTCGCACGTCGAAGACTCCTCTTCGCGCGCGGACTGCGCGCCCCACAGTGCCATGAAGGTGTCGCCGATGTGCCTGTCGAGCAGGCCGCCGTGCTCTTCGATGACGCCGTCAACGAGCCGCCACAGTTCGTCCAGCATCTCGCTGACTTCTTCGGCGTCGAGCGACTCGGTCAGCGCGGTGAAGCCGGAGAGGTCTGCGGAGATGACCGTCAGTTGTTTGCGTTGCCCCGTCGAAAGTACGTGCGGCGAAAGCGTGTGCGCGGATGCGGCGACGTGCGCGTGGCGAGCTTCGCCCGCGATGGTGCTTGCGCCCCGCGCGTCGTCGGGCGGCGAAAGCGCGGGCGCGAGTTCCAGCTTCTGCTTGAGGAGGCGCAGGTCTGCCTGTAAGTCTCTGGCCGTTTGATAACGCTCCGCCGTCTCCTTCGCGAGCGCCTTACGCACGATCAACTCAAGCTCTTCGTGCGGCTCGTTGATGAAGCGCGAGAGCGGCGGCGGGTCTTCCTGAAGAATGGCGACGATGAGGTCGCCGTAGGTCGGGGCGGCGAACGGGACGCGGCCCGCGAGCATTTCGTAGAGCACACAGCCTAAGCTCCACACGTCTGTCCTGCCGTCGAGTTCAAGCCCGCGCGCCTGTTCGGGCGACATGTAGGTGGCCGTGCCGAGGACGATGCCGGGCGCTGTGTCCACCTGCGCGCTCGTGGGGGCTTCGGTGTCCACGGCGAGCGAGCGCGTCAACTGTTTGGCGATGCCGAAGTCGAGCACCTTCACGTGGCCCTCGGAGTCCACCATGATGTTCTCCGGCTTGATGTCTCGGTGGACGACGCCGCCCGCGTGCGCCTTCGAGAGCGCGCCGGCCACCTGCGCGGCGATGTCGAGCGCCTCGACGACACGGAGCGGCGCGCTCGTCATGTGCCTTCTCAGACTGACGCCCTCGATGAACTCGGTGGCGATGAAGTAACGCCCCTCGACCTGTCCGAGGTCGTGGACGGTGAGGACGTTCGGGTGATTGAGCGCGGAAGCGGCGCGTGCTTCCTGCATGAAACGCCGCACGAGTTCTTCGTCTTTGGCGAAGTGCGCGGGCAGGAGTTTCAAGGCGACGCGGCGACCGAGCCTCGTGTCCTTCGCCAGATAGACCACGCCCATTCCGCCCTCGCCGAGCTTGTCGAGAAGCTTGTAAGGCCCGACGCTGCTCCCCGGCGCAAACTCATCCGGCTCGCGCGCGAACTGTGGCGGCGAAGGTTGACCAATCGTCTGCGCTTCGTCCGGCCCGACGAGTTCCGTCTGTTGATGTGATGAAAGGTGTGACGCGAGAAGGGACTCGACTTCATCGCGCAGCGCGGCATCGCCGGCACAGGCTTCTTCCAGATATGCCGCGCGCTCGCCGGGTTCGACTTCGAGCGCGGCCTTTAACAGAGAGTCGGGTTTCCCCTCTTGGTCGGGATTCATCCTCGTTCACCGCCTTCTCAACGGCTCGATCAAGGGTGCGAATTGTAGCACCTCCCCGGCGACGCGGCACACGCCCTTGCTTTCCATGCGCGACGCGCGTGCCTGCTTGTGTAGAGTGAATAGACAGAGGATGTGAGCGCGAGCGTTATCCGGCGAAGATAAGGAATCGCCCGGACGAAATCCGTCGTCACAAACTGGCGGCGAGCCGTGTGGAGTTGCGTGTCAGCCGCGCTGGTTGGTTGTGCCGCGACGGCGTTGCAGGGTGGCGGTGGGCGAGGCGGGTACGAGCGCGCCCTCTCCCGGCGGCGGCGCTTCGGTGAAGTGCGAAAACTCTTCGGCGTGCGCCTGAAGATAGGCGAAGAAGCGCTCGAACTCGCGCTGCATGGCGTCCATCTTCTCGCGCATGTTGATGATGATTTCCACGCCCGCCAGATTGACGCCGAGGTCTCGCGTGAGCGACAGAATCACTTCGAGCCGTTCGAGGTCGGAGTCCGTGTAGAGCCGCGTGTTGCCCTCGGAGCGCGAAGGCTTGAGCAGCCCCTCGCGCTCATACAGCCTGAGCGTCTGCGGGTGAATCTCGTACTGCGTCGCCACCGCGCTGATCGTGTATGTGCCGCCTTTGCGTTTCATAACTAAAAGCTGGAAGCTGTTGAAAGACTTCTACAAGTCTCCAGTCTCTACTCCAATCCCATCGCCACGCGCGGGTTCTCCGCGTTGATCTGCGCGTAGCGTTTCAAGAGTTCTTTGGTCTCCTCCGAAATCACTTTCGGGAGCGTGATCTGCACGTCAACGAACTGGTCGCCGCGCGCCTGCGGGTTACGCAGGCTGGGCACGCCGCGTTCGCGCAGGCGGAAGCGCTGGCCCGACTGCGTCCCCGGCGGGATGCGTAGTTGCGCCTTGCCTTCGACCGTGGGGACTTCGATCTTCGCGCCGAGCGCGGCCTCGTCCACCGTGACGGGGACGGTGACGTAGATATTCTCGCCCCTGCGGCTGAAATGTTTGTGCTTCCCGACGCTCGTGATGATGAAGAGATCACCCGGCGGAGCGCCCAGTCGTCCCCCCTCACCCTTGCCCGGAATACGCACGCGCGAGCCTGTGTCCACGCCCGCAGGGATGCGTACCTTGACCTGCTCCGTCTTCGGCACAGTGCCCTTGCCGTGGCACAGCGCGCAAGGACTGCGACGCCTGCCCGTGCCCGCGCAGTCCGGGCATTCCTGCGCGAAACGCAGACGCCCGCCCGCGCGCTGCACCTGCCCGGAACCCTGGCACGTCTGGCAGACGACGAGCGGCCCGCCCGCGTCGCCCGCGCCGTTGCAGCGCGAACACTGCTCGGAGCGGTTGACGGTGATGTTGGTCGTCATCCCCGTGATGGCTTCCTCGAACGAAAGGCCGAGAGGCATCTCGATGTCTGCGCCCTTCTGCGGCATCGGTCGCGGCGGCTCGCGCTCCTGCGCTTTAGCGCCGCCGCCGCCGAAGAGGTCTGCGAAGATGTCGCGGAAGCTCGAAGAGCCGCCGCCCGCGCCGGACGAAGAGGAAGCGTTGCCGAAGTCGAAGCCCGTGAAATCGAACGGTGCGCTGCGACCGCCGCCCGCCGAAGGCCCGCCGCCGCGCGCAGCCATGTCCGCGAGGTTGTCCGAATACTGGCCGAAGCGGTCGTACACGCCGCGCTTCTTCGCGTCGGAGAGCACGTCGTGAGCCTCTGTGATGAGCTTGAAGCGTTCCTCCGCGGACTTGTCGCCCGGATTCACGTCCGGGTGAAACTTGCGCGCCAGCCGCCTGTAAGCCTTCTTGATCTCTTCCGGCTTCGCGTCGCGCTTCACGCCGAGCACTTTGTAGTAGTCTTCTTTAGCCATCGAAAAGGATAACTAACCTAACAAGTCCAATTAACGTGCAGGCAGAATTCTACTCAAAGGGCAGAGCGTTACCCCTGCCCTTTGAGTAGAGTGCATGACGCCGATAAATACTTCAACGAACAGTTAAATCTGTCCCCTGAACATCTTTACCAGTTCAGTTACTGACTCAGCGCCGTAGCGATCAAGTGCCGTCCCGATATGAGCGTCGCCACGCATTCCGAGGTCAATGTTGTACCGTTGCTCGATTGTCCTAACAAGCGTGTCATCGCGTACCGCATGCAACCTTCCGTTGCTATTACGTGAACGATTACCCTTCATACCCGGAGCATCGCTGTATCTTGTATCTCCCATAATTTTCCTCCCCGCATGCAACAAGACAGAACAAAGTCGCTAACTTGTCACGGTCTTACTTATTCTCGTCAACGTCAACGTACTCGGCGTCAATGACGTTGTCGTCGCCGCTGCTTGCGCTGCCTGACGCGCTGCCGCCGCCGGCTGCGCCAGCCGCCGAAGCCTGATCGCCGGTTGCGCCTGCGTCGCCGCCGCTCGCTTGATTGCTGTAGAGAGCTTCGGCCAGTTTGTGCGAGGCGGTTTGCAAGTCGCCGAAGGCGTTGTTCATGTGCTCCACGCCGCCCTCTTCGAGCGCCTTCTTCGCTTCGGCCACCGCCGTCTCGATCTGCGAGACGGTTGCGCCGTCGAGCCGCTCTCGATTCTCGCCGACGAGTTTCTCCGTCCGCAGCGTCAGCTCCTCAAGACGATTGCGCGCCTCGACTTCTTCGCGCCGCTTCGCATCCTCGGAGGCGTGCGATTCGGCCTCGCGCATCATCCGGTCAATCTCATCCTTCGTGAGCGTCGAAGACGACTCGATGCGGATGCTCTGCTCGCGCTTCGTGCCCATGTCCTTGGCGGAGACGCTGACGATGCCGTTGGCGTCTATGTCGAACGTCACCTCGACCTGCGGCACTCCGCGCGGCGCGGGCGGGATGCCGACGAGATGAAACTTGCCGAGCGTGCGATTGTCGCCGGCCATCGGTCGCTCACCCTGTAGGACGTGCACCTCGACGGAGTTCTGATTGTCAGAGGCGGTCGAGAAGATTTCCGACTTGCGCGTCGGGATCGTCGTGTTGCGCTCGATGAGTTTGGTGAAGACGCCGCCGAGCGTCTCGATGCCCAGAGAGAGCGGCGTCACGTCGAGCAGAAGGATGTCCGTCTTCTCGCCTGAGAGTACGCCCGCCTGCACAGCCGCGCCGATGGCGACGACCTCGTCCGGGTTGACGGTCTTGTTCGGCTCCTTGCCGAAGATGCCCTTGACCATCTCCTGCACTTTCGGAATACGCGTCGAGCCGCCGACTAAAACCACCTCGTTAATCTTGTTCGCGGCGATATTCGCGTCCTTAATGGCCTGCTCGACAGGGCCTTTGAGTCGCTGCAAGATGGGATCAATCAACTGCTCGAAGCGTGCGCGCGTGAGTTTCATCACGAGGTGCTTCGGCCCCGATTGGTCAGCCGTGATGAAGGGCAGGTTGACCTCCGTCTCCATCGTCGAGGAGAGTTCAATCTTCGCCTTCTCAGCCGATTCCTTCAGACGCTGCAAGGCCATCTTGTCGTTCGAGAGGTCTATGCCCTGATCCTTTTTGAACTCTTCGATAATCCACTTGATGAGAGCCTCGTCAATGTCGTCGCCGCCGAGGTGCGTGTCGCCGTTCGTGGATTTGACTTCGACGATGCCCTCGCCGACTTCGAGGACAGAGATGTCGAACGTGCCGCCGCCGAAGTCGAACACAGCGATGGTCTCGTCGTTCTTCTTGTCGAGGCCGTAGGCCAGCGCGGCGGCGGTCGGCTCGTTGACGATACGCATCACTTCGAGGCCCGCGATCTTGCCCGCGTCTTTCGTCGCCTGGCGCTGCGCGTCGTTGAAGTAAGCGGGGACGGTGATAACCGCCTTGTCAACCTTCTGGTTAAGATAGTCCTCCGCCGACTGCTTCAACTTTTGCAAAATCATCGCCGAAATCTCAGGCGGACTCCAATCCTTGCCGCCCGCGAAGACGCGCACATCGCCGCCCGGGCCGCTCTGCACCTTGTAGGGAACCTGTTTCTTCTCTTCGGAGACCTCGTCGGCGCGCCGTCCCATGAAACGCTTGATCGAGTAGACGGTGTTTTCAGGGTTGGTCACGGCCTGTCGTTTGGCGACCTGACCGACCAGACGATTACCGTCTTTGGCGAAGGCAACGACCGAAGGCGTCGTGCGCCCGCCTTCCGAGTTGGGGATCACCTCCGGCTCGCCGCCTTCCATCACGGCCACGACCGAGTTGGTTGTGCCCAGGTCAATACCGATAATCTTGCTCATTGCTCTCTTCTTCTCCCAAAATTTTATTGGCTACCCCTGCCTCTGCCCTTTGCCGTGCAGTAAGGCGTTGTAACCGGATTTCGTTGCCTGCGCCGCGCGGAAACTCCATTCTGGACAAATTCACAAGAAGACTTCCGGCGACTTGAATGCGCTGTTAATATAATATTTGAGTCTTACCTTGTCAACTTATCAGCAGCCCGCCCCTTCAATCCTAATTGCCTTGTAGAAATGACCCCGAAATCGAGATTATAGCGATTTGCGATTGGATGTGACTGGTCAGTACCGCCTGCGGTAGCGGGCGGGTTCTTCATCCGACACACACCCGCCCGCTACCGCAGGCGGTGCTGACAGAACAGAAAGAACCTTTTTGACTGGAAATTAAGGCCCCGACTCGCGGTTGCCACGGTCTTCGTTGAGCAGTTTCGAGGCCCAGAAGACGTAATGCACGCCGGAGACGAGCGCGAAGACGAAGACAATCGTGTAGACGGTCGGCAGGTAGCCACGCAGCGGTGGGAAGCGTGCGGCGACGAGAATCGCCAGAATGGCCGTAATCTGCACCACCGTGTTGACCTTGCCGAGCGGGGAGGGTCGAAAACGTCTAAAGCCCGTGACGACGTTGATGGCCGCCGAGCCGACGATGATGAAGATGTCGCGGCTGATGACCGCCGCCGTCACCCAGAAAGGCACGGGGAGGTGGCGCGGGTGTGCAGGGCCGAGCGCCGAAGCCTCCATGATGGAAGGCATCGAAAGAGTGATAAAGGAGGTGACGAGCAGGAGTTTGTCGGCGATAGGGTCGAGAATCTCTCCGAGTGTTGTTCCCTGATTGAACTTTCGTGCGAGCAGCCCGTCGAGTCCGTCCGTCACGCCCGCCAGCAGGAAAATCCCCAGCGCCCAGCCGAATCGCTGGTAATAAAGCGCCGACACGAAGACCGGGATCAGCACCATGCGGATCACGGTCAGGGCGTTGGGCACGGTGAAGATGCGAGAAGCCATTTGCAAAGTGACAAGTGACAAGTGACAAGTGACGAGTAAGAAGTTTTTCTCTTATCACTCGTTACTTGCTACTTGTCACTGCTTTCATTCCGCACAACGTAATTGAAGCAGAGAGACTTCCGGGAGGCAGCCGTAGCGCAGGGGGAGGACGACGGTGCCGAGGCCGCGCGTGACGTAGATTTGCGTCTCGCTGCGGCGACCGAGGCCGCGCAGGATGCGCCTGCGGACGCGGCCAGAGGCCGAGCGCTCCGAGCGCCATGTGATCTGTCCGCCGTGCGTGTGGCCGGAGAGGACTAGATCAACGCCTGCGCGAGCGGCGCGTCGAAGGATGACGGGGTTATGCGCCAGCAGCAGTTTCATCTCTTCCGCACGCGAGCCGGCGAGCGCGAGCGGCAAGTCTTCAAGGCCGACCATCGTATCGTCCACGCCGGCGAGCCAGAACGACGCCCCTCGATCCTCGAAGCGCAGGCCTTCGTTGACCAGCACACGGATGCCTTCGGCGCGGAAGAGGTCTGTGATGAGCGCGGCGTCCACCCAGTTGTCGTGATTGCCGAGCACGGCGTAGACGCCGCAACGTGCGCGCAAACGACCGAGCATCTCCGCGCACGGGGCGGCGTACTCGCGCTCGTGCGAGATGTAGTCGCCGGTCAGCGCGACGATGTCGGGTTGCAGGCTGTTGGCGACTTCGACGGCGCGTTCGATCTGTTCGCGGCTCGTGAAGGGGCTGTGGTGGATGTCTGAAAGATGGACGATGCGGAGGCCGTCGAGTTCGCGCGGCAGGCGCGGCAGGGCGATGGCGTGGCGCTCGACGGCGAGTTGATACGGCTCCGCGAACGCGGTGCGCGCCATCTGCATTAAACCGGCGGTGAGCGTGCGCAGGGGGGTCGCGCGCCTTTCGGCAACACGTCGCCGTCCTCTCCAGGTGGTATTTATTGCCATGTGCTTATTGTTCGTTTTATCCGAGGAAAGATGCTCAAACATTAGGCAAGCCCGCTTCTTTTTCCTTCGCGTGGCCCGCCGTCATAAAGCCCGCGCATTATAGTTAAGCCGGGGTCGCCGGCGCAAGGCAGCAAGACGATTTTCAGACGCCGCGTCGGTGACAGGCAGTTTGCGAAGAGAGACGCTTGCCGCCCGCGTCTATTTTAAATTCAGGGGCCAGAAATACGGCACGAGGAACATCACGATGGCGAAGACGGCGACGGTCATAATCGAGCCGACCTTGACGAAGTCCATGAAGCGGTAGCGACCGGGCGTGTAGATCAGGACGCACGCGGGTTCGAGCGGCGTCAGGAAGGAGCAAGAGGCGGCGTAGGTGACGGCGACGGCGAAGGCGCGCGGGTTGAGGCCGAGCAGGAGCGCCGTCTTGACGGCGATGGGCAGCACGACGAGCGCCGCCGCCTGGTTCGACATGGGCTGCGTCAGCGCGATGGTCATGGCGACGAAGCCCGCGAGCACGGCCAGCGGGCCGTAGACGCTAAAGTAGTTGACGATCAGGTCGGCGAGGTACTGATCTGCGTGCGACCTCTCCATCGCCGTGCCGAAACTAATCATGCCCGCGATGAGGACGATCAAACGCCAGTCAATCATCTCGTACATCTCCTGCATCCTGACGGCCTTTGATCCCAACAGGATCAGGACGCCGAAGAGGACGGCCACCGAGAGCGGCACTTCAAAGAGATGCGTGATGGAGAAAAAGAGGAAGACGAGGAAGGCCGTGATCGCCCAGCCTCTCTTGCCCGCGCGCCCGCGCCGCTCCGAAGCCTCTTCGAGCAGCAGTAGATTCCCCTCCGTCGCGAGCCGCTCGACGCGCTCCTTTTTCCCCTGCACGAGCAGCACGTCGCCGAACTTAAAGCTGACGGAGCTTAACTTCGACAACAGCGCGACGCCGTGGCGGTTGATGGCGAGCACGGTCAGGTTGTAGCGGTCGCGGAAGTTCAGACCGCGCAGCGTGCGCCCGTTGAGGTCGGAGCCGCGCAGCACCATCACCTCGAACAACTCCACGTCGCCGGGTTCAAGGTGCTGCATGCTCAACTCGAAATCCGGCCTGATCTCGATGCCGGCCTCCGATTTGACGCGGAGGATGTCTTCGACGCGCCCCTGCACGAGCAGCAGGTCGTCGGCCTGGATGCGTTCTTCGGAGCGCGGCGCGATGCGTCCCTGCGTGCCGCGTATGATGCCGATGACGGTCAGGTCGAGCATGTCGCTCAGGTTCGCCTCCGCGAGCGTGCGCCCGACGAGCGGCGAGGCGGGGAGCACGATCACCTCCGAGATGTATTCGCGGATGTGGTACTGCTCGACGAGCGACTCCGACTGGCCTCGACCGGGCAGCATGCGCAGGCCGAGGAGCAGCATGTAAAGCATGCCGACGGCGACGATGGCGATGCCGACAGGCGTCAGCTCGAACATCGAGAAGGGGCGCAGGAGTTGCGGGTCAACTTGAAAGCGCTGCGCTAAATCCGTGCTCTGTCCGAGTTTGGCGAGCGCGCCGCTGACGGCGAGGTTGGTCGAGGTTCCGATGAGCGTGCAAGTGCCGCCGAGGATCGCGCCGAAGGCGAGCGGCATCAGGAGCTTTGAAGGCTGGACGCGCGCGCGCTCCGAGATGCCGAGCACGACGGGGACGAACATCGCCGTCGTCGTCGTGTTCTTCATCACGGAGGCGCAGGCCGCCGCCGTGAACATGACGAGCGCCGTCAGTCGAAATTCGTTGCCGCCCGCGATGCGATGAAGTCTGCGTCCCACCACGTCCACCACGCCCGTCTTGACCAGCCCGCCCGTCAGGATAAAGAGTCCGGCAATCGTAATCACGATGTCGTTGCCGAAGCCCGCGAAAGCGTCCGTGACCGCCAGCGTCCTCGTCAGGATCAGGCCGATGACGAGCAGTATCGTCACGATGTCAATCGGAATCTTCTCGGTGCCGAAGAGCACGAGGGCGATGAGCAGCAGCGCTAAAACTGTGGCGATGGCGGGCGTCATAAACGTCTTCTGTTATAATCCGGCGCACGTTTCAGATTCTGGACTTTAGATTTTAGATTCGCGATTGAGAGAAGACTAAGGCGTCCGCTCTTTCAATCGTAAATCCAGAATCGCAAATTCTTCAGGCCGGGGGCTTCAGGGATGGGTGAGCATCGCATTATCGTGATCGAAGATCAAGAAGATTTGGCCGCGCTCTACGAGCGGACGCTGACCAAACAAGGCTACCGCGTGACCAAGGCCTACACGGGCGAAGAAGGTCTCGCGGAATTTCAGGACGGCGGGGCCGACGCCATCCTGCTCGACATGACGCTCCCTGAAATGAACGGCGTGCAAACCTTGCAGGAGATCAGAGCGCTTAACGCCAACGTCCCCGTCATCGTCGCGACGGGCGAGACGAGCGACGAGATTCGACAGAACTGCGAGCGGCTCGGCGTGCAGGCTTACCTGACAAAGCCCGTTGACCATACAGAGTTGAGTGCTGTACTGCGTCGCACGCTCGCCGACCCGAAGGTGAACACGGAAGAGTACGTAGTGGTCACACTGCGCCTGCACAAAAACGTCGTCAAACGCCTGACCAGCCTCGACGAAAATCTCGAACGCGCCGTGACGCAGATTTGCGAAGATAGATTGAATTAATTGATGAAGGGATGTTGTATGGAGCCGAGGGGGATCGAACCCCTGACCTCATGACTGCC
>JAIVJG010000273.1 GCA_020200155.1 Acidobacteriota bacterium | reverse complement strand
CTACAGTGTGGAAGTACCGGCGAGCGTGGACGAGTTGCGCGAGAGACTTTTGGGCGGGAACGCTCAAAGCTACGGCGCGGTGGCGAACGTCGCGTACCGCATGAACGCGGACGAGTATTTGCGCCTGTGCCCTTACGCGCGTCAGATCGAAACGGAGTGGGGGCCTGCGCCGGGCACGATTAATTCATTCGGTCGTGACCTTTTGATTCAAGGACTCACGCTGGGCAACGTCTTCATCGCGGTGCAGCCGAGTTTCGGCTACGAGGGCGATCCGATGCGGATGCTGATGGCACGCGGCGGAGCGCCGCATCATGGCTTCGCGGCTCTCTACACGTACCTCGACAAAATTTTCAAGTCTGACATGGTCGTCCACGTCGGCACGCACGGCGCGCTCGAATTCATGCCCGGCAAGCAAGTCGGACTCTCAGGCGAGTGCTGGCCCGACCGTCTGATCGGCGAACTCCCGCACGTTTATGTTTACAGCGTCAACAATCCGTCGGAAGGCTCCATCGCGCGCAGGAGGTCTTACGCCGAACTGATTTCGTACCTCACGCCGCCCGTCGAGGACGCGGGACTGTATCGCGAGCTTGTGTCTTTTAAAGAGTCGCTGGCGGCCTACAGGCAGGCGACGGACGAGGGCGAGCGTGAAAGACTCTTCAGCGTCATCGAGAAGCAGTCCGAGACGCTGCATTTTGAACTGAGGTGAGGAAGAGGCGGAGGGAAACAGGCGTGCGCTTTTATTTCGTCTTCCTGAGCGCATCCCTGAATTCATCAGCCCGGACGTGGTTTTTGAAAGCCATGATGCCGTTGATGGTCACGACCGGAATCTCCCACCCGTAGCGGCGGACGAGCGCAGGGTCGGTCTCGATGTTGACTTCTTCGAGCGTGAACAGGTCGCCGCATGCAGCTTTGGCGATTTCACGCCTGGCCTCTTCGCAGAGGTGGCAGCCCGGTTTGGTGTAGATGATGACGTGTGCCTTCGTGGTCATATTCGGGGTCTAAATCAATTTCCGGGTGGGATTCGAGCCGCGTTCAATCCCGGCTTGATGGATAAATCAGCATGCGGCGCGGCGTCCCCGATTGTAAAAATAAAATCTTGCCACTTCCCTGTGAACATAGTATAAATGCGTTGAAGCCAAGCCATCTTAATTTTATTTCAGGCGCGGCGCACTTCATGTCACGCATAAGCATTTGAATCCGCGCGCAGACACGAGTACATTCCTCGTCTTCGGTGAATTGTATCGTTTGCGCCCTGCGTGCATACCGAACCATTCAGACGGCTGTGATAGAAACACTTTAGCCGTCAAAGCCCGATTCTGAAAGGGAGGTCGCGGCGTGGATCAAGAGAAAAATCCGACACCGCCCGCCGAGAGTGCATCCGACACTCCGCCCGCGCAGGAAGAATCCACGCAGGCTCAGCCGAGCGTGCAGGATTTGCTCGCCGCCTCGCGGGGCGATGTCTCGAAAAGCGAGGGCACACCCGCCGCAAAAGGCCGCACGACCGTCACCCCTACGGCTCGCGAGGCTTCTTCCAACACGGTCGCCGACCCCGCCGCGCCCGGCGATGTGTCCAACAAAGAAGTGCCTTCGGCGACTCCGGCGGCGGCACGCGCTGTTCCCGGCTCCGGCGCGTCGAAGACGACTTCAACCCCGACCGCTTCCGTCAACAAGGGTGTGACCAGAGCCGCAGCCGCGAAACCGCCGGCTGCCGGCCCCGTCGTGCAGAGCGCGCCGGAGCCGCCCATCAATAAACTGCGGCGGCGCATCGTGTGGGCGAGCATCGCGTCGTTCCTCGGCGTCAGCTTCCTGATGTTTCTGCGCTTCTTCCTGCCGCGCACCATCATGGAGCCTTCGAGCGTCTTCCGCATCGGCTTCCCCGGCGACTACTCGTTCGGAGTAGACACCAAGTGGCAACAGCAGCATCGCATCTGGGTCGTGAAAAACTCCGAGCGCCTGTTCGTCATCTTCGCCAAGTGCACGCACCTCGGCTGCACGCCGGACTGGAAGGCGAGCGAGAACAAGTTCAAGTGCCCTTGCCACGGCAGCGGCTACGACAGCGAAGGCATTAACTTTGAAGGCCCCGCCCCGCGCCCGATGGATCGCGCACGCGTCGAGATGGACGCCGAAGGGCAGGTTGTCGTGGACACAAGCAAACTCTTCGACGCGCCGAAAGGCGGGCAGAGCCACTTCGACGACACGGGCGCGTTTATCCGCGTGTAAGAATTGTCAGGGAAGAGTTCCGTTGGGAGCAAAAGGGTTGGCAATCTCGTCAGACGATAAAATCGAGCGGTTCGGGAGAGACATCTATGGAGCCTGAAGACCCAAGTCCGAAAGATGGCAAGGAGCAGGGACTGGCCGGCAGAAGCGTGGGCCTTCTGGACAAGGCGCGCGAGCAGGGTCTGGCTCTCAAGGAGCGCGCCGAAAAGGAAGTCAAGACCTATAAAGACCCGCAGCAGACGCAGCTCTGGAAGTCTATCTTCCGCGTCTCGCACGAACGCACAGACCCTCGTAATCGCTCGCTCGCGATTCTCTCGAACGTCTTCCTGCACCTGCACCCGGCGAAAATCAACCGCGACGCCGTGCGCTACAACTTCACGTGGGGCATGGGCGGCATCACGTTCTATCTCTTCATCGTCCTGACCTTCACGGGCGTGCTCCTGATGTTCTACTACCACCCGACGAAGGTGCAGGCTTTCCGCGACATACTGTATCTCGAACACGACGTGCCGTTCGGCAAGCTCCTGCGAAATATGCATCGCTGGGCGGCGCACTTAATGATTATCACGACGTGGCTGCACATGCTCCGCGTCGTGATGACGGGTTCTTACAAGCGCCCGCGCGAGTTCAACTGGTGCGTCGGCGTGGTGCTGCTCGTGCTGACGCTGCTGCTTTCCTTCACCGGCTACCTTTTGCCCGACGATCAACTCGGTTTCTGGGCGGTGACGGTCGGCACGAACATGGCGCGTGCGACGCCGGGCTTCGGCAGCGAAGGCCCTTTCGGCCCGCAACTCGGCATGACGCCCTACAACGACGTGCGCTTCGGCCTGCTCGGCGGCTCCATCGTGGACGCGAACGCCTTGCTGCGCTCCTACATCTGGCATTGCATCGGCATCCCGCTCGTCGCGTCCATTTTCATGGCCGTGCACTTCTGGCGCATACGCAAGGACGGCGGCATCTCCGGCCCAGCGCCCGTGATGCTGGAGTCGGAAATGAAGGCTGTCAAAAAATAATGATGAATGATAAATGCGAAATGATGAGTGAAAGACAAGAGCTTTGCTTTTTATTCATCACACGGCATTCATCGCTCATCATCAGGTGTTAATTATGGACTGGCATCAACTCTGGAAAATTTCATCATCGCCGGACAACATCCCGATTGTCGCGATGTTGTTTCTGGTGCCGTTCTTCACGTGGCTGGGAGTGAAGCAGGCGCGCGAGAATGACCGGCTCATCGGGGAACTCGAAGGCGATCCGCAGTTGGCGAAGACGCACCACCGCAAGGTACTGCCGTGGCGACCGGGCTGGGCGCGCGAGTTGCACGTGTGGCCGTACCTTGTGCGCGTCGAGTTTCTGGCGGCGGTGATCGTGACGGTGATTCTGTTCGTCTGGTCAATCACGCTCAACGCGCCGCTGGAAGAGCCGGCCAACCCGAACCTGACGATGAATCCGTCGAAGGCTCCATGGTACTTCCTCGGCTTGCAGGAGATGCTGGTCTACTTCGACCCGTGGATTTCGGGCGTGGTGATGCCCAGCCTGCTACTGATCGGCCTGATGGTCTTTCCTTACGTGGACTCAAACCCGCTCGGCAACGGCTACTACACGTTCAAGCAGCGGCGTTTCGCCGTCGGGATGTTCTTCTGGGGCTTCTTCATGTGGATCATACTGATCTTCATCGGGACGTTCATACGCGGGCCGGGCTGGATTTGGTTCTGGCCGGGGCAGACGTGGGATCACAACACCGTCGTCTTCGATAAAAACGTNNNACGGTGCTGCTGGCGCTGCCCGTGAAGCTTATTCTTCGCCTGTTGCCGATTCACATCAAGTACGTGTGGGTCACTCCCTGGTTCAACGTCTGAGAGCGTTTCGAGCGGAGGAACGTGAAACGTGGCTGATACCACCGAGACCGACAAGCTAGTCAGGGCAGAACCCGAAGGGCCTGCTCCCGACCCGATTACGAGTCGTTCGACCAGCAGCATATTGCTGGTCAGCGCGCTGCTGTTGACGGGCGTGCTCGTCTGGGCGCTCTGGGACGAAGTCTACGGCATGCGCCCCTGGAAGGGTTATCAGCAGACCTTCGCCAAGCGGTACGAACGCTATTTGAAGCGTGTCAAGAAAAATGGCTTCAAGTCGGAGAAGGAGGTCAAGGGCAGCGAAGAGTACAAGGCTCTCGACGAAGAAGCCAGGAGCGCGCGGCGGGAAGTTGACCCGGAACTGAAAGACATTGACCGTCAAGTGAAAATCATTGACGAGCAACTCGGCGCAGTCACAGACGAGTTCCAGAACAAGCGCGGGTTGATTACGGTCAGAAACTATCAGGTTGAAACCGCCGCCGATTCGCAAAAGGCATCCTTGCGGAAGGATGTCGAGGAACTGAAGCTCAAAAAAGTTGCGGTCAGGATGCCGTCGGATGACGGCTCCGGCAAGGTCGAGAAACAGGAGTTAAACTTTTTCGAGTTGGAAGCAAAATACACCGACCTCAAAAACAAAAAGGCCGAACTTCTCACGCAAAAGGGCGAAAAGCTCAAAAAGCCGACCGAGCTGGACAAGAAGCGCGAAGAATATTTGAAAGACAACGTGACGGAGATTACAGAGCAGCAGGTCGGCTTGCTGCTCAACAACAAGCTGAAAAATTTCGACTACGGGCTGCGCCAGATCAACGTCAACGAGACCAACACAGTAGACCGTTGCGAGACCTGCCACCTCGGCATACGCGAGCCGATCACCATCACCGCAGGCGACATGATGCCCAGGCGCAGACGGAATAAGCCCGACAGACTGGCGCGTGCCTTCGTCAGTCATCCGAGCAAAGAGCTTCTCCAAGTCCACAGCCCAGACAAGTTCGGTTGCTCAAGTTGCCACTGGGGCAACGGTCGCGCCACCACCGACGTTGTTAAGGCGCACGGCGACAACCCGTTCTGGCTTCACCCGCTCTTCAATAAAGAGAACATGGAGGCGGGCTGCCAGCAATGCCACTCGAACGACCGCGTCTTGCAGGGCGCGACGACGCTTAATCTCGGCAAGGATTTGTTCTACGAGCGCGGCTGCGTCGGCTGCCACCGTTTCGAGGGCTACGACCGCGAGTCCGACGCGCTGACCGGCGCGCGGCAGCAGATGAAGCAACTCGACGAGGAGAGAGCCGCCAACGAGCGCGAGGCCAAGTCCGCGCGGGCCGAGAGCGGCAATGCCGCGAGCGACGAAGAAGCGCAGAAGCTTCTGGCGCGTGCGGAGTCTCTGATTGTCACGAACAGCCAGCTTGAGGCGCGCGAAGACCAACTGAACACACAGGCGCGTTACCTGATGCGGGATCAGAAAAAGGTCGGGCCGAATTTGAAGGACGTGCGCCTGAAACTGCGTAAGGAGTGGATACCCGTCTGGCTCAAAGACCCGCAAGCCTTCCGCCCCGGCACGAAGATGCCGACCTTCTGGTATCTATCGGGCGAGCAGACGGGCGTCGTCCCGCCCGCTCAACAGGACACGGAACGCAAAGCCATCGCCGCTTACCTCTGGCAGTCGGCCTTCGAGGGACAGGTGCCTACGCAGCCGCGCGGCGACGCCACGCACGGCCAGGAACTTTTCGCGACGCGCGGCTGCCTGGCGTGCCATTCCATCGGCGAGGGCGACCAGAAAACCGGCGGCGAGTTTGCCGCCAACTTAACGCGTGTCGGCGAGAAGGAAAATTATGACTACGTCGTTCGCTGGGTTCACAACCCGCGCGAGCGCTGGGCACCCTACTGCCCGAAAGAGAAGCGCGACCTGACGCCGGAGGATTACAAGAACCACAACCAGCCGTTCGTCTTCGACGTTAATCACACGCAGTGCCCGAACGACGGCGCGGAACTTCAAGTGCAGAACATGACGGTGATGCCCAATTTCCGTCTCGCCGACGCGGACGCGCGCGACATCGCCACCTATCTCGTCTCGCTCTCGACGGAAACTTCTTACCCGGACGCGTCTTTCATGGACGATCCTAAATTGAAGGAGCAGGGGCGCACGCTCATCAAGCAATACGGCTGCGCCGGCTGCCACGAAATTCGCGGCTTTGAAGAAGAGCAACGCATCGGCAAAGAGTTGACGAACGAAGGCTCGACGCCGCTCGAACGTCTCGACTTCGCGCTGATGACGCAGAAGGCGGAGTTGGGCATAGACCCTTACGACGACAAGAAGAAGATCGGGGAGTGGTACAACCACAAGGGATTCTTCGAGCACAAGATCAGCGACCCAGGCATCTACGACGTGGGCAAGGAAAAAGACCCGAAGGATCACCTGCGGATGCCGAAGCCCTTCCTCAAACCCGAATGGAAGACGGCGCTGACGACCCTGCTGATGGGTAGCGTCGGCACGGAAGGCGCGAATGTCCCGACCTCGCTGTTCTACAACGCCGAGAATCAGCAGAAGGACATACAGGACGGCTGGTGGGTCGTCAAGAAATACAACTGCATGGGTTGCCATAACGTGCAGGTCGGCCAGCGCTCGATTCTCTCCGGACTGCCTCAGTATCAGGAGGGCGGCGCGCTCGGACGCGAACAGTTGCCGCCCGGTCTGATGACGGAAGGCGCGCGAGTTGACCCCGAATGGCTGCTGCGCTTCCTGAGCGACCCGTCCCTGAGCGGAGGTGGTCTTAGTAAGCTTATCCCTGCGCCGCCGGGCGCGGTGGGCAGCGGCGGCCAGAGTGCAAACAGCACGAAACGGGGCGGCGCGATGTCTTTGGGCGGCTCTGGAATAGACCCGAACGGGGGCGACATGAGGGCGCACGGCGGCGCTCAGATAGCAAGCGGTCAGCCAGCCGCGAACGCCTCCGGTCAGGGCGCGCTCAAGCCGCAGCCCGGCGAGAATCATAACGGCGTGCGGACGTACTTGAAGGTGCGCATGCCGACCTTCAGTTTCTCTCCGAACGAGCTACGCACGCTTGTCCGCTTCTTCCTCGCCGTCTCGGCGCAGCAGGAG
>JAIVJG010000191.1 GCA_020200155.1 Acidobacteriota bacterium | reverse complement strand
GTTGCCGCGAATCGCGCCGCCCGGCACCGTCACCCAGTTCGTGCCGTCGAAGGACTGCACGTCGAAGTCAATCAGACCGTAGAGTCCGCACGTCATTGTGGGCGTCGGCTCGACGGGCTGCTTGAAGTTGTCCTGCAACGTATAGACATTGATCTGGTTGATCGTCTTGCTGCCGTTCATGTCAATTTGGAGCGTGTCCGGCCAGACACCGCGCGTGGCGTCGTTCCAGCCGCCGCCCGACTCCCAGTTCGCGCCCGCGCGCTCGCCATCAATCGCGCTGAGGGGTGAGTAGTTGCGGCTCGTGTAGGTCGAAGAGGCCGAGGCGACGCCGCCGAGCGTCGAGAGCGCGTAGTTGAGCAGCGCCGGGCACGGGAGATTGCCGACGAGTTGGTAACTGACCCCTGTGAACGGGTCTTGCGCGCCCCTGCTCGTGGTGTCAACTGACGAATTGGCGAGCACGGTCTGATTGCCGTTGCCGGAGAATGTTCTCCCGATGAGCGCGCCAACCACGTCGCCCGCGTGCGGGCTTCCGACCTTGCTGGTCGAGAGTACAATGGTGATGATGCCGCTCTGCTGGTTGACCGAGCCGCTGTCGGCAGCACCGATTTTATTCGGCGTGCTGGTGTTGGTCGGCACGGTCTCGACGGTCGTCACCGTACCGTACTCGAATGAGGTCGCGCTGTTCGCGTCGGTGTTCATCCCGATGTAGTAGGTGCCGGTGAACGGCGTCGTGTTGTCGGGCTTGATCGGGTAGTTCCAGAGAATCCTCCACTGCCGGTCGGGCAGCATCATGCTCAGGTTGGCGACCTTCATCTTGAAGACGAGCTTATTCACCCCGCCCTCAACAATGTCGGCGACCCTGACCTCCTGCACGTCGAGGTCGGCATCGGCGGGCGCGCCTTTCTGGTCGCCCGTCGGGTCGAGCACTTCTCTCAGGCCGGCGCACTGCGAATCACCGATCCACCGCGCCAACACTTCGTTCGAGCCGCACGATGAGCCGACGGCATTCATCGCCGTGACCTTGTAGAAGTATGTGACGCTCGGGTTCGCCGTCGTGTCGTCGAAGCTCGTCGCCGTGCCGACGTTGGCGAGCAAGGTTTCGCCGCCCGACGTTGTGCCGCGCAGCACGCTGTAGCTCGTGACGGACGATCCGCCGTCGTCGGACTCAGACCATTTAAGGTGCGCGACCGAACCGTCGCGCAGCACGGTTAGAGACGGCGCGCCCGGCACAGTCGGCTCCGCCGGGTCGCTGCCCGCGAACAGGCGGCGGCCTCCGGTCTGCCGCGCAATCGCCGCGAGCGCCGTGTAGGAGTTGCCGGTCGCGCTCGCGGACGCCTGCGCGCAGGCAGGCCCGGAGCAGCCGTCGGCGTAACCGACGAGGACGCGCCCCTGCTTGTCTATGTCAATGCCGTTGAAGTCGAGCAGGTTGCGGTGCGGAGGCGAGCCGCCGCCGAGGTGTATCCCGTTGATTTGCACGGGGTCGTTCGGCGTCGCGTCCGAAGGCAGCCACGTCTGCCCCCCGTCATACGTCGTGAAAACGTAGAGGTGGAACTGTCCGGGGAACGCCCTGTCGGCGGCGTTGCCGGCGGTGGTCGAGCCGAGGAAGGCGGCGGCGGCGCGCGCGTCGTCGCCGACGACCATTTCGGGGAAGGCGACGGCCTTGATTCCGGCAAGTGCGCCAACGTCAAAAACCTTCGGCCATGTCCTGCCGTGATCGTCCGACACCGCGACGCCGGCCTGTGTGTCGTTTCTCCCAAAAGAGAGGTAGACGCGGCCTGCGCCTGCGGTCTCGTCGCCCCTGCCGATGGCGACCGTCGAGTCGCTGCGGCCCGCGCCTGTGCCCGGAGCGGGCCTGACCTCCCAGGTGTTGCCGTTGTCCTCGGAGACGATCACCCCCGCGTTGCCGCCGCAGTTCCTGTTCGCCAGATAGACCGTGCCATCCGGCCCGACCTTGACGTGGCCGTGGAGGTTCGAGCACTGGGTGATGAGGTAGGCCGGCACGCCCGGCCCGAAGGTCAGACCGCCGTCGTCGCTGCGCGCGCAAAAGGCCGTCGCCACGTCCTGCGAGCAGTAGTAAACGGCATTCGGGAAGAGCGGAGTGCCGCCCGTGAGCGGCACGTGGAAAGGCCCTGAGCCGATTGACTGATGGTCAACGCCCGAAGGGATGCCGCCGCCCTGACTTGGCGTCCATGTCTGTCCGTCGTCGTCCGTGTAGGCTGAGAGACTATCCTGCCCCGTCAACTGGGAGACGAAGGTGCGTCCCACGGTCGGCGTCTGGTTGTTGTAGCCGTGATCCGTAAAGAGAATCGGGTCGAGGCTTGTCGCCGAATTTGGCGCGCTCTTGTCCTCCCACGTCGCCGAGGGCGTCGTCGGGCACGAATCGTCGAAGGTAACGCGCAGCGTCGTCAGCCCTGAGACGAACATCGCTTTGTTCGTCTTCCAGTTGACGCCGATTGAAGGCTCGCCCGCGTCCGTGCCCTTGGCGGTGGTAAGCATGCTCTGCGGCGGGTTGAAGTTCTGGAATCTGGGCGCGAGGCCGGAGCCTAGAACCGCCGGCTGGATCGACGCTGGCGTCGGCGTCGGCGTCGGCAGAGGGTCGCCGGGCGCGAGCACAGGCATTGTCACCTGCGAGTCGCAGGGCGCGGTGTTTGTGGGCGGCGTGCCGGGGCACGGCGACTGCGAGTCGTAGTAGATGTGCGTGTTGGCCTGCGAGTCGAGGAAAACCGGGTCAATGTGGATGACGATCTTCGTGTTGGCCGTGATCGGGTTGGTGGTCTCTGCCGGGAAGTTCTCATGCAGGTACAGGTTCGCGCCGAGCAACTGGGTTACGTCCGGCGTTGCCGGGGAGGCCGTGATGCGCTGCTCGAACTTCTTGACGCCGTCGGCGAAGATGCGGATGCGCCAGTCCGCCGTTAGGATAGAGTTGCACGCGCCGCATGAGGCCCACCACTGGACGGGCATCTGGCCGCCGATGGTGGTCGGGCCTGTAATGTTCCAAATCCAGTTCGGGTCGCCCGTGTTGCGGTCGGCTGTGCCGACGCCCGGCGCCGCAGGGTCTGGGATGTCCCAGTGCGCCGCCGTCCCAGTGCCGAGCGTCGCGCTGGCCTTGAGCGACGGCCCGTTGCAGAGCGGGATCGAGATGTCTGCGGCACCGTTGCCGGTGCAGCCTGAGTCGTCCGTCGGGTTGCCGTGCATGTGAAGCACGGTCGGCGTCGGCCCCGCAAACAGGGGCGCGACTGTCAACGCAAAGTTGGCAACCGCGCTCGAAGACGCGACGAGCGCGGAGGGCGCTACTTTTCCCGCGCCTAGTTTCGCCCCGCGCGCCCGGGATAGTGGTATGACGCAGACGAAAACGACGAAGGCAAGTGTGGTGAACAAAACCCAGCGCGCTCCGGCATTCCTGTTCGCGGCTGGCTGGCGGCGATTTCCAAGACTCTGCGTGTAATTCATAACCATTTCTCCTCCGGTTTTACTATCGGGACTCATACACTTTACCGCAAGCACTTGAGGAAAACTTGAGGCGGCGGACGGCTCAAGTTTGAGGGGGGCGCGGCGTGAGCGCGAGCATCCCTAATGCGAGAGTCGCGAGCGGCAGCGCGGCCTCGATGAGTTTCCGCCACGTCATCTCCCTTCTCCCCTGCTGTCAAACCAGATCAGCGAGCCGTTCATCTTGAAGTTGCGCCGCCGCGCGGCAGATGTTGAGTCTGCCGCGCGGCGACACAAGTGTCGGATCGTCTTTACGGCTGCGCGCCGCAGCCGAAGGCTTCAACTTCCGTGATGCGGCTGAAATGCTCGCGCCCGTTGTTGACCTTGATGCGAACACCCGTCGCATTGATTGGCGCGAAGAGAAGCACGCGCATCGCCTTGTCGTTGCCCGTCACGGTTCCGACCGTCGGGATCGTCGTGCAGGCCAGGCCGTTGCAGGTCTGCACCTCGAAGTCCCGTATGCCGTAGAGATCGGCGGGCGTCAGAGGTGTCGGCTCCTGCGGGCTGGTGTAGTTGTTCTGCAACGTATAGACGCCGATTTCGCTGATCGTCTGCATCCCGTTGAAGGTGATGGTCAGCGAGTCCGGCCACACGTCGCGCGTGTTGTCGTTCCAGCCGCCGCCTGATTCCCAGTTCGCGCCCGCGCGCTCGCCGTCAATTGCGCCGACGGGCGAGTAGTTGCGCCCCGCGTAGGTCGAATCGGCGGTGGCCGTCGCCCCGGCTGCCGCTGCCGCCACGTTGACGCGGCAGGCGAGGTCGTTGATGACGAGGTTGTCAACGAACCAGCCTGAGTCCACGCCGTTGGCGGTCGCCACGTCCGAACTCATGCGGAAGCGGATATAGACGGGCAAGCCGTTCGGGTTATGGAGTCCGCCCGGCGCGAAGTTGCGAAGCACTGCGCGGACGTGGTGCGAGGGCTTGACGCCGGAGAAGGCGCGGCGACCCTGCAAGGCTGAACCGCTGCCGCCGCCCGCCGGGAGCGAGCCGTCGAGATGGCTGTTGTAGTAGCCGTCAATCATGTAGTCGCCCAAATCCCAGACGGTTGTGTTGTCGGGGAACGGTGTCGCGTCGCCCTGCGCGAACGGCGCGCCGACTTTGATCTCGACGACGCCGCCGTCGAACGAGGCTTCGGCGTTGATGGCGTTGTCGAATTCAAGAATCGAAGTCGCCGTGAGCGGACGATTGCCGGAGCCGTTGAACGGCCCGATCTGCGTGTAGAAGTCGCTCTGCCCGCCGCACTTCGTGCCGCCCGGATCGGGATTGCAACCATTCGCTTCATCGCCGGGACTGAAATCCGGCGCGTACATCTTGCCTATGGTCGGGAGGCCGAGGTTGTTCACCGTGATGCGCTGGACTGCGGCGAGCGCCTGATTCGGATTCGTCGTCGCCTCGTTCAAGGGCGGCGTGAAACGGCTGTCGGCGGAAGCCGACTCGAAGGTTTCGAGCGCGAAGGGCGGGTTGGCGCTCACCTGTGGAATCGTCGGCGCGTTGAAGCGCGTGACACGATTGCCGTTGCCGTTCGTGTCGAGTCCGCCGCCCGCTGTGTCGCGCGCCTGCACGATGTAGTAGTAGACTTGCGCGAGATTGAGTCGAGTGTCCACAAAAGAAGTGCCCGCGACGGTCGTCACGTAGTTGGAAGCGTCGGGCGTGAACGTCGGGTCTTGCGTCGAGTCGCCGTGCGTGACGTGCGAGACACGATAGATGTCATAGACGATGTTCGCCGCCGGGTTGAGCGAGACTGCCGGGAGCCAGCTCACCAGCAGGCGCGAGCCGTCGTGCAGGTCGGCGACGGAGTTGACGCCGAAGAAGGACGGAGCCGAGAGACCCGTCACGCCGGGAATCGGAATCTCCCAGATGCCGCGCCCGTGCGTGGCGACGCGCAGGACGCGGTGCGCGTTCAGGATCGCCATGTCGAAAACAGCGACGCGCGGCAGACCAGTGCCGTAAGGCGTCCAGTTCGCGCCGCCGTCGGTTGACGTATAGACGCCGATGTCCGTGCCCGCGTAGAGAATGTTGGAGTCCTGCGGGTCAATGACGAACGCATCGGTGGGCACGTCGGGGAGACCGTTGCCGGCTGCCGTCCACGTCACCGCCGGTGCGCCCGTCGCGGTGTCTAGGTTCGTCGTCTTCCAGACGTGCTGGCCTGCGGGCAGGCCGTAGCCGACGAGCGTGACGTAAGCCGTCTTCTTGTTGTTCGGGTCAATCACAGCGCGACCGATGAACTTGCGCGGCGTGACGGGCGGCGTCACGTCAGTCATCACAGGCGCGCCGATGGTCGTCGCAAAGACTCGCCCGCTTGAGATGCCGACGAGGCGCACGTTGTCGTCCTGCGGCGAGATGCCGATGGCGCTCACCGTCGTATTCGTCGGCGTGGCGGGCGGCGTCGGCGTGTTCGTCTCGAAGACCTGAGAGACTGCGGGCATCGTCACGCCTTTGTCGCTTGAGCGATAGACTTTATCCGTGCCGAAGTAAATCGTGTTGGGATTGCCAGGCCCCTGCGCCATCGGCGCGTAGAAGAGCGTGTCGTCGGCGCAGGAGATGCCGTTGGGCTGGAAGATGGTGACGCCGCAGCCGTAGAAGGTCGGCCAGCCGGCGGGGTCTATCTGCGACGCGCCGTCGGCGCGCTCGAAACCGATCTGCCCGGCCTTCGCATTGTAGAAAGTATGATAGGCGGTGACGGTCGTGCCGGTATCGGTGGCGTTGGTGTCAATGAGCGCGTAGCCGCCGTCGCCGAATTGACCGAGCTTCCACGCGCTGTTGGCCTGACGAAACGGCGTGCCGTTGTCCTGCGTGCCGCCGATCATAAAGTTGCGGTCGGTCGGGTGCTGCGCGAGGCTGACGAACTGCGTGGCGTTGAAGCCTGCCGTGTTCATGCTCGTCCAGTTGTTGCCGTCGTTGACGGATTTGAAGATGCCGCCGTCGTTGCCGTGATAGATCGTGGAAGTGCTCGAAGGGGCGATGGCGATGGCGTGCACGTCCGGGTGGAGTCCTGCGGCCTTCTTGACGAAGGTGTTGCCGTTGGTTGTGACCTTGCAGGCCGTCTGCGTGGCGTCGTAGTCGCCGCTGCCGCCGATGAAGACGTTGTTCACGTCGTTCGGGTCAACGGCGATGGGCATGTCGTAGAAGCACTGCCCGCCGCAGAAGCCGCGCGACGAGGTGAGGACGGTCGGCCACGTCACGCCGCCGTCGGTTGACTTCCTGACGACGCCGGTCTTGCCGCCGTTGGCGTCGTCCTCGGTCGCGGTGTAAACCGTCACCGCGCTCCCCGTCTTGTGAATCGCCAGCGTTACGTTGGTGAAAGCGGTCGTGGTCAGCGTCCGTGTGAAAGCGATTGCCGATGGAGTGGCGGCGAGCGCGTTGGTCGTGCGCCAGATGCCGTTCGTGTTTGCTGAGACGGGGTCTTCAATGCCGATGAGAAGGTTGTTGGCGTTGCCCGGCTCGAAGACCATGTCGCGGACGGCGACGTTGGGGCCGCCCGATGTGCCGCCGAGGTCGAGCTTGGTGCAGGAAGGCGTCCCCGTCATCACATTCTCGCAGCGAAACAGTCCGCGCGGCGTAAGGTCTGGGCCGACGCCCCCGCCGCCGTTGATGCCGCCGACGCCGGAGCCTGTGCCGACGAAGATCGTGTTGTCGTTCGTCGGATTAACCAGAATCTTTGTGATCGAGCGGCTGTTGGCGAGTTTGCCGTTCGGCGTGTTGGTCGCAGTGTTGTAGGGGCCGAGCAGCGTCGGCGTGGTCTCTGCGTTCTTGATGATGTAGAAGCCGACGCCGAAGAAACAGTCGCCGCAGAAGTTGCCCTCGCCCGTGCCGACGAACAGGGTCGTGGGGTCGAGCGGGTCAATCGTCACCGAGCCGACCGCGAGCGTGAGCGCGTCGTCCATCAGCGCCGTCCACGTCTGCCCGCCGTCGAGCGTGCGATAGAGGCCGCCCTGCGCCGTGCCGACGTAAACTTTGTTCGGGTCGGTCGGGTGGATGGCGATGGTGAGCACGCGCCCAGAGACGGGGTTGCGCGTCGCGTCTATCAAATTCGTCTGCCCGTCGGGGATAGGAGCGGGGCCGATGGATGTCCAGGCCGGCGGCGGGCTGGACGAGAGTTGCGTTGAAGAAGTCGTGCTCGTCGTGCCGGTCGAACCAGTCGCGCCAGCCTGCGTCGTGCCGCTACGCAGAGCCGCTTCCTGCTGCCTCAACAGTTGGATCGCCTTGAGGCGCGGGTTGCCGGGCACGCTGAACGGGAGGCCGCGCAGCAGGTTAATCATCTGCTCGCGACGGATGAGATAATCCTGAAAGCTCATGCCGTTGCGACCGTAGCGTCCGCTGTCAACGTCTTCTTCCCTGTCCAAGTCCGGCGTTGCCGCGACGCGCGGGGTTGGTGCGACGGTCAGGGTTGGCGTGGTGGTGTTGACATCAATCTGCGCGCTCGCGCCGCGTGGGAAATTCACCAGCATCAGAGATAACAGAGCGAGGAAAGCGGCGGCGACACCTATCATTCTTTTCATTTGGGGAACTCCTCTCGACTCGGCAAATTAACTGTTGTAACGCTTGGCGCGTAGGCAAGAGTGCCGCGCAGATAAAAGACCGGGGTTTGACACTTCACAAATCGCATGCCGGATGCCTCGTTCATCCCGGCCACTGTAAGTAGCGCCGTCTCTCGTTCACCAAATCAGCAAACAAAAGAGACGGCGCTCCGGTTAATAGTTGACTTAAGGCGTCGGGCAGCCGATGGCTTCGACTTCGACGATGCGGCTGAAGTGCGCGCGCGCGTTGTTGACGACCACTCTGATTTTCGTCGTCGTCACTTCCGCGAACGGAATCACACGCAGCACTTTGTTGTTGCCCGTGATGCTCTGGATCGTCACCCAACTAGCGCCGTCCCAGTACTGCACGTCGTAGTCGAGCAGCCCGTAGAGGCCGCACGTCATGGTCTCGTTCGGCGTCTGCGGCTGCTTGAAGTTGTCCTGCAACGTGTAGACGCGAATCTCGTGGATCGGCTTCGCGCCGTTGAAGGCCACTTCGAGCGAGTCCGGGTAAACGTCGCGCGTGGCGTCGTTCCAGCCGCCGCCCGACTCCCATGCGACGCCCGTCCGGTCGCCGTCAATGGCGTGCTGCGGTTGGTAGTTGCGACTCGTGTAGGTCGAAGATGCGGCGGCGGTTGCTCCGTTCGAGTCAAGCGCCCAGTTCGTGCTGCACCCGCCCTGATTGACCGTGATGATCTTGTCGGCGATGTTGGCGTTGACCGCGCCGCCGCTGTCCTTGACGTTGAGCACCGCGCGATATGAACCCGGTTGGGTGTAGGTGTGCGCGGTCTGCGCCGCTGATGCGCCGAAGGCCGCGACCGTGCGCGTCTCCGACGGCGAGCCGTCGCCGAAGTCGAACGTGTATTCGACGATGGAGCCGTCGGAATCAGACGAGCCGGAGGCGTCGAAGTTGACGCCGAGCGGCGCGATGCCGGAGGTCGGCGTTGCGTTCAGGACGGCGACCGGCAGGGCGTTAGGCTTGCACGCGGCGTTGCCGACGAGTTGATAACTGCCCGCGGCGGTCGTGTCGGTGGCCTGCAATCCCGTCACCGGCTGGCCGTCGACGCGGTCGAAGAAGGTTCTGGCGTCGAGACCGCTCAGAGCCTGCGGAGCCACCACGTTGTCCACCTTGCTGTTCGAGATGGTGATCGTGATGGTTCCCGTCGCCGCGTCGTAAGAACCGCTGTCGGCAACGCCCTGCTTCGTCGGCGCGTTGACGTTCGGCGGCGAGACTTTTCCGTACTCGTAACTGATCGCGCCGGTCGCGTCCGTCTTCATCGCCACATAATTGCGGTCGAAGGTAGCGTCGGGCGCGGGGCGACTCCAGATGATGTACCACTGGCTGCTGGCCGGAGCCGCGCCGCCGACCGTCTTCAGGGTGAAGACCAGCTTATTGACGCCCGGGCCGAAGTATGGCTCGGCGACGGAGAGCGACAGGATATCCATGGCGGTCGGTGTCGCGGGCGGTGGCGGGGCGGTGTCGCCCGCCGCGTCCGAAGAGACGCGCACTCCCGGCGGTGTGCAAGGGTCTGGAACCGGCGCGGGAACAACTTCGTTGCCGGGGCAGAAGGCGCTTTCGCCGACGGCGTTGACCGCGCGCACATGATAGAAATAGGTCGTGTTCGGGTCAGCCGTCGTGTCGTCGTAGCTGGTCGTGGTCGTCGAACCGATGAGCGCAGCCGTCGTGCTCGCCGTCCGGCGATAGACGTTGTAGCTCGTGATGGGCGAGCCGCCGTTGTCGGGCGGAGTCCACGTCAGATGAACGCCCGACGCATCGCGCGTCGCCGTGACGACGGGAGACTTCGGAACGGTCGGCGCTGCCGGGTCGTAGGCCGAGAAGAGACTGAGGCCGCCCGACTGCCGCGCGAACGTCGCGCGTGCGCTGTAATCGTTGTCTTTGTAACCGTCGTTGTCGAGGTCGAGTCCCTGTATGCAGGACTGCGAGATACAGCCGTCGGCGAAGGCGGCGTAGACGCGCCCCTGCTTGTCAATCTGAAGGTCGTTGAAGTCGAGCAGGTTGCGGTCGTTCGGCTTGCGGTCGCAGGTGATCGTGCCGGAGTTGCAGATGGAGTTGCGCTGGACGGGATCGTTCGGCGTCGTGTCCACGGTCGTCCACGTCACGCCGCCGTCGTAGGTCGTGGCGATGTAGAGATGCCACTCGCCCCTGTAACCGTTGGTGGTGACAGCGCCGTTGGCGTCGCGGATCGGGGCTTGATGGTCGCCCGGAACCTTCGAGCCGAGGAAGGCCATTGACGCGCGATTCGGGTCGCCCGCGATCATCTGCGGGAACGTGGCCTTGACGATGCCGAGTTCAGCGCCGATGCGCTTGTTATTGATCCAGCCTTTGCCGTGATTCTTGGCCGTGTCGGTGCCGGGCGAGACGGCTGCGAAGGGCAGGCCGCTCCCGTTGACGTATCCGAAGTAGATCGTGTTGTCGGTGGCAACGCCAACCGACGGATCAATGAGCGCGCTGCTGGCGGTGCTGCCCGTGACGGGACGTATCGTCCACGACGCGCCGTTGTTCTCTGAGACGGCGACACCCTGCGTCCCGCTGCAAGATTTGTTCGGCACGTAAGCCGTCCCATCAGGCCCAACCTTGACGTGGCCGTGGATGCCGCTGCACTGCACGAGCGTGTACATCGGAACCGCCGGGCCGTAGTTCAGCCCGCCGTCGAGACTGACAGCGGCCTCGGCTGTCGCGGCGTCCTGCGAAGCGTAATAGACGGCATTCGGATAGGGCGTCATGGAGGCCGGGTCTCTCGTCAGAGGCGGCGCGAACGGGCCGGCTCCGATGGTCTGGTGGTCAACGCCGGAGTTGATGCCGTTGCCCTGCGTCTGAACCCAGTCGCCGGGCGCTTGCCCGTTCGTGCCCGCGTCGTTGTCCGTATAGACGGTCGAGGCGGCCTTGCCGAGCAGTTGTGAAACGAAGGTGCGTCCCAGCTTCGAGTCGGTGAACAGGATCGGGTCGAGCGTCGTGCGGTTAGTGGTCGGGAAGCTCACGTCAGCCCACGTTGCCGTCGCCGGGCTGACGCAGTCGTCGAGCGTGATGCGGAGGGTCTGTACGCCAGCGATGAAAAAGACCTTGCCCGTTTTCCAGTTGACGCCGATGGACGGCTCGCCCGCGCTCGCGCCGAGTCCCGAAGGCGGGGCATAGATGGTGTAGCGCGGCCCGTCGGGCGAAGTGCCGCCGCCGGGCGTCGGCGTTGGTGTCGGCGTCGAGGCCGGGGCGCACGCGGCGTTGCCGTTGAGCGTGTAGACGCCCGCGCCCGTCGTGTCCACCTGTTGCAGGGAGCCGCCAACCTGACCCGACCCCACAAGCACCTGCGTCACTCCCGTGATCGCGGTCAGTTGGTTGCCAGCTACGGGACTGCCAACCTGACCATTCGAGACAGTGATGGTTATTGATTTCGTGGCGGCGTCGAACGAGCCACCGTCGGCTGCGCCCGCCGTCTGGTCAATGTTGTTCGCGTCCTTCGAGCCGTAGGCGAAGCTGTTGCCCAACGCCGGGTCGTGGAAGGCGTTGACGAAATAAGTGGTTGTGCCCAACTTGAAGTAGATTTTCCAGATGCCGTTTGCGGGGAGGTTGTTCGGGTCGAGGCTCTCGACCTTCATCGTGAAGATGAGCTTGCTGCTGCCGTCGGCGAAGTAAGGCTCGGCGATGAGAACTTCGCGGATGTCCTGCTGCGACGTGCCGACCGTCGTGTTGTGGTCATTCGCTGGATCAGTGACGATTGATTGTCCGGTCGCGTTGCAAGTGCCACCCGCTGCCGGCGTCGGCGTCGGCGTCGGCGTCGCGGCTGCGGCGCACGAGGCGTTTCCGACGACCGTGTAGACGTTCGTGGAGGTCGAGTCAACGCCGGTGAACACGATGATGCCGTTGAGTTGCGTGACGCCGCGGACGGACAACGTCTGGCCCGCGACGGGGTTGCCGACCTTATTGTTGGCGATGGTGATGACGAACTTGTTGCCGGGCTTGTCAACCGAGCCGGCGTCGGGCGTGCCGGTCGGGGATACGGTCGTGCCGCTGATTGTGCCGTACTCGTAGGTCAGCGCGGCGTTGTTGTCCGACTTGGCGCTGACGTAGTAGGTCGTCGCGCCGAGCGTGAAGCGCGACTGCCAGATGCCGTTGGCCGGGACGGTCGAGAGGTTGCTCACCTTGATCGTGAAGACGAGCTTATTGACGAACGCGCCCGTGTCGTCGGCGCTCGCGGCAGGCTCGGCCAACGAGATCGAGATCAGGTCGAGCGCCTGATTTGAAGCAGGCGCTCCGGTCTGGTCGCCCGCAGGGTCTGTCACGACGGTAGTTCCCGGCGGCGTGCAGGTGGCGGGAACGCCTGCCTGAGCCGACGCCTTTCGGCCCGTCACCATCAATACGGCCATCACGGCGACCAGAAGGCCCAACGCGATAAGCGTGATTCTGAAATTGAGGTTGAACCTGCTGGTACGGCGCGAAGTGTTGGAATTACGAGTCATGGTAGTAGTTTCTCCCAAAAATTTTTGTGGGCGGATGTGGGTCGTCAAACGCGCGGCGCAACGAGTTCACAATTTCTTCAGCGAGAAATCGTCGAACCACACGCGCCCGAAAATCGGGCAGGTCGCCTCCGCGCACCCTGCGCGGCGAATGACGAGCAACACCGCTTCGTCGGGCGCGTCGAATTCGATTGTGTACTCGCGCCACCCGCCGGTGTTTCGCGGCAGCGCGTCCGTCTGCGCGAGTAGTTTGTCGCCGGCGGCGTTCATCAGAGAGACGAGAGGCGTCCCGCCGCTCACTAAATTTTCGGTGCGCGCGGCGAAGTTCAGGCGGTAACGCGCGCCCGGCTCGACCAGCACGAGTTGCGACGCGAAGCGCAACGCGATGCCGGGCGCGCCGTCGAAGACAAAAAGCAGGCTGCGCGTGCCGTTGTGCGGCGACGCCTGATCGAGCGAGATACTGACGGCCTGCTGTTCGCGAGCGAAACGCCAGTCGAAGCCCGGCTCGTCGCGGCCCGCCGGCGACTCGAATCCGCCGTTGAAGATCGCCCCGTCACGCGCGCTTTCAACTGCCGCCGCATCACCTTTCGCGTCGCCCGCGCGCTTCCCGTCCGCCCACACCTCGTAAGCTTCTCTGAATTTTCCGGCGACGATCATGTCGGCGACGAGCGCGCGGCGCGCTTCCGCGTCAACGTCTGCGCGTCCGTCACGATAAAGTTTTAGAGCCTCCGCGCCCTCATCGTGTTTGACGAGGAAGCGCGCGAGCGCGACAAGCTCCAACGAGTTATGCGGCGCGCATGCACGCACGACTGATTGCGCGTCGCCGTCGTATGCGTGCCACGCCAACTCTGCGGTGTAAGCGAAGAGCGCGGGACGGCTCGACGCGGCGCGGCGCAACTCCGCGAAGGCTGCTTCGAGATTTCCGGCGCGCAACTGCGTGTTGCCGAGTTGCCAGCGCGGTTCGGCGTAAAACGGCGCGAGGCGGATTGATTCGCGCACCGCCGCGAGCGCGCCGTCTGTGTCGCCCGCGCGCTCGCGCGCTCGACCGAGCTTGAGCCATGTCAGGTAATAGAGAGGCCGCAGAGCGACGGCGCGTTCCAGAGACGCGACCGCCGCCCTGTCGTCGCCGCTCTGTGCGGATGCGACGGCCAAAGCGTAGTGCGCCTCCGGGTCGGACGAATTAAGTCGGAGCGACTCCCCGGCAAGCGGCAGTGCTGCGGCTTCGTACTCCGTCCCGGCGAGGCCGGACGCGGACTCCGCAAGCAATCGTGACGCCCCGGCGCGCACCGCATACCACGCAAGCCAGCAGCAGCCGATGGCGCACGCTCCGGCCAGCAACTTACGCCATCTGTGATGCGATGCGGCGTGCATGTTACGCCACCTCCAACGAGCGGTGCGCACGTATCTTGTCCGTGGGAATTCTCTGTTGGACGCGATTGTCCGAGGTGGCAATCACGACGAGCGCGGCGCAGACGAGCGCGTTAATGGTGACGTGCAGGCCAAAGTCGAAGAGGCTGTGAACGAGGACGGCTGAGAGGCCGCCGAGCGCGCCCACGCAGGCGGCGCGGCGAAACGAATCGTGTGAGCGCAGAGCGTCGCGCGCACGCGCGGCGAAACTGATGGCGAACCACACCGCGAGCGCGATGCCGATGATGCCGCCGCTCGCCGGTAGTTCGAGAAAATCGTTGTGCGCCTGTTCGAGCGACATCTCGCCGGAGGCATCATGGTATTCGGTAATGCCTGCCCGGTACGCGCCGAAGCCGGTGCCCGTCAAAGGATGCGCGGCGATCATCCGCCACGTCGCCGGCCAAATCTCCACGCGCCGGTCTCCCCAGCGCACCTTCGACGTTCCGCTTACCTCGACGGGGACAGACTCCAAACGCGCGCCGAGTCGCTCGCCTCCGACCCACACCACACCGACGAGCGCCGCCGCGAGCAGACACCCGACGAGCGCTAGGCGCACGAGCCAAACTTTCAACCTGCCCGCAGACGGACGCACGCGCGCGTCTACAGAATGTCGTGCGTCCGCGTCGCGCGTCGCTTCCTGCGACGCGCGCCGTCGCCGCCTGCCGGACGAGAGCGAGAGCAGCGCGACGAGCGCCAACTCCACGAACATGCCGAGCAAGCCCCCTCTTGAGTTCGACATCACGAGCGCGCCCCAGAGGACGAGCGCGGCGGCGGCGTAAACCGGCACACGCTCGCGCCGACGCCACTCGCCGACGAGCAGGCCGAGCGCGAGGCCGAGCGTCATCTCCGCGAGGAACGCGAAGTGGTTGCGGTTGATGAACTGCGCGAAGCCGTCGAGATTGGCGGCAAGACGCGGCGAGAGTTGTTCCAACGTCGCACTCCCCATCGTCCTCCGCACAACGCCGAAGAGCGCGCTCGACAGCCCCACGAGCGCGACCACATAGACGAGCGCACGCAGTCGCCGCGCGCTCGAAAGGTAGCGCAGCCACAACGCGGCGCAGAGGACGAGCGACGCCAGCTTGACGACGAATCGCCACGTCTCGAACGGGTCGGCGCTCAGGCTCCGCCGCACTTCGACGCCGGCCACCGTCGCGGCGTTCGAGTACGGCAGCGTCTGCGCGAACGCGTAGGCCAGCAGTACGACGAGCGGCACAAGCAAACGGTGCTCGCGCACGAGCCAGCGCCCCGCCAGCATGCCTTCCATCATCCACAGCGCGCCGAGCGCGAACGCGCAGCCCTCGAAGACGCCTTCCCACCAAGGATCAACCGACCCGAACGGCACGGCGGCGAGCATCGTCAACGCGAGCAGCAGCGCGAAGATCGCGCGGTCGAGCAGATGCCTCGCGCGCTCGACGCGCGGCGACGTTGGCGTGAGAGAAAGGTCAGTCATACGGCGGGATTCAGAGAGGCGTGCGAGTCCACAATTTCCCTGTAGAGCGCAAGCGTGCGCGCGGCCATCACTTCGGCGGTGAACTCTGCGCGGACGCGGCGGCGGCCCGCCTCGCCGTAGCGTGCGCGGAGCGAGGGATCTGCGAGTAATTTATTGAGCGCGGCGGCGAGCGCCCGCGAATCGGCGGGCGGGATGGTGATGCCGCTCACGCCGTCGGGCGAGACGAAGGGGACGCCCGACGCGAGTCGCGTGTTGACGACGGGCAGCCCGCACGCCAACGCTTCGAGTTGCACGATGCCGAACGCCTCGCTACGCGCGATAGATGAAAGAGCGAACACGTCCGCCGCCTGAAAGTAAGGAACGGCGTCCGCCACTTCGCCGAGGAAGTGTACGCGCTCGCGCAAATTGAGCGCGTCCCTCTGGCGCTCAAGGTCTCCGCGCAGAGGCCCCTCTCCGATGATGAGCAACTGGCCTTCCACGTCGCGCATGGCGCGGACGAGGTGCTCAAAGCCTTTGTAGTAAATCAGGCGGCCTACGCCGAGCACGATGCGCGCACCGTACTGCTCGCGGATGCGCCGCACGGCTTCCACGTCCACGCGCTCGAACTTCTCCGTCTCGATGCCGAGCGGGATGACGCGGCAACGCTCACGAAAGCGTCGCAGCACCGGCGAGCTTTCGATGTAGCCGGGCGAGGTGGCGATGATCGCGCGCGCGCGTCTGAGGAAATGCGCGAGCACGGGACGAAAGGTGCTGCCCAGAATTTTCTGGCGCACGATGTCGCTGTGATAGGTGACGACGAGCGGCGCGTCGGCAGGACGCGCAGGGCGCGCGACGCATTCGCTGCGCCCGCGCGCACGGCGATTGGCGCATTGAGTATCTCAGACGCGCGCTCTGCCTCAGTCGTCTCTTCGATCAAGTTCATAGCCCTAAAACTTCGCGGTAGAGCGCGGCCATACGCGCCGCGTATTCTTCCCATGTGAATTGCGAAGCGTGTCGCACGCCCGCCTCTCGCCTGCGCGTCCAACGCTCCGGCGCGTCTCTGCGTTCAGAGAGCAGGCGGATGACGGCCTTGCTCCACGCGGCTGTGTCGCCGACCGGACAGTAAGTGACCGCCTCCGTCGTCCCGCCCACTTCTTCGAGCACGGGCAGGCGGCTGGCGACGACGGGCGTTCCGCAAGCCAATGCTTCGACGAGCGGCAGGCCGAAGCCCTCGCGCTCCGACGGCTGGAGGACGAGCGCCGCGCGACGATAGACGGCGGCCAGCGTCTCCGTCTTGAGAAACGGCAGCGTGACGATTGCGCCGTCCAGATTCAAACGACGGGCGAGCGCGTCCTGCGCTGTTGTCAGAGCGCCGCCCGCGCGGACGAGACGCGCGCGTGGGAATTTCTCCCACACCTCTGCGAAAACTTTCAGCAGCACGTCAATCCGCTTGCGCTCGATGGCGCTGCCGACGTGCAGGAGTTCGATTGAATGCTCGTCACGCACGCCGAGCAGTCGTTCGGCCTCGCGGTCTGCCCCTGCGTCCGGCTCTGTCGAGAAGGCCGTGTGCACGCCGTTGGGGATAACCGTCAGGCGTTCGGGCGGAAACAGTTTGTGACTCAGCAATTCGTCGCGCGTCGCGGCACTGTCGCAGGTGACGCGCGCGGCACGTCGAAAGCCTTCGAGCACGCGCCGCGTCATCATCTTAAACATCGCGGAGCGAGACTCGCTCGCAGGCTCTAACAGGCAGCGAAAGGTGTCCAGGTCGTGGCAGGTGACGATGGTGCGCTCAGGCGGGAGTTGATGGACGAGCTGCGCGTAGCTGTGATCCAGGACGTGAAAGAGATCGAACTCTCCGCGCAGGCGACGCAGGCTGCGCGGGTAGTCGAGAAAGCGATTGAGCAGCCGGTCAACGTTGAAGCCCGCGCCCGCCGTCCAGCCCGCGCGCGTGAACCTGCGACGCATTGGCGGGCAGACGCGCTCCGACGCGACAGTGTGGGCGTGCTGCTCGCGCAAATTCGCGAGCAGCATGTCCGCGACGAGATTCATGCTCGGCCAGTTCTCTTCCCTGAGATCGCAGACGACGGCCACGCGCGGCAGGCTCGCACACGCGCGGCTCGCGTCCTCAGCCGCGCGCGTCGTGTGCGTCCCCGTCGCTTCCTGTGTGTCCAGACTGATGCTGTATTCCATTCGTCTCTGCTCGCCGCGCAAACCGTCGGACTCCGCGCCCCTCTGTGGCTCTCCGGTGTCCTCTATAGTTGATCTTCAATCCGCCGCGCACACACGTTGTCCGTCATCCGGCAACGCGCCATCAACCTGCACACGCGCGCCGAGGGCTTCCAACAGTTTCTCAAAGACCACGCGCCGTTCGTAACGCTCACAGACCATCGCGCGCCCGTTGGCAGTGCGGCGCGCGGCCTCTTCCGTGTCGCCGAGCGATTCCTCAATGCAGCGCGCCAGCGCAGAGGCGTCGCCGACCGGATAACTCCAACCCGTCTCTCCGTCAATGATCGTCTCGCGCAAACCGCCCACGCGCGCCGCGACGACGGGCACGCCGCACGCCAGAGCTTCGAGCGGCGAAAAACCTAAGCCCTCTTCGCGGCTCGCCTGCACGCAGAGGTCGGAGGCGCGGTAGTCGTCGGCCAACCCACGGTGCGGGTGCACGGCGTCGGTGGCGATGACGCGCTCGCCGAGGCCGTAGCGCGCGGCGTCTTTCAGGAACTCGCGATAGCCGCCGCTGCGGTGCAGCAGCCAGAGGTCGCGTCCCTCATCGAGCATCTGCCCCGCGAGCGCGTTGACACGCGCCAGCACATCGAGCGCGAACAGTTCGCGGCGACGAAAGGGGCGTCCCTCTCCCGCGTGCGCCCGCCGGCAGAGGTAATACTTTTCGACGGGGCTGCACACCAGCATAAACGTCGGCACGCCGATCAGTCGTCCCGCGACGTTCGCCGCCAGCGCCGCCGCGCCGTAACCCTGCACGATCACGAAGTCCACACGCCCGCGCCGCTTACGCAACTCCCTGAAAACCATCCGCGCGAACCCCAGGCGCGACGCCGGCCCGACCGTCACCGCCACATTCACCGACGGCGGCCAACTAATCTCCACGCCGCCGGGAATCCGCCGCGCCAGCACCTCAAGCTCGAAGCGTTCGGCCAAGCCCTCGACGAGCCGCACGTCCGCCCCGCTCTCGACGATGAAGCACAAACGCTGAGGCATCATCCCTCACCCACGCGCGAATCCGGCGTGCCGTGCACGATGTTTTCAAAGACATCCATGATGGCCGCCAGGTGATTCTTGAGATTGAATTGTTGTGCAATCCGCACTGCTCCATGACGAAGGCGGTTGTATGTTGCAGGATTCTGAAGACACTCGATGATCGCCTGCGCCAGCCCCTCTGCTGTCGGGGGGTCGCCGGGCGCGAGGTGTCCGTTCACTCCATCTATCAACCAATCGGACACGCCTCCGACATCGAAGGCCGCGACGGGGACGCCGTGAAAGCCTGCCTCCGGCCCAGACAGTCCGAACGGCTCAGGCCACAAGCTTGGGAAGACCAGCAGGTCGGAATCTTCGTAGAGCGAGTCGAGTTGTGTGCGCTCTACCCACCCGGCAAATTCTATCCGCAGCCCTTCGACACGGCGTTGCGCCTTCAAGGCTTTTCGTTCCCACGCGGCGCGGTCAGGCCCGTCGCCCGCGAATGTGACGCGAAGGGGACGACCCAGTTCATCTCTGACTTGCGGCAACGCTTCGATGAGCGTCCGCCCGCCTTTGAGCAAGTCCATCCGGCCAGAGAATAAAAGATGGTGCGCGGGTCTGTCCCGGCGCTGCTCAAACGGATCACCTTCGGGGAGCGTGAAAGACAACTCATCGCTTTGGCCGGCTTGTGAAGCGGAAAGTGATTTACCCGAACCATGCGCGTAGTACGAAGGATTATAAACACGTTCCGGTGGCAAGCCGTGCTTCAGGTACTCCGCGCGCATGTGCTGTGAATGCGTCAGGATGGCTTTGTACTCGTGCAACAGTTTCAGCCTTTGTGATTGAAGGTGGAACAAACGCAGCATCGTGATCGGACTCAATCCGCCGCAGCGATGCGGATAGTAATGCAGCAGGCATTTCCAGCCGAACTCGCGGCTGCAAGGCGTCACCTGCGGACTTTTGAAAGTCTTCGCGCCGCTGATGCACGTCCCGTAGTAATCGTGCGCGAAGAAGACGGCAGGCGCGATTTTGAGCGTCGCGGCTTCCAGGTGCGGCGACATGAGCTTGTGCGTGTAGATTAAATCAGGTCGCCAGTCGCGCAACGCCGCCAGTGCGCGGCGCTCGCCGAGATTCTCCACGCACCACGAAGGGACGCCTTCCGGTAGCGCAATCTCTTCGCGGTTCCGCGGTTTGTCCGTCTCATGCCAGAACGCCAGCGAATGACCTAGACGCGCCAGTTCAGGAATGATGAGACTGAGGTACGTCTCTGTGCCTCCGACCCTTCTCCGGCTCCAGTTGATAACCGCAATACGCACCTTTTACTCCGTGGATAAAATACTCAGGCCAGCGTAAGAAATTAGGCCGCTAGAGTGTTCGCAACAAAGCTCTTTACTGGTCTAACCAATGTGATAAAATCCTCAACTGCCATGCTCCTCGCAACCCTACTCAAACCAATTAACTTCAGAGGTAAGGCACGTCTGCTTCATTCATTGTGCCCGAAGCAGGGCGTCCGCAAGGCGCGCATTTTTGGTTATTGGACTCGCCTAGATTTACAAAACTTTATTGAACGAAGCATCTATCTCCATATTTTCGAGCCTGACGAATCTGCGCTTGCGCGGGCGTACTTACGTCCCGGCATGACGTTCGTGGACGCCGGGGCAAACGTCGGCTACTACACACTCATGGCCTCTTCGATTATTGGTGACGAGGGACACGTCTATGCATTCGAGCCGAGTCCATACGCCGTCGGAAAGTTGAAAGAGGCTATCCGCGAGAACAAAGTAGGGAACGTAACTGTCACCGAGGCCGCGCTTGGCGATGCAAAAGGCGAGGCCCCCATCTATCTTTCCAAATCACGTGCCAATCATACTCCCTCAATGATTGAGAACGATGGCGGTAAGCCGCATATGATTCGCGTGGAGACGCTTGACGAATTCCTTGAGATGCACAGCGTCTCGCGTGTTGACCTTCTCAAGATTGACGTGGAAGGGTTTGAGCCAAACATCATCAGAGGCGCGCATCGTGCGCTGACCGCCGGAAAAGTCGCTGCGATACTCTGCGAGTTTAATGAGCACTGGCTTTTGCGTAATCACTCCTCTTCTGTTCACTTGATGGAATTGCTGGTCTCCTTTGGTTTTCGTTCCGTCGGTCAAGAATTTAACGGACGCGATGGGATTCAGAATCTCTTTTTAATTCATTCATCTCATGTTTAGTGTTCTGCTAATTTCACCTTGAGTACGGCCCGATAAGATTGCTCCTTTGGGAGCCTCGTCCGGTCAATCTTCCAAGAGTCTGTACTTGAGTCGGCGAACATCACTCGTGTCTATGCGGCTAATCTTACGTGATGACGTTTGCCCTCACGTAACGCAGCGATGATGGCGGCTGCGTCGAAGCGTTCGCGATAGAGTGCGCGCCCACGCGCGGCGAGTCGCTGGCGCGCATCGTCGTCCGTCATCAATTCTTCGACCGCGCGCACCATCGCCTCCGCATCGTCCGCCGCAACAAGTTCGACCGCGCCGCTTTCCGTCCACAGCGGTTCGGTCAGGCGACCGCGCGTCGTGACGATGCTGAGGCCGTGCCTGAGTCCGGCCATGACGCTCGTGCGGCGTGTGCTGACGCCGTCCGTGAAAGGTTGGACGAGGAGGTCGCACGCGGCGAGGTGCGTTGACAGTTCGCGCGCAGGAAGCGCGCCCGCCGCGTGTATGCGCCCGGCGAGCGACGTGTGCGCGCTTAACATCCGGTCGCACGCCTCGACGCTGCCGCGCCCCAGCAGGAGCGCCGACGCCGTCTCGTGACGCGCGAGCAGCGCGGGCAGCACAAGCTCAAGTTGCTGCGCGATGTGTCGCGTGTACGTTCCGAGATGGCCGACGAGCGCGTGACCGGGCTGCGCGACGCCATAGCGTGCGCGGACGCGCGCGGACTCCGCCGCATCACTGATAACGGGGATGGAGCACGGCACGGGCAGCCACTCGAACTCGACGCGGCTGCCGAAAGCAAAGGGTCGCCACAACTCGCCCCATGCCGGAGTCGCCACGAGGACGCGGCTCGCAGCGTTGAGCAGCACCGTTGTCATCACGCGCTGCACGGTTGCTGCCGCGCGCTGCCGCCACGCGCCCGCAAAGTCGAGGAACGGTTCGTGAACCATGAGTTGCACTTCGTCGCCTTCAACGCGCGCACGCCGCCACAGCCACAGGCAGAAGGCGAGATTCATCGCGCGATACCCGTAGCCGTGCGGCACGTACTGCACCAGCAGACGACGCGGCGCGCGGCGTTCATTCAATCGCGCGCCGACACGCCGCAGGTCGGAAGGAGCGAAGCCGCCGAAATCCCTGTGGACGACAACAACGCGCTCCCCCGTCGCTTCTCTCTCGCCCGCACTCGTCCGGCACGCTCCCGCTTCCGCTTCAAACTCGCGCGCGTCGCTCTCATGTGCCCTGAGCGCCGGGCACCACACATGCACACAGTCGCCCGCGTCGGCCAGTCCTTCGGCCACGACGCGCGTGTAATCGCTGACGCCGCCCGCCTGCGGCGGATACTCGCTCGTGATGATGTGCCACTCGCCCAAGTGCTTTGAAACCTTTTCGTCAGGACGCAGACGTGCGCGCCTCTTCGCCCGCGTGTTCCAGATAGACGATGCCGTGATCGCCGAGAGGATCAGTCTGCCCCGTCAAAGGGACGGCTCGCAACTTCAACTCGCCGAGCAAAGCCTCTGCGCTCGCGCGCGTCGTCGCGGCGGATTCCCACACGTTCGGGTGCATCTCAACAATCAGGTGCATCCCCGCCCCGCGTTTCCTGACAAGCTCTCGCGCGCCTTCGAGGGCGGCGATCTCGAAACCTTCGATGTCTATGAAGAGCCAGTCGGGCGCGAGGTTGCGCGCGGTGCAGAACTCGTCGAGCGTGACGACAGGCACTGTCACTTCCGACACCTCCGCCGCGATCAACTCGTTCGCCGCGCCCAGACGACTCATGCCGTCGGCCCCCGCCGCGTACAGCGTCGCCTCGCCCGCGTGCGCGCCGACAGCGGCGGGCACAATCTCGACGCGCTCCGCCAGCCCGTTCAAGTCTATGTGCTTTTGCAGCACTTCGCGTGCGCCCACGTTTGGCTCGAAGGCGACGACGCGCCCCTGTGCGCCCGACCAGTGCGCGAATTGCAGGACATAGACGCCGACGTTTGCCCCGACATCCACGCACAACGCGCCCTCTCGCATACGCTCGCGGATGAAGGCGGCGACCGGCGCGTCGTATTGTTGTCCGAGGCGGTGGCGGTAGCGCGGGTCTATGCGGTACGTGACGCCGTTAATCGGCCAACGTATGCCGCGCCCCAGCGTGGACGAATCAAGCAGAGACTCGTAGGCCGGGCGCAAGCGCCGGACGAGCCACGACTCGCGCCCCAGCAGGCCGGAAAATTTTCGCGCCGCGCCCTGTATCAAGCTCATCTCTCGTAAATCTCCAGACAACGCCGCACAACTTGTCCCCACGTGAATTTTTCCAGCACGCGACTGCGCGCGGCGCGTCCCATCGCGTCGGCCTCCAACGTGTGCTCGCGCAGCCAGCGAATCTTTTCGCCAAGCGCCGCAGGATCGTTCGGCGGGACGACGAAGCCCGTCACGCCGTCCTCCACCACTTCGGGCAGGCTCGCGACGTCGGTGCAGACGGCGGGCGCGCCGCACGCCATTCCTTCCAGCAGCGTCTGCCCTAACAGTTCCGGCACTCTGGTTTCGTCGCCGTACATGCCTCGATAGACGCTCGGCAGCACGACGCACGTCGCGCGGCGGTAAGCCTCGACGAGAGCCGCGTCGTCGCAGTCTTGGCGAAACGTGACGCGCCTGCCTTCCGCCAGCCTGTGCAAATCGCGCGCGTACTTTTCGCCGTAAGGCTGGCCGATGATTTCCAGAGACGTGCCGTCGCCGCCTGCGTCGAGGGCGCGGATAAGATCGTCCACACCCTTGTGCGGCAGCAGGCGACCGACGAAGAGAGCCGTGCCGTTGCGCTCGATTGTCTCGTCGGGCGAAAACTTTTCCGTGTCCACGCCGCCGAGAATGACGTGTGCGCGCTTCTCCGTCTCGTGCCCGTTGACGCGGCGACTGTACTCGCTGATGTGCAGGTGGCCCTGAAACAAACGTGTGGTCGGAACGTAAGCGGAGATGTCCCAGCCGCCGCCGCCGAGGTCTGTCACGAAAACGCGCCGCCCGGTCAGACGGCAGACCAGCGCGCTCAGGGAACTGGCGACGACGTGTCGCTGGTGACAATGCACCACGTCCGCCCCGCGCAATTCCCTGAGCAACGCTGTCGAGATCGGATTCGTGCGCTGCCCGCGCACGTAACGCGCCCCGCCGATGACGCGCACGTTCAGGTTGCCAATCGTCTCGCGCCGCTCTTCGTCGCCGAAACTAACGAGCGTCGTCGGCACTACATCGCTCATGTGCCGCGCCAGTTCCAGCGCGTAACGCTCCGCCCCGCCGACGATGCCCCCCTCCGCGCCGAACAGCGCAGGCACAACGTGCAGCACGCGCGGAGCGCCCCTGCGTGCGTCCTGCTTAGCGCGCGTCGCCGTCATCGTTTCCTTCCCGTCCCTTGACGACTTCCAGCTCGAAACTCAGGAAAAGCGCCGGGAAAATCCACGCCCAGCGCAACTCGTACCACATCGGGTAACGGTTCGCGAGCCGCCACACGATTTTATTCAGGAGCGTCGGCCAGAAGATAATCTGCCGGTGGCGGACGCGGAAACGTGCGCGCGTGTAGAAAGAAAACTCGCCGCCTTCGGTCAGGTAGTCGGTCGTGAAGTAGCTGAAGAAGTGCTTGTGCGTCGGGTCTGTGAAGGCGTTGCCGGATGAGAAATGCGGCACCGCGACTTTGACGGACGCGCCGTCGCGACACACGCGATGAATCTCCTCGAACGTTCCGATCACGTCGTCCAGATGTTCGATCACGTCGTTGGCGAGCACCTCTCTGAACTGTCCGTCGGCGAACGGCCACGGCCTGCAATTGAGGTCGTGCAACACATCCGGCTTCGTCTCCGGCGTCACGTCGAGATTGACCGCGCCCTCAACGCGCTTACGCCCACATCCCAGATTCAGCACCTCGCGCCCCGCGACTTCGGACGATGTGTCGAAATGCAATTCTCTCCCGGATATTTCCTTATGCCTTATCATTGCGACAGTTTTATTTTCGATTAAGTTCAGGAGAGTTCGACTTTGCCGGGGCATGAAAAAGCATCTTGTAATGTGTCAATCATGCGGCACACGCACGTCACGTAGCGGCCTCAGACTTTCCGTTATCAGATCATATACTTCCATATGCTCGATAGCTTTGATCTCGTCACGCGCGCTCAGTCCGTAATGTCCGCCGCCGCCAACGATAGTCTCAAACCCATCGCGCGCGTCCATCTTAGAGAGGGTGGCTGATAAGTCCTGACGCACGAAGAATGCGTTGACGCCTTCGCTTGTGCAGCCGACGAAGTCATACCCCTTCTGCCCGGCCAGCAAACACAGAGCAGGCAACGACGCTCCATAAAAGAGACGCGAGGGATGTGCCCGCGCAACTTGAAAGTCCGGTTTGTAGGGAACAGTCACGGCGTCGAGATAACCGAAGCGGCTGTGAAACTCGCAAATCACAATTCGTGGTCGCACGATGTTGATGGCCTGCCAGACCCAGTAGTCATTTCCGTCAACATCTATGCTCAATAGTCCGATATCCTCCTCGATGCCGGCGTCCTTGATGATTTGATTGATGTTTTCGGCAGTGATAAAAGCTGCGATCACTATAAGCTGATGCCTCCGGTACATTTCGCTCCGCTTGATGTTACTCACACACTCCGCGCTTCCCTCGATGACCAGCCCGCTCCACTTATTATTGACGAGTAGAAAGCGTGTATTCGACTCGGAGTAATCCCCGACCCCGAATTCGACGAAGACACGCTTTTCTATTGGAACTTTGGAGATTAAATACTGGATGATGCCGTCCTCGCCACACTGCGAGAACACTTTAAACTCGGCCTCGGTCAAACGCTCGACAGCGGCGGCGCGCGAAACATGGTAAGACATCAGTTGTCCAAGCAGGACAGCATTTCTATCAAGCTGCGCCGAGATTCCCGCAAGCCTGCTTCTTACTGGCTCGTAGAATTCAGATAAAATTTTACGGATTATCCCTGCCGCCATTTAACTTTGCTCCGCGCCGGTACAGGCTTCTTTTAGGCTTTCTCAAGAATGCGCCCGTCCAGGTGCAGGATTCCGATGCCGTAGCCGTCCTGCGCCTGATCTTCGATGATCTCTTCGATGACGGCGTGCCTCTGTTTGATTTCATCCCAAAACTGCGGGACGCCGCCGGTGTCGCTGCTCGTTTGGAGGCCGTAACGTGTGCGGTAGTCGGGCACGATGTCGTGGAAGACGACGAGGCCGCCGGGACGCACGAGCGGGGCGTACATTTGAAAGTCTGTGGCGACGCCTTCGTAGCTGTGGTCGCCGTCGAGGTAGAGCAGGTCGAGCGCGCGGCCTTGCAGGCAGACGCTGACGGCGTCGAGCGTCCGGGCGTCGTGCGAGTCGCCCTCCACGCAGACGAGCCGCTGCCCGCGCCGACGGAAATGACAGATCGCGTCGCGGCGCGCATCCGTGAAGTGAACGTCAACCGAGATAATCGTCGCGTCGTGCGCGGCGGCGTCCGCGAAGACGAAGGCCGTCCCGCCGCCCGCCGCACCGATCTCGCAGACGGCGGCGGGACTGTGTGCGCGCACGACCTCCCACAAACGCAGAATCTCCGAACGCTTCTGCAAAGGGCGAAAGAAATGCGAACTCATCAAATCGTCAATCCACTCGCGCGCGTCTTCCGACTTCGCGCGCAGCGCCGCCAGACGGTGCGCCTCTCGCCGCATCTTCAGACGCAGGTAAGCGTCAATCGCACTGCGCGGCGCGACTGCGTAAGCGGTTTTCCTGAGCGAGTCTCTGAGCAGGTTCATGTGCGAAGGGGCGCGGATTTTTGTTCAGACTAACGGCGCGCGGCGCACGCCCGACGTGGGCACGTCCCCGGAGGTTTCCGCCCGCGCAGACAGGGAGCCGCGCCGTTCCCTGAGTAGAGAGGGCGTGCGCCTCGCCGTCCAACGCAGTGCCCTGACGAGCGCGCGAGCGTCGCCGCCCCGCCCAGCCACGGCACGGAGCAGACCGAGTGCCGCGTAGCGTGCGAAAAATTCCGGCAGGTGTCGCGCGGGCGCGTGGAGCAAATAGAGCGCGAAAAGATTTTTGTATTTGTGAAAGTCCAGTTCGCCTGCGTCGTCCGCCGCTTCGGGCGGCTCGAAGTGATAAATTTTCGCCGCAGGCACGACCGTCAGCTTCCTGCCGGACTTGAGAGCACGCGCGCAGAATTCGACGGCCTCCACGTACATGAAAAATTCTTCGCGGAATCCGCCGAGCGATTTCAGGAAATCCGTCCGCGCAAAGACGCACGCGCCGTCAATGTAGCCAACGTCGAACGGCTGCGGGAATTGCCCCGCGTCGCGCTCTCCCTCGCCGAAAGTCGTTCGCCTGTAAACGCCGCGCAGACTCAACTCGCCCCCGGCGCAGCGAATCGTCCGCGCAGTCTTGTTGTACATCAAAGGCGAACTGAGTCCGGTCGCCCTGTGTTCGTCCGCGTGCTCGACGAGATGACGAAGGCAATCGGCGTCAAGCACGATGTCGTCCTCCGTAAGATAAGTGTAGCGCCCCGTCGCTTCCCCGATTCCGCGATTCATGCCGCCTGCGTAGCCGAGATTACGGTCGTTCCGAATCAGCCTCACGCACGGAAATTCTTCGACCACCCGCGCCACTTCCTCGCTCCGCGCGCTCCGGTTATCAACCACGGTGATGTCGAGCCGCGCGTAGGTCTGCGCGAGCAACGACGCCAACGCCTCGCGCAAAAACTCCGGGCGGTTGTAACTCAGCAGGACGACGGAAACTGTCGAGGGGCTTTCACTCATTTCAAACTCGATTGGCCGCGCGACGGCGCGACTGCCGCGTCGCCGTCAACAACTTCAAGCGGCATCGCTCGAACGCTGGAGCACTCGAAACAGCCTCGCCGTAAGCCGCGACAGGCGCGGGCGCACGTAGATGCCTAAAGGGTCGCGCCACGCGACGGGCAGCATCACCAGAAAGTAAATCCCACAGGCGAGCAGCGCCGTGGCGGCGAGCGCGGGGAAAGTGTCTGGGACGAAGCGGCGCGCGAACGTGCCCGCCGCGAGCGCCAGCAGCGCGAAGCGCCAGAACCAGGGCGCGAGCGAGCGCAACAGCCCCGCCAAGGGCATCGCGTTCGCGCCGGAGAGCGCAGACAAATTGCCGGGCAGACTAACCACGCACACGCCGACGATTGAGCCGAGCGGCGCACCCACCAGTCCGAGCCAGCGCGTTAAGAAAATCGCCGCGACGACCGTGACGAACCCGTCGAGCAGTCCCGTGATCGCCAGACGCCGTTCGTGGCCGAACGCGAACAGGATGTAACCGGCGGTCAGATTCCAGTGGCGCAGCACGAGATTCGTGAGCAGCAGCGCGGTCAGCAGGAAGCCGCCGTACTGCCGCGCGCCGACCCACCAGTTGACGAAACCGTTATTCGTCGCCAGCGTCACGCAGACGACCGCGCCGCTCACCAGAAGCATCGCCTGGCAAAGTGCGACGCA
>JAIVJG010000106.1 GCA_020200155.1 Acidobacteriota bacterium | reverse complement strand
CGTGCTCGATCCGACGCAACTCTCGAAGAGAGATTTTTACCCGCGACTGTTCCGCGCGCCTTCGAGGGGCTACGATCTCATCAGCCTGAGCTTCCCTTCGTTTCACATGATGATGGTGCTGCTGGCGCTCGGACAGGCGCGCAGGACAGAAGTGTGGGATCACAACTGGCGCGTGCTTGAGACGTGGAACCCGTTGCGACGCAGCCTGTATGAAATTTTCCTGCGCCGCTGCCGCGAACTGATTCTGGTCGCGCCGCATTTGAAGGACTACTACCGCGCGCACGGAGTTGAGCTACCGCAGAGGACACAGGTGCGACACGGCTTTCTACCGCCTCCGCCCGAAGAAGAATCGAAAATCGTCGAGACGTACACGAGCGAAACGCTGGCCTTCGTCGAGGCGCACCGCCCGCTTATTGTCGCCAACGGTTTCCGCATCGTCGCGCACAAGGGCGTTGACCTCTACGGGCTGGATATGTGCGTCGAGTTGGTCGGCGCGTTGAAGAAGACGTGCCCGCGCATCGGACTTGTGTTCGCGCTGGGCGAGTTTGAGGATGCGAAGTACCGGGAAAAGATTGAGCGGCGGATTGGCGAACTCGACATCGCGGGCAACATACACTTGATGGCCGGGCAGAAGGAAATCTGGCCGCTCTTCCGCCGCGCAGACTTGATGGTACGCCCGACCTACACTGACGGCTACGCCGTCAGTCTCGCCGAAGCTCTCTATCTGAACTGCCCCGCCGTCGCCAGCGATGTATCCGAAAGGCCGCCGGACGCGATCCTGTTTCACAACCGCGACCAGAAGGAATTTGAAAGCCGTTGCCGCGAAGCCCTCGCCGCGCACACGCGCGCCGGGTGAGCCGGCCTCCCTTTGTTTCGGGTCAAGCAGTCTCCGTTTACTTGTAGGCCGAACGCCGGTAGATCGTGATGCCCTGTGTGGCGAGACGCGTCATCTCTTCAAACAACTTCACGGCGTCCGCCGTGAAGAATTTCATGCCTTGGCGTCCTCCGCGCAGTGGACGAAGGCCAGCCGCTCGGTCGAGACGCCGAGGCCGATGATTTTGCCGCCACACTCGATGAGCTTGTAGTAGGGGCTTGGACGGTCGTAAGGGTACGGCGAGAGTTGGTGCGTGGCGGTCAACTCGCGCGCACGCTGGCCGATGGCGCAGACAGACTTCGTCGGATGCAGGCTTCTCACGGAGTCGCGCCTGCGCCGCGCGTACTCGGTCAAAAGACCCATGAAGGAAGGTGTCTTGCGAACGTCGAAGATTTCGCCGCGCGTCAGGAATTCATACGAAGGCAGCCCCGGATAGGTCGGAAACAGCATCGTGCCCCGCTCGCCGATGACGTTCCGGATCAGAGTCAGGACGTGTCCGTATGAAAACGTGAGCCGCAGTTGTTCGACCGAGCTATGGATGAAGACCGTGTCGCCCGCAGCCAGGTTGAGACGATTAACGAGGATGCCAGTCAGCTCATCTTCGCCGAGCGGCTGGAGCGAGGTTAGCCGCGACTTTTGATACTTCTTCTTCGCACGCGCGAGCAGCGCGACCGCGTCTGCGGGCAAAAGTTTTTTCAGGCCCTTCATGCTCATCCGTTGGAATCAACGTGCGCGAAGACGGTTCGTCATCTCTGCCTGCTTTCCAGAGTTGCCGTAATGTGCTCGATGCTGTTCATACGCTCCATCTCTTCCGGCTCGAATTGCACGTCGAATTCCTGTTCGAGCGCGAGGATCAGGTTGAGGTGCTGCAACGAGTCCCACGTCTCGATTGAGTCCATAGAGGAGCGCGGCGTGATGCGCGCGGCAGGAACTTGCAGGACATCTGCGGCGATGGCGCGCACGCGTTCAAAAGTCGTCTGTGTCAATGCTGCTCTCCGTTCACGACGGTCAATCGAATCCACGCAGGGCACTCGACGCCGCCGCCACCCGACAAGTCCAGCGCCCACAGCGAGCCGCCTTCATTTTCTTCGACGAGCGAGAAGCCGTGCGCGGGGTAAAAGTTCACGGCAGGAGCGTTCTTCTTCGTCGGGAAGAAACGCCCCTGAATGTTTTTCGCCCCGCGTGCCCGTGCACGTTCGGTCAGGTCAGACAAAAGCGCCGTCTCGACAGTTCGACCGATGACGCGGCAGCTCAGGAGGAACGTGTCAATCTCCCACGCGTCCGCGCACTCGCGCACTATGGCGACGCCGACGAGGCCGTTGTCGCCGAAGCGGTCGCGCAGGCCGAGCGCGAGGACGTGCCAGCCCGCGCGCTCCGACATCTCCTCGATTTGCTGCTCGGTGTAGCGCCGCGTCGTGAGGTTGAACTGGTTCGTCTTCTGCGTCAATTGCGCGACGCGCCGTAAAGTCAGAGGCGTGACGGGAGCGACCTCCGCCTCCTGCCGCAAGTTTCTGTAGAAATCCTCGCGGGTCGGGCGACGACGGCCAAGGTTCGCGCGCTCGCGCTCCGCGACGTAGTACGAGCCGCGCTCCCGGTCTTCCGTCGAAAGCGACAGGCGCTCAAAGACCGGGCAATCGCGCACGGCCTGCGCGAACCGCAAGGGATCGTCCGGCAGTTCGATGACCGTCACCTCCGGCAATTCCGCGCGCACGTGCTCGCGCTCAAACGGGTTGTCGTCGAGGAAGGCCAGCGCGTCCGTGCCGATGTTCAACTCGCGCGCGATCTCGCGGAGGTTGTCGGCCTTGTCTTTCCAGTTGACGCGCACGGCGGCGAAGTGTCGCGGCCTGAGCAGCATGCCGGGATGTTTCGCCAACGCTTCGAGGGCGTCTTCCGGATTGTTCTTGCTGCACACGCACAGCAGTATGCCGCGCCGTTGAAGGTCGAGCAGCGTGCGCTGCAACTCCAGATAAGCCGCGCCCGGATACTCCGCGCCCAGACGGAGACCCGCCAGCCCGTCCTCGCCGACGACGCCGCCCCACAGTGTATTGTCGAGATCAACCGCGAGCGCCTTCGCTATCTTCCCAGTCAGCGGATGAATGAAACGCATCCATTCTGCGACGGCGTGGCTCAGACTGCTCGCCGCGAACGGCAGACGCGCCGCCAGCCACTTCCGCTCGTCGTGCCAGAGCGCGCGACCGTGCCGCGCCACGAGCGCGTCGTAATCGAGGACGTAGACGCCGCTCTGCTCCGCCGCAAATCGTCGCAACTCGTCGTTGATTCGCCGGACGACGGCGGCCTGCCCGCCCGCGTCCTGCGCGTCGAGGATGCTCTGACTCGGCGCAGTCGGTTCTTCGAGTGTGTGGATGATGAGATGCGCGCGGCTGCGTTCGCGGAAGGCGCGCACCCAATCACGAAAGCCGCCCGCGACGCGCACGGCAATCGCTTCCCTCTCGTCCGCCTTCAAGTCCGCGAAGTCGCGCCACAAGTCCGGTGCCACGTCGCGTGTCTGCACGGCGAGGACGGCGGCGTCCGCCTCGAACTCGTCAAGCGGACTGTTCGGGCCGAGCAACTCCTGCGCGTAGGCGTTGAACTCGCCGACGTGGACGCTCAAGTCCACGCCGGCCACGAAACACGCGGCGCGCAGCAACGGCATCAACGGCTCGACGGTGAACGAGCGCAGGACGGCAAGCCGGTACGGCAACAACGGCACACGGCCACGCAACTTCTCGTAGCGCGCGACGACGTAGGATGCAGCGGCTGTTCCTGAGTCTCGACGCCACAACTCACAGAGGCGGCGCGCGGCAGCGTCACACTCGCCGGCGGCGATCAACTCGTCAATCTTTTGTCTCAGTTCGGAAGTTTCCATCAAACATTATCGCGGCATTCAGCCAGCGCCAGTACCGTCCGCTTCTCTAAAAATTCCAACGATAGCTTACGCTTTCTGCAAACCCAAGCGACAGGGACGAGACCGTTAGCCTTCATCCGTGCCGTCTTTGTCCGTGTGGGCCGGACGGATTTTTCTGTTGATGAAACTATGCCGGAAGCGCGCGGTACGCGTCGAGCACGCATGCGGCGTTGCGCGTCCAGGTGTGTCTGGCGACGCACGCGCGACGCGCCGACGCGCCGAGCCGCTCGCGCAGTTCGGGCGACCGCGCGAGACGCAGCAATGCTTCCTTCAGCGCACGCGCGTCGCCCGGCTCGACCAGCAGCGCCGTCTCTTCATCCGCGAGCACCTCTGCAATCTGCCCAAGGCGGCTGGCGACAATGCCCTTGCCCATCGCCATGTACTCGAAGAGTTTCGTCGGCGAGCCGAAGAACTCCGTCCCCTCTTCGAGCGGCACGTGCGGCGACGCGAGCACGTCGCACGCATCCAGCAGCACGGGCACGCGCTCGTGTTCGACCGCGCCGGTGAAGATGACGCGCTCCGTCGCGCCGCGCTCGCGCAAATAATCTTCCACCTTCTCGCGCAAGCTCCCGCGCCCGACCAGAAGAAAACGCACGCGTGCGTCCGCCGGCATGAGCGCGGCGGCCTCCGCCAGCGCCTCGACGCCGTGCCAGGGGCCGAACGTGCCGACGAAGCCGATCAGCGTTTCGTCGTCGCTGATGCCTAGTTCGCGGCGCATCTCTCGACCGCCGATGCCTGGACGGAAGCGGCGCACGTCAACTCCGTTCGGGTTGACGACGATCTTCTCCGGCGCGACGCCCGCGCGCACAAGATTGCGCCGCTCGACCTCCGCGACGACGAAGACGCGCGCGGCGGCGGCAAGGTTGAGCCGCTCTGTGCGTTCGAGCAGGTCGAACAATCCGGCGCGATCCCAGTGGCGGCCCATCCACACTTCCGAGCCGTTGTATTCGAGAAACAGTGGACGACCCGTCCGCAGGCTGGCCTCGACGCCAGCCCAGTTGAAGCGGCTGTAGCGTTGGTAGATGAAGTCCGGCGCATCGCGCTCAATCTCTTCGCACGCGCGGGCGTTGAAAAGCAGGCTGTTCCGCACGTCGAACACGGCGCGCGTGAGGCCGAGCGGCTCAGGCTCGATGACCTTCAACTCAACACTCGATTCGTCGAGACCGGCGATCCGGTCGTTGCTGATGACGGAGACGCGCGCATGGAGTTCGAGCGCCGCGT
>JAIVJG010000190.1 GCA_020200155.1 Acidobacteriota bacterium | reverse complement strand
CAACCCTGTAAAAATTTGTAATGAATCGCTCCATAGGCGGCTTGTTCATTTTGGCGGAGAAGCACTTCAACTCGGAATTTCAAAGGAGGGCGTAGCAATGCGTTCAAAGATTGGTGCGGGCGTTGTGGCCGGTCTCATCGCGGGCGTAGTATTTGGCATGATGATGCAGATGATGAGCACACCGACTCCGCAGGGCGGACAGATGCCGATGATGCAGATGGTGGCGATGGTAGTGCGCTCCGACAGCATTGCCGTCGGGTGGCTCTATCATCTCTTCAACAGCGCCGTTATGGGGGCGATCTTCGGCTTGCTGCTGGGCAGTCGCGCACAGAGTTATGGCATGGGACTCGGCTGGGGCGCTCTCTACGGCATCATCTGGTGGGTGCTGGGCGCGCAGATTTTGATGCCGGTCTCTCTCGGCATGCAGCCGTTTGCATCGCTGATGATGGCTCCGATGCGCATGGTGGCAATGGGCAGCTTCGTGGGCCACATCCTATATGGCCTGATTCTCGGAGCAGGCTTCGTGTGGCTGTTTAAGCCGGTGGAAATCAGGGACGTCGAATCAGCATGATAAAGACACGCCGCTGGAAATGGAAGCGGTGACTTTGCAGGGACGAATTCGATCCGGAATGAAGGAGTGACGCTCAGACTTGCGGTAGCCACGTTCTTTGCGCTCGTCTTCGTGCTCTGCCTCTCATGCATGAATAAGACGGAAGCGCAACGCAGTTCAACGCCGGACGTGCGCTATCCGGGTTGGTGCACGAACACTGCGAAGCGTTCCGTTGATCTCATTGGATTGATGTCCGGCGGCCCGCCTAAAGACGGCATCCCGGCCATTGATCGCCCGACGTTCGTTTCGATCACGGAGGCGCGGCGAGCCACAATTCTTCGATCATAGGGGCTGCCAGACGTTGACGGAGTTGACGCTGGATCAACTGCCCCGCGAGGAATCGCGCGGTCGCGTCCGTCGCTACTGCAAGAGGCAAAAGTTTGGCGGCCCGACGACCGTGCGAACAGCGTCTTCCTTCTTCGTTGCGGTCAAGTCGCCATAATGCTGGATGACGCCAAGCTCGATCAAGCACTATGCTCGCCATCACGGGGCAAACTTACGCAGACCTCAAGGGGAAAAGATCGCCTTGACGCTCTTCAGCGACAAATTAAATGAACTGAGGATTCTATGGGCGAAAGTGTTGCCGACAGTGAAGGGAGGGTGCGGCATGAAGCAATTGAGTAAATCTGAAGTCGTCGTCGTAACGGGAGCGTCCGCAGGGTTGGGGCGAGCCATCGCGCAAAGGTTCGCGCTCGAGGGGGCACATGTCGGGCTGCTTGCGCGCGGGCGAGATGGGCTGGAAGGCGCGCGGCGCGATGTTGAGGAGGCGGGCGGCAAGGCTTTAGTGCTGCCGACGGATGTGGCCGACGCCGAGGCGGTCGAGAGAGCGGCAGAAGATGTTGAAAATGAGTTCGGGCCAATTGACATCTGGATTAACAACGCGATGGTGTCGGTCTTCTCGCCGGTTAAAGAGATGAAGCCGGAGGAATACAAGCGTGTGACCGAAGTGACTTATCTGGGTGTGGTCTATGGCACACTCTCGGCGCTCAAACGAATGCTGCCGCGAGACTGCGGCGTGATCGTACAGGTCGGCTCGGCGCTCGCCTATCGCGGCATCCCTCTGCAATCGGCCTACTGCGGTGCGAAGCACGCCATTCAAGGCTTTGTTGATTCGCTGCGGAGTGAGTTGATCCACGATCAGAGCAACATACGCGTAACGATGGTGCAGATGCCCGCGATGAACACGCCGCAGTTCTCCTGGGTCAAGTCACGGCTGCCGAAGAAGCCGCAGCCCGTGCCGCCAATCTATCAACCTGAAGTCGGTGCGGAAGCGATTTACTTTGCTGCACACAATGACCGGCGCGAGATGTACGTCGGCTACCCGACCGTTGAGGCGATTGTAGGCGACAAGATCGCGCCAGGATTCGCGGATTGGTATCTGGCAAGAAACGGTTACGGCGCTCAACAGACAAATGAGCCGGTCGAGCCTGATCGCCGTGATAACCTGTGGGAGCCTGTGCCGGGCGACCACGGCGCGCACGGCCCCTTTGATGCTCGTTCGAGCGCGTCGAGTCCGCAGCTCTGGGCGGACATGAATCGCAACTGGCTGGCAATGGCCGGAGTCGGCCTGACAGGTTTAGCAATCGGTCTTTTCTTCAAGCGGAATGATGAAACATAAAACTGTGATCTAAATCTTATTCGAGGCGGAAGGAGGGATGAGAATCATGGGAAGTGGAAGGCGAGCAAGGGATCGTGAAGAGGAGCACGTCCTGAAAGGTGTGGCGGCGGGCCTTATCGGAGGGTTGGTTGCTTCGTTCGTGATGAACGAATTTCAAGCGTTATGGAGCAAGGTGTCCGAAAGCATGAAGGAGCCGCAAGGCAATAACTCTTCGGGACAGGAGGGCCAAAAATCTAAAGGCGGTCGGCAATCACAAGGCGGAGGCTCATCAGGGGGACGAGGAGAGGGACAACAGAGTTCCGAGGGAGGCCGGCAAGCGCATGGCGGAGAGCAGGGACAAGGCAGCGGCGGCGGTGAAGAGCAGGAGCCGGCGACCGTGAAAGCGGCGGAGGCTATTTCCGAAGGCGTGTTCGGGCATGAGTTGACGAAGAAAGAAAAGCCTGCGGCGGGCGAGGCAGTTCATTACGCAATGGGTGGGGCTTCGGGCGCGATCTATGGCGCGCTGGCCGAACTCGTGCCCTCCGTCACAGTGGGCGCAGGAATTCCTTTCGGGACTGCGGTGTGGTTCGTCGCGGACGAGGCGGCGGTGCCCGCGCTCGGACTCTCAAAAGCGCCGACTGAGTACCCGCTCTCGACGCACGCTTACGCGCTCGTTTCACATTTTGTTTACGGGTTGACGACCGACATAGTGCGCCGCGCGGTGCGAAGCTGGTTGTGACAGATTGGAGACAATGAATGAAAAAAGGGTTCACTCAGGAAATCGCCGGCTCAAAACTACAGCAATTATGACAGGAGTTGCAACAGGGTGAGACGGACAGTCTTTGGCGGCGCGCAATCATCGGCAGCCTCCTTGCGGCGGTCAACGCCTCAGATTTTCTTCAGCACGCGTATGAGACGGTCAAGAAGGAAAATTAACAATGTCAGATCGGACTGGGAGCCATCAACAGGGCTGAAAGGATAGGACGCATGGGCAGCGCCAACTTCTATTGTAATCTGTCGGAGCCGACTACGGCTCTTCCACATTTCTGGGAGCATACGGTTGGGAGTTGCCACGCGCCGCTCGCGTTACGGGCCGACTGGCAGAGACATCTCAAGCGGTGTCACGACGAGTTGGGCTTTCGTCATGTGCGCTTTCACGGCTTGCTCTCTGACGACGTTGGCACGCTCATCTGCCACGAGGAGAAATTCCTCTACTCTTTCTTCAACGCCGATCAAATTTTCGACTTCCTCCTGTCAATCGGGATGAAACCGTTCGTCGAACTGAGCTTCATGCCGCTCGCACTCTCGTCCGGGGGCACGACCGTTTTCAAATACGCCGCCAACGTCACGCCGCCCCGCGATTACAAAGAGTGGACGGCACTCATCCGCAAGCTGGTCTCGCACTGGGTTGGGCGCTACGGCGTGAGGGAAGTGCGCGAGTGGTTCTTCGAGGTGTGGAACGAGCCAAACCTGAAGGAATTCTGGACCGGCACGCAGGGAGATTACTTCAATCTCTACCGTCACACCGTCCATGCAATCAAGGGCGTGGACGCCTCGCTTCGCGTCGGTGGCCCGGCGACCGCGAAGAACGAGTGGATCGAAGAGTTCCTGGACTTCTGCGAGCTGAACAGCCTGCCCGTTGATTTCGTCACGACGCACCATTACCCGACGGACGCTTTCGGCGGCGAGGGCGACGACACGGAGGCGCAACTGGCAAAGAGTCGCCGCAGCGTCTTGCGCGAGCAGACGCAGGACACGCATCGGCGCGCGGGCGGGCGACCCCTCTACTACACGGAGTGGAACGCCTCGTCTAATCCGCGCGACCCGCTGCACGACGAGCCTTACGCCGCCGCCTTCGTCGCCAAAACCATCATGGAGGCTGCGGGGCTGGTCGAGGGCTACAGCTTCTGGACGTTCTCGGACATCTTCGAGGAGAACTATTTCCCCTCCGTGCCCTTTCACGGCGGCTTCGGCCTCATGAATCTGCACGGCATCCCGAAGCCGACGTATCGCACATATCAACTATTGCACGCTCTCGGTACCGAGCAGTTGGTGGTTGATGGCGCGCACGAGACCGTGGACGGGTGGGTCGTTCGCAACGACCACTCGCTCACAGTCCTTCTGACCAACCACGCCCTGCCCCGCCATCCGATCAGGACGGAGCACGTTTCTTTCAAGTTGACCAACACGCCGCCGTCCTGCTCCGCTTACGTGCAGCGGATTGACATGGCGCACGCCAACGCCAAAAGGGTGTGGAAGGAGATGGGCGAGCCGGAGTATTTGAAAGCGCATGAGGTGGAGCGCTTGCAGGAGGCTTCACGGATGTGGAAGGAGCCGCAGGCGTGGGAGTACGCGGAGCGAACCATCTATCTGGAAAACACCCTGCCGCCGCAATCTGTGGCCGCCATCACGCTGGAGTTCACACCGGATCAGAGCGGAGGAGGTAAAAGCGCGTGAGCCATCCGGCGATGAGCGACAGGGCGCTCAATAAACTCCAGCGAGACACGTTCGGGTATTTCCTAAAGGAGACCAACCCGGCGAATGGACTTGTCCCTGACAATACCCGTGAGGATGCGCCTTGCAGCATCACCGCCGTCGGGCTGGCGCTCGCCTGCTACGTAGTTGGGGTCGAGCGGGGATTCATTACGCGCGCCGAAGCGATCAGGCGCACGCTCACCTGCTTGCGCTTCTTCCGGGACAGCCCGCACAGCGAAGAGCCGGATGCCACCGGCTACAAAGGCTTCTATTACCACTTTCTGGACATGCGCACGGGTCGGCGCGTTTGGAACTCAGAGCTGTCAACGATTGACACGACCTTCCTTCTCGCAGGGGCGTTGCTTGCGTCCACCTACTTTGACCGCGAGACGAAGGATGAGCGCGAGTTACGCTCAATCGCCGACGCGCTCTACGTCCAAGCCGACTGGCAGTGGGCGCAAAATGGCGCGCTGAAAGTCTCGCACGGCTGGAAGCCGGAGAGCGGCTTTCTCAAGTACCGTTGGGAGGGTTACAGCGAAGCTATTCTCCTCTATGTGCTCGGACTGGATTCGCCCACGCACCCACTGCCCGCAGACAGCTATAGCGCATGGGCTAAGACTTATCGCTGGAAGAAACTTTACGGAATTGAATTCCTCTACGCCGGGCCGCTCTTCATCCACCAACTCTCGCACGCCTGGATAGACTTTCGCGGCATTCAAGACGACTTCATGCGTGAGAAAGGTATTGACTATTTCGAGAACAGCCGCCGCGCTACTTACGTGCAGCAAGCTTATGCGATCCGTAATCCGAGAAAACTCAAAGGCTACGGCGAATATTGTTGGGGCATCACGGCGAGCGATGGCCCCGGCCCGGCAACCCGCAAAATAGATGACGTTGAGCACCGCTTCTATGATTATCGTGCGCGCAGCATCCCTTACGGCCCGGACGACGGCACGCTCGCTCCATGGGCAGCCGTGTCCTCTCTGCCGTTCGCGCCGGAAATCGTGCTGCCGACGATTCAACATTTCGATGAAGCTTACCCGCAGATGATGAGCAAGTATGGCTTCAAGTGCAGCTTCAACCCGACCTTCAGGAACGGCTCTCGGAACAAGCAGGGCTGGCACTCGAAAGGTTACTATGGACTCGATCAGGGGCCGATTGTGTTGATGATTGAGAACTATCGTTCAGGACTTATCTGGCGGCTGATGCGCCAGTGCCCTTACATCGTTCGAGGGTTGCTCCGCGCCGGATTCATCGGCGGCTGGCTAAATACGCACGAATGAACATGGCGAGCATCCGAACGCCGGGAGAAGAGTTGGATGGAAGATCGGGAACTTCAGGCGCACTATCCAATCGCCAGGAGCGGATAATTTTTTGAGAGGGAGGACGACAACAATGGTTGCGACAATTTCAAGGGATGATCTGAAGGGGAAGATTGAGCGGGGCGATAAGTTCCAACTCGTGGAAACCTTGCCGCCGACTGCCTATGCACACGCGCACCTGCCGGGCGCGGTCAACCTGCCGCCCGACGGGATGTCGGAGATGGCACCTACGCTTCTGCCTGACAAAGCTGCGGAGATCGTAGTTTACTGCGCCAACCCCACGTGACATGCCTCGGAAAATGCCGCCCGTGATTTGGCGGTGCTGGGATACACGAACGTGCGGGATTATGCCGAAGGTAAGCAGGACTGGATCGACGCGGGTTTGCCTACCGAGAGCGAGCACAAGCATTAAGCTCCTGTCGGCCCGTGATGGTGATGGAGTAGAAATGCTTTATCTTCATCGTCGCAGAATTCGCTGCAATTACGGTCATGTAAGTGTGGTCACATAATCCTTGTTCGCGGTATAGGTAAGATACGCGTTCATACCTTCCGAGCTGAGGGCATAAAAGATGAGCACTACGTTAGACGTTGAAAGAGCAGTGAAAGAGAGGTACAGCCGGGCGGCGCAAACGCTCGAAGGGGCCTTGTGCTGCCCCGTAGACTATGATCCGAAATATCTGAACGTCATCCCCGAAGAGATTAAAGAGCGCGACTACGGGTGCGGCGATCCCTCGCAGTTCGTCCGAGAAGGCGATGTGGTGCTCGACCTCGGCTCGGGCGGCGGCAAGGTCTGCTACATCGCCGCACAGATTGCGGGGCCTGAAGGTTTCGTCATCGGCGTAGACGCGAACGACGAGATGCTGTCACTGGCAGAAAAGCACCGGAGTGAGATCGGGGATCGAATCGGCCATCACAACGTCGAGTTTCGTAAGGGGCGCATTCAGGACTTGGGACTCGACCTCAGACTTGTAGACTCTTACCTGAACGAGAATCCAATCCGATCCGCCAGTCAATTATCAAGCTTCGAGAACTATTGCTCGCGAATCCGAAAGGAGCGCCCGCTCGTCGCGGACGAGTCGGTTGATGTCGTGCTCTCGAACTGCGTGCTGAACCTCGTGCGCCGCGAAGACAAAGAGCAACTCTTTGCGGAGATGTTTCGCGTGGTGCGGCGCGGCGGGCGGGTCGCCATCAGCGACATCGTCGCGGACGAAGACGTGCCGTATGAGTTAAAGCAAGACCCTGCGTTGTGGTCGGGCTGCATCGCGGGCGCGTACCGTGAAGACGCTTTTCTCGACGCCTTCGACCGCGCGGGCTTCTATGGGATGGAGATCGTCATGCGTGACGAACGGCCCTGGCGCACCGTAAAGGGTGTCGAGTTTCGCTCGATCACTGTCGTCGCTCGCAAAGGGAAGCAGGGGCCGTGCTGGGAGCGCAGGCAGGCGGTGATCTATCGCGGCCCCTGGCGCAAGGTCATTGATGACGACGGCCACGCGCTGGAGCGTGGAAAGCGAATGGCGGTTTGTGATAAGACCTTTCAGATTTACGGGCGCGAGCCTTACGCGCGGGACATCATCCCGGTCGAGCCGCGGGAAGCGATCTCGCTTGAAGAAGCAAAGGCGTTCGACTGCTCTCGCTCGGCTGCGCGTCATCCGCGCGAGACGAAGGGGCTGGAGTACAGTGTCACCGATCTGCCCGGCGCGTCGTGTTGCGCGCCCGGCGACGACTGCTGTTGAGAGTCTTCGCGCGCTTCCATTCCTCGACGAGAGCGCGCGAAAAGAGGGCGAGTAAGTGAGTGGACGGAGAATACCCACATGGTTGAGCGGGGCGCTTGTTGCCGGCGCATTCATCGCCTTGTTAGTGCTGGAGCGGTGCCGCCCGCTGCGGGGCGAAGTGGAATCCAAACTCACGCGCGGCGCGCGAAATCTGGCTGTAGCGGGTATCGGTGCCGTCGTGCTTCAGTTGACGGAGAGTCCTGTCGCCTTCAGCCTGGCCGCGCTGGTTGAGCAGCATAATTTAGGGCTGCTCAAGCGCCTGCCCTTGCCCGCGTGGTTGGAAGTGGCGCTCGCCGTCATACTCCTGGATTACACGCTCTACTGGTGGCATGTGCTTACACACAAAGTTCCCTTTCTGTGGCGCTTCCACGTCGCGCATCACGCTGATCTCGGTCTTGATACCACGACGGCTCTGCGCTTCCACTTCGGCGAACTGGTTATCTCCGTCCCGTGGCGTGTGGGCCAGATACTGCTGATCGGCGTCTCGCCGCTTGCGTTTTCCGTCTGGCAGACGTTGGTGTTGCACTCCATTCTGTTTCATCATTCCAACGTGCGGCTGCCGGTCGGAACGGAGCGTTGGCTCAACCGCTTGATCGTCACCCCACGCATGCACGGCATACATCACTCGTTTGTGCGCGAGGAAACGAACTCGAACTGGTCGAGTGGACTGACCGTCTGGGACTGGCTTCATGGGACGCTTCGACTCAACGTGCCGCAGGATGAGATTACCATCGGCGTGCCTGCGTACCGAGACCCCGGAGAAATAGGGTTGACGAAAATGTTGAAGATGCCGTTCGGCGAAGAACGCCCCGTGTGGCAATTGCCGAATGGAGGTACGCCCGTGCGCGCTGCTTCGCCGGTCGCTGCACACCATCTGCTTCCTTGAGCAGGCGCGCTCGTTAGCACATTGATGTGGAAGGCAGGTCTCTCGCGAAAGTCACGTAAGGCTATTGAGATGGATGATCGAAGAATAGAGCTGTCGCCGGAACGGCAGCCTCCGGCGCTTTCTATCATTATTCCGACATTCAACGAAGCGCCCGTAATCAATCAGACGCTCGACGCTGTAATGAGCGTACAGGGGCCCCTCGAAGTGATCGTGGTTGACGGCGGCAGCTTTGACGGAACGGTTGAGATTGTGCGAGGGCGCGGCGGCACGCTTATCACTTCCGAGCGCGGGCGTGGGCTTCAGATGCACGCCGGAGCTTGCGCAGCGCGTGGAGGCGCGCTCTGGTTTCTACACGCGGACACGCACCCTTCACCGGAGAGCGCCCGACTAATCGCTGAGGCATTAAGCGATCCGGAAGTAGTCGCCGGCAATTTCAGCGTGCGCTTTGATGGTAAACGTCGCGCGGCGCGCTTTCTCACATGGCTCTACCCGCAACTACGTAAGCTGGGACTCTGTTACGGCGACTCAGCGATGTTCGTGCGGCGTGCGGCTTACGAGCAGGTCGGCGGCTTTCAGCCATTCCCGATCTTTGAGGATTTGGATCTAGTGCGACGCCTGCGAAAGTGTGGGCGCTTGGTTCATCTACCAGAGATCATCGTAACTTCCTCACGCCGCTTTGAAGATCGAAGCTTCGCGCTCACTTTTGCCCGGTGGTCATTTTTACAGGCGCTCTACTGGCTAGGAGCGCACCCGCGCAAGCTCGGTCGGCTATATAAGCCGGTACGCGGCTCAGTCCAAAGGTTGAAAAACGATGATGGCTCTGCGGCGGCGTGCCGCGAGGAGCGTTCAGGGTAGTGTGAAGAGTCGCGAGTCGCGAGCTGGCCGCTATCTGTAAGATGGCTTAGACATTTAAACTGGCCTCGACGTGGATGGGCCTGCCTGTTCAACGATGAAGGAGCATACGGCAGTGGCATATTACGAAGAAGACGACCTGGCGCGCTTTTCCGAGGTCGGTAAACACCGCCCCGACCTCTTCGAGAAGTTCATGGCATGGTATCAGGCATGCCAGGAGGACGGCGCGCTCTCACGCCGCGAGAAGGCGCTCATCGGGCTGGCGGTGGCGCACGCCCTTCAGTGCCCCTACTGCATAGATGCATATTCGCAGTCATGCCTCGAATCAGGCTCGAACATGGAGCAGATGACCGAGGCTATCCATATGGCCTCGGCGATCCGCGGCGGAGCTTCGCTCATACACGGTCTGCAATCGCATAACTCTGTGAACAAGGTGTCAATGTAATGTCGAGAGCTTTACCCATCATGCAGGAGAAGAGACAGCAGCTTCCGCGCGCCACCAGCGATTTTGACGAGAAGCTGGCGTCGCACGGGGTGGAGCTGCGCGCGGGCACGTTTGAGACCTTGCAGGTGAATGTGGGCAAGCTCTGCAATCAGGCGTGCAAGCACTGCCACGTGGACGCCTCGCCAGCGCGCACAGAGATTATGACGCGCGAAACGGTAGATCAAATTCTGGCCGCAATGCGCCGCTTTAGTATCTCCACCCTCGACATCACGGGCGGAGCGCCTGAGCTCAACCCCTCTTTTCGCTACCTCGTCCGCGAAGGTCGCAGGTTGGGGGGGCGCGTCATGGTGCGCCACAACCTGACGGTGATGTTCGAGCCGGATCAGGATGACCTGCCGGAGTTCTTCCGCGCGCACAAGGTGGAAGTGATTTCATCGCTCCCGTACTTCCTCGAACAGCAGACGGACGCGCAGCGCGGGCGCGGCGTGTTCGAGAAATCAATCGAGGCATTGCGTCGCTTAAATGCCGTGGGCTATGGGCTGGAACGGAGCGGCCTGACGCTGAATCTGGTTTACAACCCGGTGGGCGCCTTCCTCCCGCCGCCGCAGGACTCTATCGAGCAGGACTTCAGGCGCGAGCTGCTCACCCGCTACGGCATCTCATTCAACCGCCTCTACACGATCACGAACATGCCCATCAGACGCTTCCTCGACTATCTGCGCCGGTCGGGAAACGAGGAGCGCTACATGCACAAGCTCGTCAAGTCGTTCAACCCTGACACGGTCGAGGGGCTGATGTGCCGCACGACGTTGAGCGTGGACTGGACGGGCCGGCTCTTCGACTGCGACTTCAACCAGATGCTCGATCTCAGGGTCGCGCCGGGCCATCCTCAAACAATCTCGGAACTCGATCCGGCGAAACTCGCCGTGCGCACGATCACGACCGGCACGCATTGTTTCGGATGTACAGCGGGCGCAGGCTCCTCCTGCGGAGGTGCGGTCACCGCAAGTGGATGAAGGAGGTTGGGCGCTTCCTCGCAGCTTCCGTGTTCATCCTGCTCGTAGGGTCGGATTGCCGGTGTCAACTACCCATGTCTCGATGGGGGCGATAACCGGCATCGCCGGGTCGCGCACGGTGCGTCTGTTCCGAAACTCACTGCGCGCCCTCGTAATGGCGTGGATGGTCACGCCGTTAGTGGCAGGCATTATTTCAGTCGCAACGTATCTTCTCGCGGCCCGGCTCACTTAGTCGCCACGAGTCGAAGGAGGATTAGCAAAAGATGATTATGAAAACTTTCTTCGCACTGGCATTGATGATCTGGGGCATGGCATATGCCCCTGGGGGAAGTGCCGGGAGCCAGCAATCTCCTGCTCAGATGAAAGCTCGTAAAACTCCTGTGGGAGTGGGTGAGGTTGCCCCTGACTTTAAACTCGAAGATCAGAACGGGCGGAAAGTTAAACTTTCGACGGCGTGGGGGAAGCGCCCCGTCGTACTCGTCTTCTACCGGGGCTACTGGTGACCGTACTGCGCTCGGCAGTTAGCCGAGCTGCGCTCGCTCCTGAAACCGAACGAGGCGGTCAAGCTCTACGCGATTAGCATTGACAGCCACGAAGAGAGCCGGGAGTTTGCCAGGAAGATCGCACATGACGGGCGCGGCGAAATTACATTCCCGCTGCTCTCCGACCCTGACTCCCGCGTGATAGACACTTACGGCTTGCGCGACCCGGCTTACGCTGGGCAGAAGGTGGAGGGCATCCCGCACCCGACCGTGTACGTCCTCGACAAGAGGGGGCGCGTCACGTGGGCGCTCGTCGAATCCGATTACAAGAAGCGCCCGGCGAACGATGATATACGAGCCGCGCTCGACGCTTTGAAATAACTTACGTCGCGGATGAGGGCCGGTCGAACTATTCTGCTTCCAATCGGACACCTAAGCCGGACGCCATGCGATTGACGAAGTTGAAGTAGGCGGCGACCGCCGCAGCGTCGTGGATGGCCGCATCTGAGAGTCCCGCTTGGCGTAAGGAATTGATGTCGCTCTCGGTTATGAGGTGCGGGGACTGTGTTAGCTTGAGCGCGTAGGTGACGAGCGCGAGTTGACGCCTGTCGAGGGGCGCGGTGAGGGGGTCACGCTCAAGTGCCGCGAGCAATTCCTCGTCTCTGGTCAGCGCACGGAGAGCCTCCCCGTGATGGCGTATTCAATAATGACAGTGGTTGACCACCGAGACCGCGACGGCGATCACCTCGCGCTCGGCACGCGTCAACTCCGAGCGCCCGAACATTAGTTCGCGATACAGTGCGAGGTGTGCACGCATCACCAGGGGGTTCAGACTATGCGCCTTGAGAATGTTGGCGACGCTCCCGCGCGACGCTCCCGCCTCCCGATAAACTTCGCTCAAGTCCCTGCCTGCTTCTTCTTCCTCTATGACCCTGATCCAAGTCATCTGTTTGGCCCCTCTCACGTTCACTCGATCAATAGCGCTGACAGAGATGTAGCTTTTCGCCTCACCGGTCGTTGCCGTCTGGCTACCGCCACCAGCGGAAGTAGTAGGAAAGAAGTTTCTTGTACGAAGCGAGCTTCGACAGCACCGCATCCAACCCCGCCTTCTGGTTGACCTGCGTGAGTGTCGGGTAGACGTGAATCATGCTGCCGAGGGTCGTGGCGGGAAGGCGCTCTTTCATTGCCAGTACGATTTCGTGGATGAGTTCGCCAGCGTGAGCGCCGACGATTGAAGCGCCGACGATCTCCTGCCTCGAAGTGGCCGGTGACATCGCCCGCCGCAAAAATGTGAGGGGCGGAACTGCGCAAGTATTCGTCAGTGACGATGCGTTGCTTGTCATACTGCACCCCGGCGACTTCCAGGTTCAGCCCTTCGACGTTCGGCTTGCGCCCCGTCGCCACAAGTATCTCTTCAGCGTGCAATTCGCGTATCTCGCCGTTCTCTTCGACCGTGAGCGTTTTATGATCGTTTGCCTGACCAGCGCGCACAGCTTTGGCGTTGAGCAGAACCTTCAACCCTTCAGCTCTTAAAATGCGTTCGATAGCGTTGGAGGATTCTTCATCTTCCTTCGGTAGCAGCCGGTCTCCCATCTCGACGATTGTTACCTCGCTCCCGAAGCGCGCGAACGATTGACTCAACTCCAAACCGATTGGCCCGCCGCCGAGGACTAACAGCGACGATGGTAGTTTCTTCAGCGTGAAGACCTCTTCGTTGGTGATGAAGCCCGCCTCCTTCAAGCCTTCGACGGGCGGGATCGCGGGACGTGAGCCGGTCGAAATGCAGAACCGCTTTGACCTGAGCATCTGCGCGCCGGCGTACTTTTCTTCGCTACCTTCAATCGGTGTGACTTCCAGTTCGCGCGGCGAGGTGAATCGCGGCGTGCCGATAATGACATCAATGCTGAGCGCGCGAAAAACTTCGGGCGCATCGTGCTCGCCGACGGTCTCAATCACGCGGCGGATGCGGTCTGTGACTGAGGCGAAGCTCCCGTTGTTGAACTCGAAATGCGCCGGCGCGAAACCGAAATCCGCAGCGCGACGCAAGTCGGCGGCGAAGCGCGCAGAGCGGATCAGGGCCTTCGAGGGCACGCAGCCCGTGAAAAGGCAGTCGCCGCCGAGCGCCTTCTTCTCCACGAGCGCGACGCGCGCGCCCAGGTGCGCCGCGCCCGCTGCCACGACGAGCCCGCCCGATCCGCCGCCGATCACAACGATGTCGAACTCGCTCTTCGTCATGCCGCTGGAATTTCGGGCACGATACTTTCAACGGGAGCAAAGCCCCTGCCCCAAAGGTATCGCGCCAAGCATTCGGAAGGCTCACGGCCCTTCCAGCAGGCTCGTGCCTGACTCTTTGTGCTCGCCCACGCGTCGAGACTCGACGCGGCAACTGCCTGACATTCAAGTCTGGACGCCCAGCTGCGGGAGCACGAAGCGCATCAAGACGACGTAACCGACGAGCAGCAGCGACATTACTAACCAATCACGCATCTTCAATCTTCTCCCTATGACTCGACTCTTGCGTTGCTGGAATTATCGGCCTAGCGCCGCCGCCGCGCGGTCGTTATCCCCTACCCGTCAGCCCCTCTTCACTATAGCTCTTGCCGCCCGTCGGCAAGTGGTGGCTCCGAGGCACAATATCACACGGCCAAACATCTTTCGGATGTAACGAGCCTTACAAAATGAACCGAGGAATGAAACAAGGTACATTTCGGCGACGTGACTGGAGTAATTCGTGAGGATGTTAATTCGCTGAAACTACGGTGCCAGCGAGACTGGGAAGGGGCGGGGATGCAACGCTGCATTGCCTCAGTCCTCGATGGCCGCGCGCTCCAAGCGTTTGCGGTTTTTTATCACCACTAGTTTCCTCCCGAGAGAGATGATGCCGGCCTTCTTCAGTTCGTTCAGGGCGTTTGTCACCGTCTCGCGGCAAGCACCGAGCCGCTCGGCGATGTCCTGGTGCGTGACCCCTTTCACTTCGTCGCCCTCGGCCTCACGTAGCAGCAGAGAGGCGAGGCGCGGGATCATCCCCTTGAAGGCGACCTCCTCCAACTGCTGCTCGGCCTGCATCATGCGCCTCCCCATTACTTCGAGCATGCGCAGCGCGATCTTCGGCTTCGAGAGCAGCAGCCGCTCGACATCGGAGCGGCTCATCGTGCAGATCAGCGACTCCTCGATGGTCTCGGCGAAGGTGTTGTACATCCCTTGACCGATACAACCCATCTCGCCGAAGAAGGACATCGAGCCGATCTTCGTGATAACCAGCTTGCGTCCCTCTGACGACATCTTGTAGATCTGCACTGCGCCCTTTTTGAGGAGGAAGAGCACCTCTTTGGTCTCCCCCGGCGTGTAGATGATGCGGCCCGCGTGGCATGTGAACATTATCGTAGCGCGGTCAACCTCCTTCATCTCCTCCATCGTCAAGTCGCGGAATAGATCCATCGCCGTGAGGTGCCCGATCTTCGATTTCAGCTCGCCGACCATCACGGCGGGGGCGGGGCCGAGGCTCATGAGGCCGCCCATGACTTTCATCTTTATCATGTCCATTGCGGTTGGCATGTTGGGGCTCTCCTTTCAATTGTGTTGCCAAACCCCTTACACGGAAAATTCCTGAATGACCTTTCGGGGCAGGGCAGCTGTGGAACTAGCGTTCGGAAGCGGCGTTCCGGATAGGCGTAAAAGGCTCTGGGAAAGTGTGCGAGGATCGACACTTTCAGTTATTCCATGTTGAATGGGATGTCAGACCAACGTACTAGAGGAGGCAAGAGAAGCGAGGTTTGGTATCACTCTACAGTGCTTTATCAGTAGCTTTAGGTGTGCGAGTATAGCGGCAGAATCCTCATTACGCAAGCGTATCTTCATCAATCTCCTATGCTGAGTTCCTGTTATTACTCAGAGTCAGGCCCCGGACAGGTTCGTTTACAATCGGCTGTACGAAAGATCGGGTTTATCTTCCGTAAGCAAACTTACAGAAGCGATATTAAAGCCTTAGTGGATCAAGTCTCGCAAGCGACAGGGTGCTCCTGGATTTGCGGACGTGGCGGAAAACGCTGAAGCCGAACTTCTTCGGCTGCTCGCGGATCTGCCGGGTCGAGTCGGCCCGGGGCCGCAAAAAAAATGCCCGACCGTAAGCATAATTACAGAAGCGCTGTCCGAAACAGGTGATATTGAGCAGCAGAGCAAGACGGTTACCTGATGTTCGTTGATGCGACCCTTGGCGTTACAACACTTCTCTGCGGAGGTGCTTCTGTTCTGGTGAACGGCGCGGTCTTCAAAACCGTTCGTGGGACTGTGAGAGCAGGCTCAGGTAGGTTCGATTCCTACACGCCTCCGCCAATAATTCCAGCAGTCAATCACTCTTGTTGGCGCTCTGACGCGATCTCTGTTGTTCTAATGAGCCTGGTTCTGCCACGGCCTGCGGCCTGTAGAAAGCAGCAGTGGCAGCCTGTCGCCTAAAGCGCGCAGGGAAATTCCAAATGTGACGGAGATTACATACCGCGCCCGCAACGCAGAATATGGTATGGCATGCTCGTAGGAAAATCCCTGAACCCGTGGTCGGCATTCACCGGAAGTCCTTCATAATCGCAAGAAGAGTACATGCTGCCACCTTTGGGCTTGACCTTCGAGTCAAAGCAAAGGTTTACAGTACTGGTCGAAGTCAGGGTAGGGGCTGGGGCTTCAGACATCGCGCGGGGCTATCTCGCGCGCCATCACTTGGCAAGAGGTTTCACCAACATCAGCGGGCTTGCGAGACCTCGACTCATGAACTTGCGAGACCTCGACTCATGAATAAGTCTGTCTGCTCGGCTCGAACGCCGGGCACCGTTCGAGCGCAACAGCCCGTTTAATGAAAATGTTTGCACGGTCGCTCACTTAAGCGGGCCGGGACAGGGAAGAAATGTACGCACATTCGCAGGACTTTAGAGCAGTCTCAAGAATTGCTGTAAAGTTTAGTTCGTGCCAGCGTGTCTTGCCATGCCGGTCCCAATCGGTCCCAATCGGTCTCACTTAATCTGTCAAAAGGAGAGAATTTTTCCTATGAAAACCACCAGACGTCGCAGGAGATTGTCCGTCTGGCTACTCGCCATGATTGTCATGGCGGTCGCCATCGCGGGCATGTCGCCTGCCATGCCGCCGGCACTGGGAAAGACCAGTGCTGTCAACACAAATCCGCCGCCGTTCGATTTCAGCGACACTTTCTACCGCGCCAATGGAATCGTTCCGGAAAAAATCAGGGAGCGAGTGGGTAATCCAGACCGCAACCCGCTCCATTGGACTTTCGATAACTCCAACATCGATCCGAATCGCCGCAATGTCCGCGTCTTAGAGACAACGGGCGGATGGAACAATTCCGGAAACCTCATCTACTACTCGATCATGGGCACGCTCATGCCGGATAGTTTTGAGAGGGATGCGAGTGGCAACTTGACCGCGGCTGGTCGCCAAGCCATGGACATCGCCAACAACTTCCGTGCGTTCATCTTCCCGAAGACGAACCATGCCGCCGGCGGGACTTTCGTTAAAAGCCCTGCACCAACAAACCGGCGACAGGACAACATCTTCGACACACGGAACGGCACTTTCTCCAACAACCTGCTTGGCAACTGGCTTCTCGTTTTCGTGGTTTACACCCCGAAGGCGTTCACTCCGGAAGGCCAAGCCAGGCTCGCCCCGTTCGCCGCGAAAAACGGTACGGACTTGGACGGCACGCCCATCCTGCACACTGCTAACGATATCGACAGCCTTGCGGCTGACGGGTTCGTTAAGCTGGTCAACCGAAACACGGATGGATCAGAGGGTTTTCCCTGGGTTGTTTGACCGGTCATTTCTGACCCCCGGTCCGGGGGAATCGCGAAAGACCAGCCAGGCGCCGATGTTTTTCTCGTATCGGTGAAGAATCCTGACGGATCAGAGCAGTCGCCTCAGATTCTTCAAAACTTCAACTGCTTGCAACAGACCGGCGATTGGTGTCCTTAAAAGCGAATCACTCCGACGATCTGAGCGGCCAAAATCACGCTGAACAGGTCGGACGAGCTTAAAAATAGAACGCTAATTACGGGTCGGTTCACAGGCCCCGGTCGAGCAACCGACCGGGGCCACCTTCCCGTAGAAGAGAATGCGCGAGATGCGAAGCTTCCGCTTTATCCTGATGGGTATCCGAATGTTTGTTTGTAGGTTGTCGGGGACTCGTGCTCTCGCGCGCTTAAACACTGATGGTGCGCGCTCCGGTCGCGGAATCCCCGATTGGTTGAAAACTCGTCGCGCAGCCCAATTGATAGTATTAGCGACGTTCGCCGTGCTTTCGCTGGGCCTTGTCGCTCACGGATCAAATAGTGTTGAAGAGAAGAACAAACAACAAGACATCAAAGATGTAAAAAAGGACTATAACCTTCCGTTCGGCCCAAACCCTTTTGCTCCGGGAGAGGTTCGCACCTCGTCGGGCACCTTTATCCGCGCAGACCAGTTCATACCGGCGTCTTACTGTGCCCGGTGCCACACCGATACTCACGCGCAGTGGATGCAGTCCGCTCATCGCAACAGCTTCCGCGAGCCTTTCTATAAAAAGAACGTTGACTTATTCATCAGCCAGAACGGCATCGAAGCCAGTCGCCACTGCGAAAGCTGCCACAACCCTGTGGCGCTCGTCTCAGGCGCGCTCACATCAGGCTCGAAGATGGTACGGCCATTCGATGAAGAAGGCGTAACCTGCACCGTCTGCCATTCGGTTGAGAGGATCATTAATCTTGAAGGGATTGGCAGTTACGAAATCAGGCCGCCCGCGTTGCTCCTAGGCGAAGATGGGAAACCCTTCGAGGGCACGGTGGACGAAAAAGGGAGGCCCCTTCTGAGTGCGGCGACCGATCAGATGATCCTGTCGAACGTTGCTGCACACCGCCGCGCGATGATGAAAGACTTCTATAAGACATCTGAGTTTTGCGCCACCTGCCACAAGTCGGCGCTGCCGAAACAGATCGAGGATTATAAGTGGCGGCGTGCTTTCTCAGTCTACGACGAATGGCAGATGAGCTCGCACTCGAAAGAGTCGCCGCTCCCCTTTTACAAGAAGCAACGCAGCACCTGCCTATCCTGTCATATGAAGCCCGAAGCGGCTGCCACCGATGTGGTCGCCAAAGAAGGGAAGGTCGCGTCGCATCGCTGGCCGGCAGCCAACACTGCCATCCCATACTTCTACGGTTTCAAAGAGCAGGAGCGCGCGGTCACAGAATTTCTTCAAGCCAATCAAATCGGCTTGGACATCTTCTCGTTGAAAAAGGGCGCGGCCTATCCGACGCAACGTGAGGGGACTGACTTAACCACGCTCCGCAAAGGAGCGGCAGGCATCAAGGTCGGTGAAGGCTTTGCTACCATTGATGCGATCAACGCCTCACTCTATGCGGGTTTTCAAAAGCCCGACGAGACGATTATCGCGCCGATTGACAAAAGCACGTTTACTCTTGCCCCGGGCGAGAAGATCACGATAGGCGTCGTCGTGTCGAACCCCGGCGTTGGGCACTTCTTCCCGGCTGAACTGCGAGACTTCTTTGAGCCATGGGTCGAGTTCAAGGTCGAGGACGCGAGCGGAAGCATCGTCTATCATAGCGGATTCCTCAGTCCCAACGGTGAGGTCGATCCACGAGCGCATATCTTCCAATCCGTACAGGTCACGGAACAAGGGGAATGGGTGCGCCGGCACAATATTTGGAGCACACGCGGCAAAGCATATGACAACTTCATTCCACCCGGTCGGAGCGAACTTGTCCGCTATCAATTTACGATTCCTAAAGCCGCCCGCGATGCCATACGCGTAACTGCCCGCGTGCGCTATCGCCGGTTCAACCGGCATTACAGCGACTGGGTTCTGGGCAAGAGCATTGACTACCCGGTCGTTGACATGGCGACGAAAACCATCCGGCTCAATCTCGGTGAAAATCATCCCGCCACAACGAAGCTGGACGAGAAGGATTTGATTCGCTTCAACAATCTCGGCATCGCGCTCTTCGATCAGTTGATGTTCGCCGACGCGCACCGCGCGTTTGAAAAGACAACCGAAATCAACCCGAACTACGACGACGGCTACGTCAATCAGGCGCTTGCGATTTTCTGGCGTGAGAACTTCCCGCAAATGCGCGAACTGCTTGATAAGGCGCTCACCATTAATCCTGATAACCTGCGCGCAGTTTATTATCAGGGCGCATTGCTCAATATGGAGAATAAGCCTGCGGAGGCACTGGAACGGTTCAAACTGGTCGCGCTGCGTTTTCCGCGAGATCGGATGACGCTGAACCAGATGGGCAAATCCTATCAATCTCTGGGCAAGCAAGCCGAGGCGCGCACAATGTTCGAGCAGGTGCTTGCCATAGACCCGGATGACATTACGTCGCTTTACTTTATTCTCAATGCGTATCGTGGGACAGGCGCTCAGGGTATCGCCATCAAGGCCAACGCGATCTTTCTGGATAAGTTCGAGGACTGGCGCATACATTACCTAGCCAACGAATTCATCAAGGGTGATGACGCGGCGCGGGCCGAAGCCGTGCCTTGGCACATCCATTCGGACGAGAATATCGGCGCACCCAAACATGCCGACCCGATTTACTGGACATCGGAAGGTGTACCGAAGAAACGGCAATAAACAGGTAAGGATTGGAGGACTGAAGGACATGAGAATTAAAAGAACATGGCTCCTGGTAATCACCATTTACACTGCTTTGTTTTTCGAGCGTTGGCATCTTCACTCCTGCTGGTAACGTCGCAGCCGCTGCCGATAGGGAGTTCCGATGGGACATTGTCGCCGTCGGGCCGACTCTGACGGTTGATCCGGGCGGACAGGCATCGACGCGCGGAGGATGGCTCGCAGATCACGGTTACTGGCTCTGGAACTTTCAGAGACGAGGAGGATTCTAACAATGTGACGGGCGGGGGAACATGGGTAACAAGAGACCCGACCGGAAACGTCACCGGGACGGGCACATACCGCACCGTACGAGTCGTGCGATTCGGTGAAGCGCCCGGAACGCTCCCCTCCCCGCCTTTCACCGACCATATTGCTGATAACCGGACCGCGCGGGGGACTTCTGGTTCTGAAAATCGCGTACTCGGATGGGAGCAATGGTATTCTCGTTGTGAGTTGTCACATCGCCGGGACACCGGACTCGGTCTTCGAGGGAATAACCGCTTCAAAGAGCTTTGTGGACTTCTGGCAGCATACATCAGGAAACACGCTCTTCCACGTCGTAGGAAATTAACTGAACGGGACGGGCAAGGAGCGCGAGGGTTGATGGTAAATGCGGCTTGTCTCAAAAGGCGTGTCGAAGAAGTAGTGACAGCGGAGAGTTGAGAAGATGAAAGCTCAAAATGCCCTTCAACGAAAACCATCTGTTGTTTTCGTTCGACAGGGTCACACACAAACCTGAACGCTTCAGAGAGCGTCCCCGGTGGGGATCGCTACCTGTTTGCATTTCGCCAGTTCAAGAAGCAGTCTACCCGTATTCCTCTAGCTTGAGACGGACGAGGAGACTTGCTTTACTGGGCCGGCAGAAAGCGAGTCACTCGTCGCGATGAAGAAGTTACAGATCACAATCGTTGGAACGAACCCTCCTGACGCAGTTGCAAGCGTGCTACACGCATCCTCTGAACCGCCCGCCAAAGACACACCTGCGCCCAACCGAATTGGTAAAGGCATCACTCCACTGTTGATCGTCATTTTTCTCGCCGCCTTCGCGCTCTGCTCGGCGGGGTGCGGGAGCAACAATTCGGCCTCGGATGCGTCCGGGCCGCCCGTGCTGCGCGTGAGCATGATTCCGACGACCGACCCCGGCAAGATCGTCCGTGAGAGCCAACCGCTCGTCGCGTACCTGGAGAAGGAGACGGGCGCGAAGGTCGAGCTGACGGTGCCGATCAACTACGCGGCGGTTGTCGAGGCGGTCGCCAACGACCACGTAGATGTCGCGTACCTCGGCGGCTTCACCTACGTGCAGGCTGCACAGCGCGCGGGCGTCGTGCCGCTCGTGCAGCGCGAGCGCGACAAGAATTTTCACAGCGTCTTCATCACACACCCCGGCGCGGGCGTCGAAGCCCTCGCAGACCTCAAGGGCCACAGCTTCGCCTTCGGCGACGTGAACTCGACTTCGGGGCACCTCATGCCGGAGTATTTCATGCGACAGGCGCAGGTTGACGCTGACGTGATCGCGAGGGCGGTCTACACGGGCGGCCACGATGCGACGGCACTCGCCGTCGCCAACGGGAAGGTGGACGCGGGCGCGATGGACGAGACCGTCTTCGAGAAGATGATGAAGGATGGTAAGCTCGACCCGGCTAAGGTCAAAGTCTTCTACACGACGCCGCCCTTTTTCGACTACGTCTGGGCCGCGCGTAGAGGGCTTGACCCGCAAATGGCGGATAAGTTCTCCGCTGCCTTCATGAAGCTGTCGGTCGGCGACCCGTCGCAAAAGCAGGTCCTCGACCTGCTCGGCGCAAACAGGTACGAGCGGGCCAGCGACTCCGACTACGACAGGCTGCGCCAGGCGGCGCGCGACTCCGGGTTGTTGAAATGATCTACTCGCTCGACAAAGTGACCAAGCACTACCGTACGCGCGAAGGCTTGGTGCGCGCGCTCGACGGCGTCACACTCGACGTGCGGAAGGGTGAGCGGGTCGCCCTCATCGGCAGGTCAGGCGTGGGCAAGACAACGCTCTTCCGCCTGCTCAACGCCACGCAGCGACCGACGAGCGGGGACTTGCGTTTCGGTGGGCACGAGGTCGGGCGAATGTCGGGCCGCGAGTTGCGCGAGCTGCGGCGGAGGGTCGGCACAGTCTATCAGCAACACCACCTCGTGCCCTCGCTCTCCGCGCTCGACAACGCGCTCTGCGGGAGGCTGGGGCGTTGGTCGCTGTTGCACACCCTTCGTAGCACCGTGCGCCCGGCTAAGAGCGAGATCGAGGAGGGAATGGCGGCGCTCGAAGCGGTCGGTCTGGCCGACAAGCGGCGTGCGCGTGCCGACGAGCTTTCGGGCGGGCAGCAGCAACGGCTCGCTATCGCGCGGATGCTCATGCAGAACCCGGACGTGATTCTGGCCGACGAGCCGGTCGCCTCGCTCGACCCCGGCTTGGCTGATTCGATCACAGGCCTGCTCGTAAGACTCGCCGACGAGAGCGGGCGGACGCTCGTCGCCTCGCTCCACGCCGTCGAGCTGGCGCGGCAATACTTCCCGCGCCTCGTCGCCCTGCGGCAAGGGGCCGTCGCCTTTGACCTGAGCACTGATAGCTTGAGCCGGGACGTGCTCGAAGAGATTTTCGTTGACGATTCTTTAGAGAGAAGTGAGAGGCCGCAGCCGCATGCCGACCCGTGGGGCAAATTTCACTGTGCCCGCTGATGCCTGGACGATAGGGCAACGCGTCGAAGCGAACGCGCCGCGCCGCGTCGCCTTGGCGCTCGCCCTCGCGGGCGCGCTCGCTATTTGTTGGCGCGCGGCGGAGGTTCACCCGCTCGCGCTCTTCGAGGCGAGTGCGCTCGCTTCCGTGTGGCACTTCGTCTGCGGAATGTTCCCGCCCGACCTCTCGCCCGATTTCCTGCGCGTCGTCGCGTCGGCCATTGGTCAGACGCTCGCCATCGCCATCGCCGGCACAGCGCTTTCCATCCTCGTCGGCCTGCCGCTCGGCATTTTGTCCGCTACCACGCCACGGCGTGGCGGCGTGTTGCTCGAAGGCGACAACTGGGGCACCGGGGCGCGTGCGATGGCCGCCGCGAGCCATCTGGCGCGTGCCATGCTGGGATTCATGCGCGCCGTGCCTGATCTGGTTTGGGGCCTGCTGTTCGTGGTGGCGGTCGGGCTTGGCTCACTCGCGGGGACACTGGGGCTGGCCGTAGCCTACGGCGGAATGCTCGGGCGCGTCTACGCCGACGTGTTCGAGGACGTAGACCCGCAGCCCGTCGAGGCCCTGCGTGCGTGCGGCGCGACGCGGGCGCAGGTCTTCCTGCGCGCCGTCTGGCCGCAGGCCGCGCCAAGCATCACCACCTACACGCTCTATTCGCTCGAATGCTCCGTCCGCGCTGCCTCCGTGCTCGGCTTCGTCGGCGCGGGCGGCATCGGCTACGAGATCAACCTCTCGATGAGGATGTTCGAGCACGGGCAGGTCTTGACGCTGATACTCGCCCTCGTCGCGCTGCTGACGGCGAACGACGCCCTCAGCCGCTTTCTGCGAAGGCGGCTGCACGCGACATGCGCCGCGCAAAATTCTTTCGCACGCCGTCTTACAGGTCGTTTTGTGCGTCGCGTCGTGGGGCGCGCTTCGGGCGTGCTATCGCGTCCGCTCGGCCATGCCTTGAGTAGGGCGGCGTTGCCCGTCGCCATGGCTCTAGCCGTCGGGTTCAGCTTCTACGTGGTCGGTCTGACGAGAGGCGCGCTGTTCGACGCCGGAGTGGTTGAGCGCGTCGCACGCTTCGCCGGGAAGATGTTCCCGCCGGAACTCGACTCGACATTTTTGTCGAGTCTGGCTACCCCGTTGCTCCAGACTCTGGGCATCTCCGTCATCGGCACTTTGATCGGCATCGCGATTGGGGCGGCCCTCGCGCTCCCCGGAACCTCGACGCTCATGCTCGTCGAGCCTGACGCGGCGGGAAGGCGCACGCCGGCGGAGCGCGCCGCGCGGCGGGTTGTTTATCAATCCGCGCGGCTGTTCTTCACCTTGCTGCGCTCCATACCGGAACTGGTCTGGGTGCTCATTTTCATTCTGGCCGTCGGGCTGGGGCCGTTCGCAGGGACGCTCGCCATCGGGCTGCACACGGGCGGCGTTCTCGGCAAACTCTACGCGGAGACGCTCGAAGAGGTGCCGAAAGAGCCAATCGAGGCGTTGCGCGCGTCGGGGGCGAGTCCCATACAGATTCTCGTCTGGGGTGCCTGGCCGCAGGCTCGCCCGATGCTCACGAGCTATACGGTGCTGCGCTGGGAGATGAACTTGAGAGTCTCGACCGTGCTCGGGCTGGTCGGCGGCGGCGGGTTGGGCCAAGCCATTTACAACAACGTACAGCTCGGGTTCTACGCGCGTTTAGCGACGCTCATCCTCGTCGTTTACGCGCTGGTTATGATGACGGACTGGCTCGGCGACAGGCTGCGACGCCGTTCGTTCGGCACCCGACTCGCCGCGCGTTAAGCCATCACATAGAAGCCGGCGCGAAGATTTACGATGAGTCTATCGGGGCAAAAGGGAAGGTTACTGATATGAAGGCGTTGAAGAAATTCTTATTTTGGGTGGGCGCTATGATCTGTGTCGCTTCCGTAATCGGCACGGTGTACGGGGTATCGTCGAAGGCGGGTGGACAGAGGAGAGAGAGAGGGAAGTCTTCGCAAGCCGCAGCACAGGGGAAGGAGATATACGCGGCCAACTGCGCTAGATGCCACGGTGTGGATGGGCACAGCCGAACCACCCTCGGTCAGATGGTCTCGGCACCCGATTTGACGGACGCACAGTTGCTGGGCGACTTGAGCAACGGTCGCATCGAAACATTAATCATGCGTGGTCGCGGAGGGATGCCCGCCTTCGGAACGAAACTAACGAGGAAAGAGGTCGCGGACGTGGCCGCCTACGTGCG
>JAIVJG010000272.1 GCA_020200155.1 Acidobacteriota bacterium | reverse complement strand
TCTTCGACCACCCTCCGCCGCAAGCCTTCCATGTGGAGCGAGCCGCCATCGCGGTTGATATTGCGCCCGTCGGGCGCATGATTGATGGCGACGACGTGCGCGCCGAGGCGTTCAAGAAGCGCGGGAGCCAGTTCGGAAGCCGCGCCGTCGGCGCAATCGGCGACGACATGCAATCCACGCAGTTGAAGACCGTCGGCGACTTCAACGGCTAGATAGTCGAGATACTGCGCTCGCAGTTGGGCGGCCCTGCGGCTGTCGTCTTCGACGGGCGGCTCGACTTTCGCGTCCTGTGTCGCATGTGTCTTTTCTGATTCGTGTTCGCCCGACGCGGCGGCGTGGATGTCCGCTTCGATCAATCGTTCCGTCGCGTCGTCGAGCTTGCGTCCCGTCGGGGAGAAAATTTTGATGCCGTTGTCCTGAAACGGATTGTGCGACGCACTGATGACGACGCCCGCGTCCGCCGGCAGAGTGCGCGTCAGGTAAGCGACGCCCGGCGTCGTAATCACGCCCGCCGCCTCGCACACGGCTCCTGCGGCGCGCACGCCTTCGACGAAGGCAGCTTCGATCCACGCGCCCGACTCGCGCGTGTCGCGCCCAATAACGATGCGCGGCGCGCGTCCGCCGTGTGTGGCCGCGAGATGACGCGCGAGCGAGTTTGCGGTCGTCCGCATCGTCGCCGCGTCGAGCGGGAAGCGCCCGGCCTCGCCGCGCATGCCGTCAGTGCCGAAGAGTTTTTTCATGGCTCGATTCTAAAAAGTCCGAAGTTCAAGGTTCAGAGATGGATTCAAAATACAAAGTTTCGGCGCGAGACTCAAACGGCGCGACGGCTGTAAGTCTCGCACGCGGGCTGTGAACTTATCTATTGACGGTGAACGCGGCGGGGCTTGTGGAGACGAGTTCGACGCGCCCTTCCAGGCTCGGAGGCAGCGTCAGGCGCGGCGCGAGCGCGCCGTCCGGCGACTGCGCGAGAGTAACGACGAGTTCGTCCGCGCGCAGATTTTCGATCACGGAGCGTGGGCCGCGCACCAGCACGCTGACGCTGGCGGGCTGTGCGTGGCCGCCGGAGACGGAGCGGACGGGGACGTTTGCGAAACGTTTTTCGACGCGCTCTTCGATGATCTCGACCCGTACCGAGACGGCGGGCACGAGCGGGACGACGCGATGGTCCGGGATGTCTATGGCGACTCGCGGAAGCGACAGGCTCTCCCTCTGGCCTTCAAGCGAGATGGTCTCGGTGCGCGCCTTGGCGAAGGTGTTGACGCGGCTTTCAGGCCCGCGCACACGCACCTTGTCCGGCGTAATCTGGACGACGCCGCGCGAGAAGCTTTCAGGCAGTTTTCCCTCGAAGCGCGCCTCGACCTCGACCTCGCGCTCGATAACCGGTTCGAGCCGGAGCGCGACGCTCGACGGCTCGACCCTCACGATCTGGACACCGTCGGGCAGTTCCAACGAGACGCTGTCTGGGGTCAGGCGCGCGACGCGGTCGCCCGGCTTGAGTTGCGTGATGTTGACCCTTGCGGCCAGATTGCGCGCATTTATCTCGTCGAGTTTCCTCTGGCTACCCTCGACCGTCACGTCCACGTTCTTGATGAAATCGTTGCTGATCTCGACATCCTGCGTGCTGATGAATTCGAGTTGCACGCCCTGTAGCCGCTCGGTCGCGGGTGCACGCTGCCCGGTCACCGCGTACCAGAAGCCGAGCGTGATGATGAGAGCCAGCAGCTTCAGCCACCAGTCCTCGAACAGCAGCGCGTGCAGCCACGGCCCGACCACGCGCCGCGCGCCGCCCATCGCTCCTTTTTGTGCTACACGAAAAGCCATTGGAGTAAAAGTTGAGAGACTAGAGGTCGGTAAAGGCAGAGGTGTTTTTGCTAACGTCCAGCCTCTGGCCTCTCGCCTCCGCTTTCACGTTTTCCGTTTCCGCGCTCGCCTGCTTGTCTTCGGCGGCATCGGGGCGCGCGGCGGGTTCGAGCGCGTCGAGGATGGCGGCGCGCAGTTTCGTCGCGTCGAGGCCGCGCCTGATTTGCCCGCCCATCACAAACGAGATGAGTCCCGTCTCTTCGGAGACGACGACGGCGACGGCGTCCGTATCCTCTGTGATGCCGATGGCGGCGCGGTGGCGCGTGCCGAGGTCTTTCGAGAGCAGAGGGTTCAGCGTGAGCGGCAGAAAGCACGCGGCGGCGGCGACGCGGTGCGCGCGGATGACGACCGCGCCGTCGTGCAGGGGCGTCGTCGGGTTGAAGATCGTGACCAGCAGGTCGTAGCTCAACTCCGCGTCCATCTGCACGCCGCCGTCAATCACGTTACGCAGCCCGACGGCGCGCTCGATGACGATCAGCGCGCCCGTCTTGGTCGAGGCGAGCGTCGTGGCGGCGAGCACGATCTCGTCATAGACGCCCTCGCCGAACTGCCCTCGATGGCGCAGCAGGAACGGCATTCGGACGCGATTACCGAAGGTGATGAGCGCCTGCCTGATTTCGTTCTGGAAGAGCACGATGATGGCGAAGCCGATGTAGAGCGGCGCGGGCCGGAGTATGAATTCGAGCGTCGCCAGATCGTAGGTCGCGGCGAACAGGTAGAGCACAGCGATGGCGGCGATGCCGGCGGCCATCGGCGCGGCGCGCGTCCCGCGTATGACTTTCAGCAGCGTGTACACGAGCAGAAAGACGAGCACGAAGTCCACGACGCTGCGCGGTTCGCGTAGTCTCTGGAAGTAATGCGTGTACGATTGCTGAAGCATTTGCGACTTTAGGTTTAGATTCAAGACCGAAGGCGCGAACGCTTTCAATCGCAAATCAAAAGTGAAAATTTATCTAGCCGATGTGCAGGGGGATGGGCTTGTCGGGGCCTGGCTCGCTTTCGCGCGCGGTCTCCAGAAAGATCATGTCCACCATCGGCTCGGCGCGCTTGACGTTCTGCTCCACCTCGTTGATGGTCTGCTCGATGTCGTCCGTCTCCAACTCGTCGCGAAAGTTGATGTGCGCGTTAATCAGAATCTGCTTCGGCCCCAGGTGCATCGTCAGCAACTCGACGACCTCGCAGACGTTCGGGTGCGAGAGAATCGCGTCGTGGATGCGCCCGCGCACTTTTTCCGTCGCCGCCTCGCCGAGCAGCAGCCCGCGCGAGGAACGCGCCAGCACAAACGCGACGATGGCGAGCACGACGCCGATGGAGATGGAGGCCAGGCCGTCCCAGTACGCGCCGTCGCCGGGGCCTGTGTGGTGCTCCGTCAGGTAAATCCCTGCGGCGGCGATGACGATGCCGACGAGCGCCGCCGAATCTTCAAAGAGCACGGTCTTCGCCGTCGGGTCTTTCGACTCGCGCAGGTACTCGCCAAAGCTCACCCCCGCGTGCCGCGCCTCGCGCATCTCCTGATAGATGGCCGTGGCGATGGACGCGCTCTCAAGCACGAACGAGATGGCGAGCACCCAGTAAGCCCACTTGAGATTCCCCGGCGCGTGCGGGTGATAGAGCTTGACGAAGCCCTCGTAGATCGCGTAGGTCGCGCCGACGCCGAAGATGAAAATCGCCGCGATGAACGACCAGAAAAAGCGTTCCTTGCCGTAACCGAAAGGGTGCTTTTCCGACGCCGGGCGGTTGTAGAAGCGAAGGCCCAGCAGCAAAAAAATCTGGTTCGTCGTGTCGGCGAGCGAGTGCAGCGCCTCCGCCATCATGCCGGAAGAGCCTGTGAAGCCAGCCGCGACGAACTTCAAAACGGTAATCAGCGCGTTGGCGAAAAGCGCGCCGAGCACTGCCAGCATGAATAGTCTTCCCCCAGCCTGTCTAAGCTACACGCATCCGCGCCGATTATGCGGTAAAAAGAGGCGCAAATCAATCAGACGCTCAAAAACCATGATGGCGGCGAATCACGCCACGACACGTCAAGCTCGCGCGTGACTCATTTAATTCATTCCGCACACCCGAAGCGTCGTTCAATAATGTAGTTATACAGAAGCACTTCCGCATAACACCCGAATTGCCGTATTATGCGGAACGACTTCCGCTTATAC
>JAIVJG010000028.1 GCA_020200155.1 Acidobacteriota bacterium | reverse complement strand
CCAAAAACACATTGGCGTCAAAAGGAGGCATTCCAGCCATAATTTCGGCGACTCTGAACTGAAAGCCGTAAACGTATTCTTCTGTAAAGTGCAAGAACTGTATCGCCAGAGCGACTAGATAGAAGGGCAGAACGCGCTCAACTCTGGGCATCTCCCGGTAGCTCGTGAGCAGGTAACAAACAAATGCCAAGACCATTGCAGGCACGAAAGAGAACCTTTGGGCAGGATGGACAAGGAAAAAGATGACAATAGAGATGAGTGCAATAACAGCAGGAGCAATCAGGTTCAGTATTCTATCGGCAGTCATAATTCACGACCTCCATTCGTGGCGCTGAATAAGGCCTGCTAACGCTCAGAATTTGTATGTTGGCTGATGTTGACTGAAGGCAGCAAGCTTCGGCCACAGGAATAAATCACCACGAAAGAAACAGCATTCGGCATCGCCACCCGCGAAACTGAAGTTCGCGGGTGGTGCCGTGGTTCATCTTGCGCGCTTGAGCTTTCTGCTGTGCCTGCTGAGGACGATAGCCCCGGCGGCCCCGGTTGCGCGTCAACTTGCGCGAGATGGTAGAGGGATGAACCCCGACTTCGGCGGCAATCGCAAGGTGCGTCCGGTCGGCTTTCATGCAGGCGTAAATCTGGTACCTTTGGGCTTTTGGTGCGGTCGGATGAGACCTGACAGTTGAGCTTCTACTGCACGTCATTTACGGCAAAGCCGTGAAGCCCGTCAGCGGGTTGCCATAGAACGCTTCGGTCTTCCATGCCGTTCGATCCCACTGGCCGTCCTGGTCTCCGACGATCTGAACCGGCACGATGACGCGGTCTCTGCCGAGCTTGTTGGAGGATGCAATGTTGTAGTCGAGTTTTCCGCCGGAACCTACGGTGAACTTGACAGACCTCGCCAGGTGATTATTCCACAGCACCTTCAACTCGTACTCGCCCGGATTCGCACTGAGCAGGTAGAGCGGCCCGAACATACCGGCCTCTTCACCCGTCTTGTCCCAGCCCTTCACGTTCGGGAAGCTGCACACCACGCGCGCCCACTTCGCCTTTTGCGGCACAGAGTCGTCCACGAAATGCGTAGTTCCGTTCTCTACATCTGATTCGCAACCGGCCTTGCCGACCTCTTCACCCTCAAAAGATTTCTTGCCCACTTCCTTGCCCTGATAAAACAGGTGAGGCTGAAAACGCACGGCCTCCCCGCGTACCCAGAATGCGACATGAAAGTCCGGGCGATCCCATCCTTTCAGGTCGTCGGGGGTCAGATAGACGTAGCCGATGGGCAGGTTCCAATCATGGTCTACGTAATAGACCCACTTGTTGACGGCCTTCGGCCCCGCCTCGTTGGAATGCACCTTCCCGACTTTCGCCTTGCCTGTGAAGAGTGTCGCGTCGGCCCCGCCGGCAAGCTCATTCCGCATCTTGATGGCGAAGTTGACGGGGCCGGTGTAGGTCGTGCTCTTGGCTTCAGGGATGTCTCGGCCTCCGCACTCGGTTTTCCACCAACGGCCCTTCTGCGTCTCTTCGGTCGCGCAGTCGAACTTCACCGGCGCGCCGCCGGGGACGGTGTATTCCACGTAGAGTTGGCTGCCGCTGGCGATGGGGCCGTTGACACGAAACTCGATTTTAGGCACCCAACTCCATGCGTCGTAGTTCCCGCGATAGGAGTTATTTGTGAAAGCGGTTAGTTGGATGGAATCTTTGACAATCGTCGGCTGATCCTGGCTTGCAGCAGAGTTCCCGGTCGAGGGGAACAGGCAAATCGCTGCTAACGTCAAAAGCGTGAAAGCCGAAATGAATCCAATCTTGTTTCTCAAGACGCACCTCCTGATTTTCCACAGTTTCTATTTTCAAGCGCCCTTGGAATATAAAGTGACCAAACGCGGTCAAGCTTAGCGGGGCAAAAATATTATTGATTTGCCTTGTGTGTCAAGGATTTCATTAGGGTGAAGGCAAATCTTGATGTGGGGTTTTATGAGGAACAGTTCAAGGTAGTTAATTACGCCGAGATCAACTTGCCGGCTCTGGAAACTTAACCTATTGACTACGAACGTCTTTTAAACTATTTTAGTGAAGGTAGCCTGGTATTCAGGCCTCCATGTAATTGCTTTCCTGCTTTCCTTACCCTGCCAGACAAAAGCCCATAAAACCATGCATACAGGTGAAGAAGAGATAGATTTAGACGAACTGAGGCAGGAGTCTCAGGATGCGCCTGAATCTACAGCACCGCTCTATTTTCCACGGGCGATACCTTTACCGCCCCGCATCCTCGAACTTCTAAACCTCGTACAACCCATTTCGTTGTGTATAACAATCATACCTATCTTCACCGAATTAGCCCGTGTCCTGAACTACTTAAGCCTCATTGAGAACTGCCTGACCGAAGACAAGACGCTTCAGAAAAGCACGCTGATATTCAAGCTGGTATACGAGAAAACCCTCTCACTCCTTAACTACATCAACGAACAGGCCCTGCCTGTGGTTGACCTTAACGAGCATGTCAGGGACGTTCTGGACGGAATGAGTTTCGCCATTGGTCATGAGCTTCACAGAGTATTCAGAGATGAGGTTCCCACGCTGAACACTTACCAGTACTCACAAATATCCCGCGCGGAATTGATTCGCGCTTACGGACTTCTACATAACTGCTTCCAACAATCAACCCTCACGCTGGCGCGAGCCTTCGACCCCACGCTCGACGGGGCACAGCTTTTCGAGGATCACAAAACGAAAGTCGAGCAATCGCTTGTCTTGTACGGCGAGTTGTTTTCGCTACTCCAGAAAGTCAACGGGGCGGAGAGAGCTTCCGGCGTCTTGCCGAAGCACGCGCTCGTCAATCATCTCGAACATTTTCGTGACGAGACTATGCACTTTCTCATCTACAGGGATTGGGTGGAGTTCGAGGCTTTTGTAGATGAGATCAAGAAGTCTTATGATGACGACGGAGACCTTGCCCCCGTGCTCCACAGGTTTGGGAGTTATCTGGAAGCTTTGATTTACCACGTCAGCATGCGCGACGTATTGAGGAACCAACCCGCCTTAAGTCAGCACCTCAAGCCGCTAAATTGACAATCAACTGAACTGGCAGAGCTATTCAAAAGCGACCCCTCGGCCATGATGCCGTTTAATCTTTCATATCAATTGGGAATGGGTTTGATTCAAAAGGTCAGGTCTTAACATGATGGCGACAGAAGACAGAATACTTTTAGATTATGAAGCCATCAAAACAGACGAACAGCGGTCTGAGGAACGCATATACTTTTACTTGAACGCTCGTTGGGAAGGAGAGTTGGGACGGTATGTTGGAACCATTAGCGATATCAGCACCGGCGGGTGCTTCGTTCTCACCGGCGGCAGCGTAACGAAGAATGATTTTCTCAAACTTGATATTCAACTCCCGACCGACGAGTGGATAACCACCTGGGGAGAGGTCGCCAATAACTTTCCGGAGATCGGCTTCGGCGTACGCTACAGGCTCATTGATGACGAGTCGCACGCGAAGTATATTAAATCAATAGAATACGTCAGGAATATTAAAGGGGTCGGCGGAGTCTTGAGACGGCTGAACGCGATGGCCGTCAGAAAGGAGCACGGGAAGCCGGTTGAAATTTTGACCACCGCAGAGCAATATAAAGCACTCGTGATGCTGGCTCTGCCCAAGGTTAATAAAGCGTTGCTGGGTGTACCGGAGTGTCAGAGAAAGAATTATATTCGTCTGTCTATGAGATGTTATGTTGACGCCAGCCTGGCGTGGGAAGCGATGCTTGGCGGGCGGGCCGGAGGGGAGAAGGAACTGGTCAGGACGTACAAGCGTTTGCAGGTTAAATACGGGGCATCAGCTAAAGTCCTGACCGCGCTCCTGGGCAGGAATGCCCCGCCGGTTTTAGACTTCCTGTGGCGACAAGGGTGCATCTACTTCACATTGGCCTCATAAAGCGACTTGAAACGCGATGTCTTTCGCGGCAGGATTGCAAACCGGGAGCGGCGCGTCAATCGTATATCCGGTAGGTCAGGCTTATCAGATCAATCGGACGGGAGCTTAACAATGGACAGACGTTCTTTTCTTTCTTCGGCGCTCAGCCTCGGTGCGTTGGCAGTAGTCTTGAAAAGTCCCCTTGTCGCCGCAGCCGACAAAGGCGTGCGGAAGGGCGTGCCCGGTGGCAAAGGCTCTGTGGGCAGAGTCGTGAAGACCGACGCCGAGTGGAAGAGTATCCTGACCCCTGAGCAATACGAAGTGACGCGGCGGAAGGGCACGGAAGCGCCTTACTCAAGCCCGCTCCTCAACGTGCACGAGAGCGGCGTCTTCGAGTGTGTCTGCTGCGCCCTCCCGCTGTTCAGCTCGAAGACGAAATTTGAGTCGCACACTGGTTGGCCGAGCTTCTGGGCACCAATCGCGCGGCAGAACGTCCGCGAGGAAGTTGACAACAGCCTGTCGGAGAAACGGACTGAGGTGCTCTGCGCGCGTTGCGACGCTCATCAGGGACACGTCTTCGACGATGGGCCGAAGCCGACAGGCTTGCGTTATTGCATGAACGGCGTGGCACTGCGATTCGTCAAAAAAAACCGGGCGGCTTAATTCAACATGCGTAGCGCGGGAGAGTTCGCGCACGCGCTGTTTTAACAAAAAATTCAACGGCGGCGGCAGGTCAACTGGCCTGCCGCGTTTTATTTGTGCGCCGCGTGATTAGACTTCGCGCGCACGCGATTAAGTTAAGGCACGGCGTCCTCCATCGAGTCCTTTCCGAGGGGGCGGGCAACCTGCGAGCGTGCTTTTTACATCCATCGCCACAGCACATCTCTCTCCCGCTTGCCAAATCGCGTCTCTCTCTGGTAGATGTCCCGTTGTTGATTGTGCGCCGGTTTCCACACGTTTCCCGGAGGTCATTATGAAGTTTAAGAGTTTCGCCAGGTTGCTCGCGCTCGCCGCGCTCGTGCTCGCCTGCGCGGTTGTCGCGCTCGGAGATACGATCCGCATGAAGGACGGCCAAGTCATTCGCGGCCAGATTGTCAGCTTCCGCGAACAGCAATTCACCGTCCTCATCGGCGCGGGCAATCGCACACGGCGCAGCCGCATCACGCTCTACATGGAAGACGTTGACTCCATCGAGTTCGACTCGGCGGGCGGCGGCGACACCGGCGCAAGCGGAAATACCGGCGACAACCCGGACACGGGGGCCGCGCGCATTGAGACGACACGCCCAACGCCGCAAACGCCCACGCCGAGGCCGTCCCAGCCGCAGCCGCGCCCGACCCTCGGCAACGATAGCGGCGTCGGCACGACCTCATCCGGCGCTTCGCGTAACAGCGGAGCGTCGCAGCCCGGCTCCGGCGGAAGCGATTCGCAGTTCTTCCCCGTCCGCATCCGCGTGCGCGCCGACAACATGGCCAACGGCTGGACGGATAGCGGGCTGATGGTGCGTCGCGGACAGCGCCTGCGCGTCTCGGCCACGGGTCGCGTCTCTCTGGGGCTGGGACGCTTCTCGACTCCGACAGGCCTGCCGCGCGTGATGGACACAGAGAAGCTGATGAAGAACGAGCCGACCGGCGGGCTGATCGCCGTCATCGGCGACGACAACGACGACTTCATCTTCATCGGGACGAACCGCGACTTCGTCGCGCCGCGCGACGGTCGCCTCTTCCTCGGCGTCAACGAAGGCAAGCTCGACGATAACACAGGCACTTACGACGCCCTCATCGAAGTCGAACCCATCACCAGCGGTGGCAACTGAAGCTCGACGCACGGATTTCTGTCTGGCCCGGCGGAAGGCGCTCGTGTTCCAAGCCTCCGCCGGGCCTCAGTCTTTTTAAGAATCACGCCGTCCAACCTCTTCCCACAGGCCAACAGAGAGCGGCACGTTTGCATCAAACCGGCGAGCAATCAGCCGCCGGCTTACGGCAATTACGCGGGACAGCATGAAGTTCGCACGGGGAGGACGCGCCGGGCATTCGTCCCAATGCGTCGCCGCCCGCCGGGTTTCGTTTGCACATCAGGGCGACGCCCCGCTGCCGGGAGTTTCAATGTCTTGACCGTGTGCGCGGCTGCGCCGTATAGTCGAACGAAATGGAATCGCCTGTTGTCACGTCCCTGCCTTCCCGCTTTTGAGGTTTTTGTCGCCATGAAAAAAATGCTTTCCCGCCGTCTCTTCGCCGTGGCCGTCGCGATGACGTTCCTTCTTCTTCCCTTCTCCGGCCCCGGCGCGCGCGCGGGACTGGCGCAGTCCAGACGACAGCCGCCGACCGCCCCGCAGAAGAAGAATCCGCGCCCGGACGAGACCAACCCGCAGCAGCCGCAAGAACCTGTCCCGACCGACATCATTCAGGAGACGGAGACCGTCAAGGTCGTGTCCGCGCTCGTCAACGTCGAGGCCGTGGTCATCAACAAGAAGTCCAAGCAGCTCGTGACGAACCTGAAGAAGGAAAACTTCGCCATCTTCGAGGACGGCATACGGCAGGATATCTCGAACTTCTCGACGCCCGAAGCGCCGATCACGGTGGCGATGGTGTTGGAGTACAGCAAGCTCTCGCAGGCGCTCGGCTATTATGGTTCGGGCGGGATGGAGCCGGGGCAATACGAAGTGCTGCGCCCGATGGCGATGTTCCTACAGCAGTTCATCAAGCCGCCCGACGACTACGTCTCCGTCATCGCCTACGACATGCGCCCGACGCCGCTGACGGACTTCACCAACGACCCCGCGCGCATCAGCCAGGTCATCAGCCTGATGCTCAGAAATCAACCGGCCTTCAACGAGGCGAATCTTTTCGACGCCCTTCAGTTCGTGCTGCTCGGCGGTCGCGGCGACGCTGTTGTTTTGGAGAACTCTAAGTCTGAGAAAGCGGACTACGTCGGGATGGCCTCTTTGCAGGGGCGGCGCAAGGCCATCTTCCTGGTCAGCACAGGCCTCGACACCTTCAGCAAGATCAACTACGACAAGGCGCGCAAGATTACGCAGAACGCGGGCGTGCCGATTTACATTATCGGCACCGGCAATCTGTTCCTCAAAAAGTACGATCAGAATTTGAACGCGACGGACGGGCTGGGCGGCTCGAACCAGCCGGGGCGGATGAGCTTTCTGCAAGCGGATAACACGCTCAAGACCTTCGCCAAAGAGACGGGCGGCATGTACTTCCCGATCACCTTCCCCGGCGAATTGCCCTCCGCGCTCTCGACCATCAACGCCGTGATGCGTAACCAGTACAGCCTCGGCTACAACCCCGGCGAGCGCCGCGACGGCAAGCAGCACAAGATCGTCGTCAAGGTTGACGTTGACGGCGACGGCCAGTTCGACGAAAAGGACTACACCATCAACAGCCGCCAGTTCTACAACGCGCCGAAAGGCTAGCAGGCGGAAAGCACTCAGGAAAAGCGAAAGGCAGCCCTCAAACGGCTGCCTTTTTGCTTGACGACGACCATTTGCCGGTCGCCCCTCCGGCGCTGTTTGCTTTGTTCGCCCTACTGCTCCTCTGCCTTCTCTGTTCTCACGCTCCGTAGAGTCTCAAGCGAAACTCGTCGTTGAAGGCGTGGAGTTCGGTCTTGCGACCGGAGAAGAGGCGCGACTCCCGGAGCAGCGCGGGGAGTCCGCCGTGCGGAAGCTTGAGGCCGTAAGCCGGACTCGTGAAGAGCGCGGAGAGTTGCGGGTTGAGCCGCTGCGGCACGCCGTAGCGAATGGCGCGTTGCATGGCGGGAGCGAAGCCGTGCGTGCGGCGCGGGTTGGTGATTTCAATCGAGCGGTCGAAGACGAAGAGGCGCGTCGTCGGCTCGCGCACTGCGAGGTCTCTGTGGGCGAGCGCGTTCGCCAGCGCCTCTGCGACCGCAGCGCGTTGGTAGTTGGCGCGTGGCGTGACGGGCGCATCCGCGTCACTCCCCGGAAACGCGCGCGGGCGTTTGTCCCAGAGATCGCAGTAGCGTTCGACGAAGCGCAGTGCCGACTCGAAGAGCGTGTGCAGGTTGCCGTTCAGTCGCAAGCTCTCGACCTTGGGAGCCTGCGTGTTGTCGCCCGCGAAGCGGACGGCTGTGATGGAGGAGCGCGGGAGCAATTCGGCGACGCGTTCGTCGTGGCCGAAGAGGAGCAGGCCGGCGACTGTAGGCGCTGACGCAATGCCCGTCGGCGTCGCCAGCAGCAGGTCGCGCTCCAACACTTCGGCGGTCGGGTAGCCCGCGTCCGAGGGCGCGTAGTCGAAGGCGTCGCCCTGAAATTCGCGCACGAAACTCCAGAGGTGCGCCTCGTCAACGTCGTCCAGACTCGCGCCGATGGCGACGACGTTCTCGAAGCGCAGTGGCCGCGCCTCGTCAAGCAGCAGAGAGAGTTCTTCGCGCGTCGCCTCGCGCTTCTCCGCGCCGATGCGCAGGAAGTAGCGCCCGTCGCGCGTCCTGTGCGGGCGGCGCTTGCCTTCCACGTCGAGCGCGACGATACGCAGGCCGTTGTCGAACGCGGCGATGTCAATGTAGGGGAAGACGGGCGGCAGTATGTCTTCGCGGCAGATGCGGACGAGTTCGTCGCGCACGGCCTCCGCGTCGTCCACGCCCTCGACGCGCAAATTGTCGTTGACGCCGAAGACGATCACGCCGCCGCCCGTGTTGGCGAGCGCGATGATGCCCTGCGTGATTTTCTCCGGATTGGAAAGCTTAACTTTGAGTTCGAGGTAGGAATCTTCGCCGCCGCGCACGAGGCTCAACAGTTCCGCGCGAGAGGTCTGCGTGGCGGGCATTGAAAGGTACTCTTGAAAAGAGCGTTCGGTGAGCGGCTCGTGCCGCTGGTGACGAAATTTTCTGCGAGCCATTTTTGTTTAGACGGGGCTACGAAACCCGCCCGGATGCTTTCGACATCCGCGCGGACGCATGTGCGTCCGCCGTTTGTTTCAAGCAACGCTGGAATAGTGGCGACGCTTGCGCTTCGTCGCGCAACGCGCCGCTCAACCCATGATTTGACCGTCCTCTGAACCGCTCTGTCCGGTCACGGCTTCAAGTATCTCCAGTTCGCGCCGTTCAAACGAGCGTCCCTGCCGCGAGATGAGCAACAGGTACGCGCCAATCGAAAGAGACGCGAACGCCGCGAGTATAACATACTTGACGAGGAGGCTCTGCGCCGCGTAGCCGCCCGCGACGGCGATGGCCGGCGGCACGAGCAGGAGGACGAAGAACGGCACCATAATCAGCCCGGCCACGCCGGAACGGTTCATCCTTTTGCCGAACTGCACGCGCTTCGGAAAGTGTATGGACAGCCAGTTGCCGCCGAGCGCGAAGAGTGCGGCGAAGACGACGTATGAGAGCGCCGCTGAGAGTAGAGGCTGCCACGTCAGGTCGTGGAGGACGAGTCCGGCGGCGAGCACGCCTGCGAGCGTGAGCAGGAGACTGATGAAAGTCGTCGCGATGTTTTTTCCGACGAGCAGCCTGCGCCCGTCTACCGGCGCGAGGACGAGAGAGCGCATCCCCGCGCCGTCGTAGCCGAAGAGGTTCGTCGTCAGCGGGGAGAGGAGCGTGGAGATGTAGAGCACGCTGAAGATTGCGCCCGCGCCTTCCGCGTAAGGCCCAAGGAATCCAACTCCACGCCGCGTGCCGCCGAGCGGCGACAGCCTCAGCACAATCGTCAGCCCCGTAGCCATCACGGCGATGACGCGCAGTTGCGCGTTGCGTAGCGCGTAGCGCAACTCCTTCTCGACCACTGCGGAAAGCTGCGCGGACATGAGCGGCAGTTGCCAGCCGGCGTATGCAGCGACATCTCCCGCCCCGCCGCCCTTTCGCGCCGCCGCGCGTTTCTTCACGCCGCCGCCCGCGCCGAGTGCCGTGCGCCGTGCCAGCATGTAAGCGAGGCCGACGAAGACGAACGCGTATCCGGTCAGCGTCGCCAGCGCGGCGGCGTACTCGCCCGCGCCTCCGACACGCAGTCCCCACGAGAGCGCGGCGGCTATCGCGCCCGGCGGCGTCCAGCGTATGCCGCGAAAGTAGTCCGCGTGACGCGCGACGACGGGCGCGAGCTGCCCGACGAAAGCTCCCGACAGGCCGAGCACGCCGCCGAGTATAGCCAGCACCGTCTCGCCGCGCGTGCGCTTCGTCCGCATCAGAGAGCCGATGGCCGTCGAGAGCAGCTTCGAGAGCGACAGCCCCGACACGACCGCGACGAGCGCCACCACCAGCGCCGCTCCGACGCCCCCGCTCGCCAGCCCCGCACCGAGCGCGACGCCGAAGATCACCGGCGCGGCGAAGATCGTCGAGAGGCTCGTCAGCTCGCTCAGGAAGTCAAACACGAAGAGCTTTCCCAGCGAGACCGGATACAGCAGCATGCGCCCCGGATCGAACTGGCCGCCCCCGCCCAACCCCAGCGGCACAATCGCCCACATCAAATAGAGCAGGACGAAAATCACCAGCAGGAACAGGTAAGCCGTCTCTCCGGACTGTCCCGCGTCGCCGTGCGTGCGCGACATGAAAGCGTAAGTGGCGAAGCCAAGCGCCGTCGCGATGACCAGCGCCAGCGCCAGCGCCGCCAGCGTCCCCAGCGCCGACGCCACGCGTCCCACCACAGCCTTGCGCGACCGCAGCGAGTTGCGAAACAGCTTCCACTTCAACCAGACGAGCGCGCTCAGTTGCGACATAATTTAGTTTCCGCGATTGGTGCGACGATTTTGAATCAGGGTCAATTATAGCTCCGACGAAATGACACCCACGCGATATAATACGCTTTCAGAGTAGGCCGCGCCGTTATCAGTGTAGATGCTTTGCCGGTTGCTCGCGGCGCGAAGACGGCAAGCAAGTATTATTCGACTGAAGGCTTTCGCGTGATGAACAGGCCGAGAGTGAAAATCTGCTGCATCGCCGACCTTGAAGAGGCGCGGACGGCAATCGAGTGCGGCGCGTCCGCTTTGGGTTTGGTGTCGGAGATGCCGAGCGGGCCGGGCGTCATTTCGGAAGAAGCGATTGCGGAAATCGCCGCGCGCGTCCCGCCGCCCATCGCCACCTTCCTGCTGACTTGCAGGGAAGACACGGCGTCCATCGTCGCGCAGCAGCGAAGGTGCGGCGTCAACACCATACAGCTTTGCGATCGCGTGAGCACGCACGTCTACGACGAACTGCGCGCGGCTCTGCCCGGCGTCTCGCTCGTGCAGGTGATTCACGTGACGGGGCGTGAGTCGTTTGACGAGGCCGTCGCGGTCGCGCGTAAAGTTGACGCGCTCCTGCTCGACTCCGGCAACCAGAACCTGCCAATCAGGGAGTTGGGCGGGACGGGACGGACGCACGATTGGCGGATCAGCCGGGACATACGCGCGGCGGTGGACGTGCCTGTGTTCCTCGCCGGCGGACTCAAAAGTGAGAACGTCGCGGAGGCCGTCGGGGCAGTCCGGCCTTTCGGCCTTGATGTCTGTAGCGGCGTACGGACGTGCGGGAAGCTCGACGAAGATAAACTCAAACGCTTCTTCGCGAGCGTTGAAGAAACGACGGATCAGCGCCGTTGACAAGTTTCGGCGCGCGGCGGTTAACGCTCAACGAACATTTATTCTGGAAAACTTCAGAGCGTCGCGCGCGGCGCGTCCGACGCTTTCAACGCGGAGATGAAAGGCAAACACGGCGAGCCGGCTTGAGATAAACGCATGCCTGAAAGCGTCGCCCCGAAAATGAGCGCCTACGTCGGGATGGGGTCGAACCTAGGCGACCGCGCCGGGAACCTCCTGCTGGGCGTGCGCGGCATGCTTGACGCAGGGTTGCCGGTCGCGCGTCTCTCCTCGATTTACGAGACCGAGCCGGTGGACGTGTGCGACGCGCAGCCGCCCTACCTCAACATGGTGGCCGAACTTGGCGGCGCGTCGCTTCCCACGCCCGAACAGTTGCTCGCGCGCCTCCTCCGCATCGAATACCTGCTCGGCAGGCGTCGCGGGACGGCGAGCGCGGCGCGCACGCTTGATCTCGACCTGCTGCTCTACGGCGATCTGCTTCAGCAGACCGAATTTTTGACGCTGCCGCACCCGCGCCTGCACCTGCGCCGGTTCGTACTCGCGCCCCTCGCCGAACTCGCGCCCGCCGCGCTGCATCCAGTCCTGCATCAATCCTACCGCGACATCCTCGCCACGTCCGCCGACCACTCTTCCGTCAAGCTCTGGCAGCCACGCGACGACAGCCGTTGAAACTCTCTTCGTCAAACATCGAATCCGTTTACGCCCGCCAGACGTAATTTAGACACCTCCCTGCTTTTATATTCATTATCTGACAGGAGCAATTAACGTGTTCGAGACGGAGAGAGAAGTGCTCGCCTGGTACGAGCGACAGCCGAGAGCCATTAACCGTTCCTTTCTGGAAAGCATTCCGTGGGAGGAAGTGTCGCGCCATGAACTGCGCGCGGAGTTCATTCCCGTCCTGCTCTACATGCGCGACGTGGAGAGTTTCACAGACATTTACTACAAGGAACTGCAACGCACGCCGACAGGCAAAGACCCCGTCATCAAACAATTCATGGAGCGTTGGAGCGGCGAGGAACAGGATCACGCAGACCTGCTCAACCGCTTTCTCGCGGAGGCGGGCGTCCCCGTCAGCCCGCGTTGGGAAGCGGAGGAGAAGGCCAAAATTCCTTTCCGCTACACGCTCGAAAACTACATCGCCGGCATCGCCACCAAACCCTTTGGCGACAACTTCGCGGGCGCGCATATGGCATGGGGCGCGATTAACGAACTGACGACGCTGCAAGGCTACCAACGACTGTGGAAACTCGCCGGACATCCCGTGCTCGAAAACATCCTTCGCACCATCGCGCGTGAAGAGTCCGTCCACGTCAATTTTTACTGGCACGTCGCGCGCCTCAAACTCGCGCGCTCGCCGTTCGCGCAAAAGTTGGCGCGCTATATCATCGGCAAATTCTGGACGCCCGTCGGGCAGGGCACGAAGCCCACGCGCGAGACGAACTATCTCATCGCGACGCTCTTCAAAGGCGTCGAGGGCATCTCGTTTTTTGATCGCAAGGTCAACAATCGCGTCGAGCAACTGCCCGGCTTCAGCGAGTTCAAAAACATCACCGACCGTGTGCGCGCCATTTCCATGAGCGACCAACCC
>JAIVJG010000027.1 GCA_020200155.1 Acidobacteriota bacterium | reverse complement strand
TTAGTCTTTCCCCACTGCCATGACAAGTTGCTCTATTGGCGGCCCGGTCTTAGTGTGTCTGAATGTGAATGCTGAGAAGCCGAATGCCCGGCAAGGAAGCACTCATGGCGCGGGAGATTATCCCTATGTTATGAAGAAAGCAAACGCCTTTTCCGTCAATCAGAACTAAACGCAGGCAGGAGCAAGCGTTATCATGTGATGCAACAAAGCGCGCAACGAGCAAATTTCTTGCGCGACGGCGAACGGGCGCGTTGAGTGTCGTCTACAAACCCCCGGCCCTTTCGGAATCGTCCGGCCTTTCCATGCTATAATCCGCGTTCCGCTTTTTGACTCTCGACGCCGCTTGCGCGTATTTTTAAGGTCATAGGAGGATTACCGGCATGGCTACGGAACTCAAGCGCGAGGGAACGACTCTCGACCGCATCGAAGAACTTTTGGGCGAGAACGCACGCACGCTGCTCGATCACAAGACAGAGACTATTTCAAAAGATTTAATACAGTCGCCCGGCCCAGACTTCGTTGATCGCGTGTGGGCACAGTCCGACCGGAACCCTTTGGTGCTGCGTTCGCTCCAGAGCCTGTTCAGCACGGGGCGGCTCGCGGGCACGGGCTACCTCTCGATCCTGCCTGTAGATCAGGGAATAGAACACAGCGCGGGCGCGTCGTTCGCGCCGAACCCGCAGTACTTCGACCCTGAGAACATCGTGCGCCTCGCCATCGAGGGAGGCTGCAACGCCGTCGCCTCGACCTTCGGCGTGCTCGGCATCGTCGCGCGCAGGTACGCGCACAAGATTCCGTTTATCGTCAAAATCAACCACAACGAACTGCTGACCTACCCGAACAAGTTCGATCAGGTGCTCTTCGGGACGGTGGACGAGGCGCGCGACATGGGCGCGGTCGCCGTCGGCGCGACCGTCTACTTCGGGTCGGAAGAGTCCACGCGGCAGATCACGGAAATCAGCGAGGCATTTTCTTACGCGCACGAGTTAGGCATGGCGACGATTCTCTGGTGCTACCTACGCAACTCCGGGTTCAAGACCAAAGATGGCGACATGCATGCCGCCGCCGATTTGACGGGGCAGGCCAACCACCTCGGCGTCACCATTCAGGCCGACATCATCAAACAGAAACTCCCCGAACGTAACGGCGGCTACAACGCGCTCAACCTCTCGAAAGACTCGCCCTACGGCAAGACCAGCAAGAAAATCTACGACGAGTTGACGACGGATAATCCGATTGACCTCGTGCGCTACCAGGTGGCGAACTGCTACATGGGACGCTGCGGTTTGATTAACTCCGGCGGCGAATCGAAGGGGCAGACCGACATGGCCGAAGCCGTCCGCACCGCCGTCATCAACAAACGCGGCGGCGGCATGGGACTGATCTCCGGGCGCAAGGCATTCCAGCGTCCGATGAACGAGGGCGTCGCGCTCCTCAACGCCATTCAGGACGTGTACCTTTCGGAAGAAATCACCATCGCCTGAGCGCGAAAGCGACACAGCCTTGAAGACGCAGAGCGCCGGACGTTCGAGAGATGCCGGCGCTCTTTATTTTCAAGACTGAATCGTTTGCCGATACGGCGCGCACGCCTTTTTCGGCTTGCGTGAAGACGGAAATGTCAGGTTCGCAATAAAAAACATATTCGCGGCAAACATTTGTTTGTTATTCTACATGCACACGAGGAAATGATATTTCGCGTTCAGACACTCTCTCCCATAGCGTGATTGAAGAGGGTCAGGGTTATATCAGTTGACGTGGTCAAAGAGATTCTTCTTGAGGAGCCGTCCCGACTCACTAAGGCGACAAGCGTGACTCCAGAACGTAAACACGACGATCAGGTTGATATAGAACTCGTCCACGCCGTCGCGCGCGGAGAAGAACCCGCATTCATTTCGCTCTACGACCGCTACAGTTCCATCCTTTTAGGTCTCCTGCTGCGTATATTACACAGCCGCCCCGAATCGGAAGACGTTTTGCAGGAAGTCTTCCTACAGGTGTGGCAGCAGGCACGCAGTTTCGACGCCGCACGTGGCCGTCCTTTCACATGGCTCGTGACGCTCGCGCGCAGCCGCGCCATTGATCGCCTGCGCCTGCTGGAATCCCGCAACCGCACGGCACTGAGGTCAACGCAGGAGGTGCCCGAAAGCATACAGGTCGGGGTTGACGAGGTGGCTATTCGCTCGGAGCAAAGCGAACTCGTGCGCGGCGCGCTCGACGAGCTGCCCGAAGAGCAGCGACGAACTCTCGTGCTCGCCTATCTGGAAGGACTCTCGCAGTCGGAGATCGCCACGCGGCTCGGCCAGCCGCTCGGAACCGTCAAGACGCGCACGCGCGCCGGGCTGTTGAAATTGCACGGCATTCTGCGCGAGCGGGTGAAGGGCGGATAGGCCGTCGGTCGTCAGCCGGTTTGGCATTGAGAGGTTGATAAAATGCCGGCGTTTTAGAACCCACGGGCGGACAATCAATCGTTATTCCAAGAGGCGTATGTTGATCTTGAGCGCAGCTTGAAGAGCATGCTCCGGTGAGAGCGTCGAAGCTTCAGGTTACGGTTTTTAATGAGACACGAAGATTACAAAGAGTTGCTCGCGCTCGAAGCGGCGGGTGCGTTGGCCGGGGACGAATCGCGTTCCCTGTCGGCGCACGTCGAGACGTGTGCAGAATGCCGCGCGGAACTCGACGAGTTGCGCGAGACGGCGTCGTGGCTCGTCTACACGGTCGCGGCGTCCGCGCCCTCCGCAGGGTTGCGCGAGCGCGTGCTCGACAGCGTGCGTGCGCTCAAAACAGTTGACCCTTCAGAGGCGAGCGATGTCGTTGACCTGGGAGATGTGGACGCCCCGCGCTCCGCGACCTCCGGGAAAGAGACGGATGCGCGCCTGTCATCGCTCGATGAATACGGCGCGTGGCAAATCATCTCCGCGAGGCCCTCGATGATGTACGGGACGCTCGCCGCAACTCTCGTCATCGCCGCGCTCGCCGTCACGTCCGGGGTGCTGTGGAATCGGAATAGAGAGATGCTTGCGGACATCAGCCGGACGCAGGATGAATTGGCGCGCGCGCAGGAGATCGAACAGATCGTGACCGCGCCCGACGCGCCCGTCAACCTGCTCGCGGGGACGAACGAGGCTCCACAGGCTCGCGCGCGGCTCGTCTACGACAGACGAACGGGAAGCGCCGTCCTCTCCGCTTCCAACCTGCCGAGCGCGCCCGCCGGTAAAGCGTATCAACTCTGGTACATCGCCGGCGGCAAGCCTCTGCCCGGCGTCGTCTTCAACACAGATGCTTCTGGCCGCGCAGTGCTGCGCGACCGCGTGCCCCCTGAAGGCCGCAATGCCTCTATCTTCGCCGTCACGCTCGAACCGGCGGGCGGGCTAACCGCTCCGACCGGCGCGAAGTTCCTGCTCGGCAACGCCTCATAAAGTCATCCCCAGTCAAACTCCTTCGGGGCTGATGTGATTGCTCATGGCTATCTCATCATTGTCCTCGTCAGAGAACTATAGCGATATGCGACCAGTGTGCGACTTTAGCCGATTGCAAATGAATGCATGCTGGGAGCGCATCCTGGGAGCGCAGGCATCTGTGCCTGCCAACGAGCCGTCGGGCGAGTCACACCTGTTGGCGTTCATGCGCCCGGCGAGTCAAGGCTGTTCGCGCTGACGCGCTCATGGCGGGCAGGATGCCCGCACTCCCAGGACACACGCAGTCCTGACAGAAAGTAAGTCCCGCCGCGTGCAAGGGTTTGAGTAAAACTCTCTTGCGCGCGGCGGGACTTTGTTGCTGACCGTCTGGTCAGAGGTGGTGGGACGGCGGTCGCTTAGTGCCTGCGACCGCCGTCCCGCCGTTGTTTCAAGGTTGGCCGAACCGCTGGCGGTATTCGGTCGAGTCAACGAACGCTAGGACGATCTCCGAGCGGCGGATGCGTGCGAGCGCGACGTTCGGGTCTCGCACGTCTTCGCCGGGCAGCGAGGCGTTGTTTAGTTTGTTGAGCCAGAACGCGAAGCCCGGCGCGTCCGGGTCGCGGCGCAGGTAGCCGATGTATTCCATCAGCACGAACGCGCGGTTGTAGAGCGCGTTGAAGACCGTTCGCGTGTCCCCGACTTTAACGAGTGCAGTGGCGCGCGATTCGGTGCCGTTGTTAAGGCCCGTGATGAGCGCGTCGCGCGTCGCCGCCTCGTCGGCAGGATTGACGCCTGCGTTGGTGAACAGGGCGTTGACGTAGTCTGCGTTCGACACGCCCGCGTAGCGCGTGCGGAACTCGTCTCGGTCAACGAACCTGTCGAGGAAGTCGCGACGGTTGGTGGCGAGTCTTTCAAACGCGCCCGGCTGGCCGATGATGACGCCGCGCTTGATGTCCTGCATGTCTTCCAGGAACTCGCGGATCGTCGGCAGGCGACCGAACGCTTCCTGATAGACGCGAATCAGGAAGTAGCCCGAATCCTGAAACTCTATCGAAAGGAAGAAGGCGGTCGAGACGTTCGCACGCGCGAAGAGCACGCACTTGGCTCGTGCGTCCGCCGGACTGGGCTGGCACGCAGCGATCTGCTTGTTGAGTTCGTTCGTCCAGAAAGCGAAACCCGCTGCGTCCGGCTCTCGGCTCAGGAAGTCCAGATACTGCTGGCGGACAAAGAAGCCGTCCTCGTCAATCGGGTTGACGAACACATTGGCAACCGCAAGGCCACGGATGACACCGCCGCTCGTGGGCAGGTCTCCGACGAAGGTCGCCGCGCCTGTCGTCAGGTTGATCGTGTAGAGACGCGAGGCGTTCGGCCCGGTCGGCGTCAATGCCGTGGTCAGCGCGGCGTAAGCCGTGCCGCCGGGCACGATGTCGAAGCCGAGAACTTCGGTCGTGTCCACACCCAGCTTGCCCACCGTATTGAGCTGGCCGTTGTTGGGCGGGTTCTGCGTGACGAGGATGTCCTGCCCCGCGTCTATGTCGTAGAGCGTGGTCGTCGTCGCCCCGGCGACGCTGTTGGTATAGGCCGCGCCGCCGACGCGTGCGAGCACACCCTGATTGGGGTCGCCGGCTGGGTAGAAGAGGCTCGCGTCAACAGTCGTCGCGCCCGTATCTACGTTGACGCGCAGATTCTGCCGTGTGTTGCTGACCACACGCAGGCGATCCACCGTCGGGTTGAAGTCCACGCCGAACTCCGTGCCGCTCAGGGACACAGATAGCGTGGAAGCAAGCTGCGCGCGTCCGGTCGCCGGGGTGATGACGTAGAGGCGACCCGTGCTGCCGAGCGCGTAGAGCTGGCGCGTGGCCGGTCGCGTGTCAATGCCGAGGACGGTCTCGCCCGTCTGGAGACCCGTGATGGGCGTCGTGCTGACGGCAGTGCCCGGCGCGTTGGCGTTGAAGCGGACGAGATTGTTCGACGTGGTAACGCCGAAGAATGCTGTCCCGGTCGCCGGCCCGCCGTCGTTGTCAATGATCGTGACCGTGATCGAGTTGATGGCTCCCAACGTCGCGCCGGTCGGATTGCCGAGCGTGACGCTGAAGGTCTCGTCCGTTTCCACGAACGCATCATCAATGATGGGCACGACGATAGACTTGGTCGTCTCGCCGGGCGCGAATTCGAGGAAGCCGATGGCGGGCGTGTAGTCCGAACGGTCGGACGCCGTGCCGTTGACGGTCGAGAAGTCAACCTGCGCCGCGCCGCTCGTGTTGCCCGTGCGTGTGACGGTCAGCGTGATGTTGCCCGCGCCTTCGGAGACGCTGGCGGCGGACGCGCTGAACTGCACGGCGCTGGCCGGCGTGGTCGTCGTCAGCGGCTGCACGTCGGGGTCGAGGTCATTGGCCTCGCTGTCCGTCAGGCGCGTCTGGCCGCTGCCGTCCGCGTTCATCAGGTAGAGTTCGAGATTGCCGTCGCGGTCGCTGACAAAGGCGACGCGGCTGCCTTCCATGTTGCGCGCCGGCCTGCCGTCGAAGGCAGGATTGTTGGTGAGTCGCGTCTGGCCTGTGCCGTCCGCGTTCATCGAGTAGATTTCATCGTTGCCGTCACGCGTGCTCTGGAAGGTGATACGCATCGGCGACCACGCGGGATTGAGGTCTTGCGCGGGGTTGTTCGAAATGTTCGTCTGCGCGCTGCCGTCCGCGTTCATCACGTAAATTTCGTCGTTGCCGTCGCGCATGCTGGTGAAGGCCAGCTTCGTCCCGTCGGGCGACCAGACGGGACGGAAATCGTCTGCGGAGTTGTCGGTCAGTCTCAACTGGCCTGTGCCGTCCGCATTCATCACGTAGATGTTCTGGTTGCCGTCGCGCTCGCTCGTGAAAGCGATTTTAGTGCCGAGGGGCGACCACGCGGGGTCTAGGTCGGCGGCGGCGTTATTAGTCAGGCGCGTCTCGCCGCCGCCGTTGAGGCCGATGGAGTAAATCTCCTGATTGCCGTCGCGGTCGCTGACGAAGGCGATGCGATTGCCGTCCGGCGAGAAGCTCGGATCGAAATCCTCCGCTGGGTTGTTGGTAATTTTTTCCAGCCCGCCGCCCGCCGGGCCGACCGTGTAGATTTCAAAGTTGTCTTCCAGATCGCTGGCAAAAGCGATCACGCCGCGCGGGTCTTGAATGTGCGAGTCAAGTTCCTGCTGGTCTTGAGCCTGTGTTTTCCCCGCGGCTCTGGAAGAACGTGTCAGCGTGACGGCCCCGGCGATGAGGCATGCCAGCGCCAGCCACACGACGAGCGTGCGTTTAAGATTGTTTTGTGACTTCATGTTTCCCCAATGCTCCCTCAGTGTCGGCCAATTCGTCGAGCGAAAAAGTTTTGGACGGACGTGAATCCGGACTCGCGTCTGCATCCGTAGATTGAAAGACTGATAACGAAATCAAGACTTAGGTGCACTAGTTACGAGCGCGCGAGGCTTCGCGGATTCAACGCCCCGAAAATATTTCAACGATATTTTTACGACGGGACGTGAGAGGCGCGGGCCGCCGCTCACCCGAACCACTCGCGCGCGGGCGACTTGTCCGCCAACCGCGACATCCGGGCTTTTTTTGTTTCGTCAACCGGCGGCTGGTCAACAACGCCCTGGCTGATACTTGAGAGGGAAGCTGATCCACACAAGGGAGAAGGATAGATGAGAAAATTTTTGACTGCGGTCGCGCTCAGCGTCACCGTAGCGGCACTGCTGCTCGGCAGCATGACCAGACCTTCGCAGGCGTCGAGCCACCGCGAAGCCCCACTTATTACCGCCGACCCGCTGGCCGACAACACGGACGTGTACGCCTTTCGCAGCACCGAGAGCGGGCGCACAGGCTTCGTCACGCTGATCGCCAACTACATCCCGTTCGAGGAGCCTTCGGGCGGCCCGCACTTCTACAAGTTCGACGACAACGTCCTCTATGAGATCAAGGTCGACAACACGGGCGACGGCGTCGAGGACATCATCTACCAGTTCCGTTTCACCGGCTTCTCCGGCGGCTTCAGGAACCCGGACACCATTCTCGGCATGGCCGCGCCCAACCAGGCGACTTCAAATCCGCCGACGGGCGGCATCGAGCCGCTCATCACGTCGCTCGACGATCCAGACTACAACGAGCCGCAATTCTACAGCGTGACCCGCGTCAATCGCGCCGCGCGCACGCAGACCGTGATCGGCAGCAACCTGCCGACGCCGCCGAACAATATCGGCGAGCGCACCACGCCCAACTACGAGACGCTGGCGGCTATGGCCATCAAGCCTCTCTCGAACGGCGGTCGCGCTTTCGCCGGTCAGCGCGACGAAGGCTTCTACATTGATGTCGGCGCGGTCTTCGACACGCTCAATTTTCGGCCCAAGGGCGGCGTGCCGACAGACACCGGCGGCAGCGACACCACCGCCGGCTTCAACGTCAACACCATCGCCATCGAAGTGCCCGTGCAGGATTTGACGCGCACCGGCGCGGTGCCGGCCAACTCGACCGCCTCGGACGCCGTTGTCGGCATCTGGGCGACGGCGAGCCGCCGCTCGACGACCGTGCTCAGGCCGAACGGCAAGAATGTTGTGACCGGCCCGTTCCGGCAGGTCTCGCGCCTCGGCAACCCGCTCGTCAACGAACTCGTCATCCCGCTCAAGTTCAAAGACTTCTTTAACTCTTCGTCGCCGTCGGGCGATGCGATTGCCGCGCCCTTCGTGCTCGACCCGCAACTCGCGCAGTTAATCAAGGCGGTCTACGGCGTCAACGTTCCGCCTCCGCCGCGCAACGACCTCGTCTTGATCTTCGCGACAGGCATCCCGGTCAACGGCGTGACCGGCCCGACCTACACGACGTTTCTCTCGGACGGCAAGCCGCACGAGATGATGCGCTTAAACGTCGCCATCGCGCCTTCGGCCAGCCCCAGCCGGCTCGGCCTGCTCGGCGGCGACTTCGCGGGCTTCCCCAACGGTCGCCGCGTCTTCGACGACGTGGTTGACATCGAACTGCGCGCGGTCGTGGGCGGCACGCCGTTCACGCCCGACTTCAACGTCGCTCCGAACAACAAGCTCGGCGACGGCGTTGACCGCAACGACGTGCCGTACCTGACGGCCTTCCCGTATCTTGGAACGCCGCACTCCGGCAATACCTCGACGGGCAAGCCGCACGAGCACCACGTCATCGTGACGGGCACGCCCATCCCGTAAGGCTGTCGGTAAACAAGGTGGGTTTTGAGCGGAGGAGGCTTCGGCCTTCTCCGCTCAAAAGCTTTCCGCGAACGCACAGGGACGATTCACATGAGAGCTTCTCGCATCATCGGCTTCTCGGCGGCGTGCGCGCTTCTGCTGCTCGCGCTCGCCTTCTTCGGCTACCGCGACGCGATTATGTCTCGCGGCGAAAGCGAGACGCAGCCCGCGCCGCAGTCCGCCGTCGCCGCCGACCAGCAGGCGACGACGCCCGCAGACCTCCGCATACGCGCGGGCGAAGGGCAGGCGAAGCTCAAGCCGCACAGTCCCGACGGCTACAATTTGCTCGCGTCCGCCTACATGCAGAAGGCGCGCGAGACCGGCGACTTCGGCTTCAACGCGCGGGCCGAGGCGTCGCTCAAGCAGTCATTCGGGGTCGAGCCGGACAACTACGACGCGATTAAACTAAACGCCAAGCTGCTGCTCACCTATCACCGCTTCGCCGAAGCCCTGACGGAGGCGCAGCGAGCGCAGGCTCAACGCCCGCAGGATCACGACGTGTACGGCGCGCTGACGGACGCGCACGTCGAACTCGGTCAGTACGCGGAGGCCGTCGAGTCCGCGCAGAAGATGGTTGACCTCCGCCCGGACGCGCCTTCCTATTCGCGCGTCTCTTATCTTCGCGCGCTGCACGGCGACGGCGAGGGAGCGGTCGAGGCGATGCGCGTGGCCGTGCAGGCCGCAGACCCGCGTGATCCTGAAAGCCTCGCGTGGTATCGTGTGCATCTCGGCGACGAGTTGATGAGCCTGAGCCGCCGCGCCGAAGGCGAGCGCGAATACGACAACGCGCTACGCATCTTCCCCGACTATCATCTTGCGCTGGCCGCCAAAGCCCGCGCGCGAGTCGTCGCGGGAGATTTGGAGACGGCTGTCGAACTCTACAAAAAAGCTCAGGAGCGCGTGCCGCTCCCCGACACGGCGATTGCGCTCGGCGATCTCTACCAGAAACTCGGTCGCGCGGACGAAGCCCGGCGGCAGTACGACCTCGTCGAGTTCATCGAGCACACGAGCGCCGCGAGCGGAACTTATTCGCGCCAGCTCGCGCTCTTCTGGGCCGACCACGACGTGAAGCTCGGCGAAGCGCTCGACATCGCGCGGCGCGAGCGCGAGTCCCGCGCCGACATCTACACGGAAGACGCGCTCGCATGGTGTCTCTACAAAAACGGGCAACTGGCGGAGGCGAAGGCTTCGATGGAGAAGGCTCTGCGGCTCGGCACGCGCGACCCACGTTTGCTCTATCATGCAGGGATGATCTACAACGCCCTCGGCGAGCGCCGCGACGCCGCGAAGTATTTGAAACTCGCGCTCCGCATCAATTCTTCGTTCGACGTGCTTCAGGCCGGCGTGGCGCAGCACACGCTCGACTCGCTTGCGGCTTGAAAGCCACGCGCCGCCGCACTGTAACTGGCTGGTGACGGGCATGTCCCCGCGCGGATCGCGCGCGACGGCAAAAGTGCTTCTATGAAAATTCATCTCGCACACACGCGCCGCCGCGCAAACATCATTTTTCTCGCCGCCCTGCTCGTCGCGGCCAGCGCCGTCGCGGCCTCTGCACACCCGCTCGGCAACTTCACAATCAACCACTTTTCGCGCGTCGAAATTGGCGAGCGCGTCAGCATCCACTACGTCGTTGATATGGCGGAGATACCCGCCTTTCAGGAGTCGCAGCGCGCGGACGCGAATGGCGACGGCGCGACGACGGACGAAGAGTTGAACGCTTATCTCTCAAGCGTCACGCCGCAGTTAGCCGGCGGACTGCTCCTGACGATTGACGGCGCGCGTATCCCGCTCGAACTCGCCGGGCAGAGAATCTCCCGCCCCGCAGGCGTCGGCGGCCTTCAGACTTTGCGTATCGAGTGTGACTTCGCGGGCGAGCTTCCGCCGAATGCCGCCGCCGGGCAGGAGAGACGCCTGCGTTTCGAGGACTCGAACCATCGGGAGCGCACGGGCTGGCGCGAGATCGTCGCCACGTCTACGTCCGGCGTTGCGGTCTTCAACAGTTCCGCCTACGCGAACGGCGCGACCGACGAGATCAGGGCGTACCCGGAAGATAAACTGTCCGCGCCGCTCGACGAGCGCACGGCGGAACTCTCTTTCGTCGAGGGGAGCGCGCCCGCCGGGGCGACCGCGCTTCTGAACCGCGACGGGCGGCCCGCCGCGCACACGCGCGACCGCTTCGCCGAACTGATCGAAGTCAAAGAGCTGACGCTCTGGGTGGCGCTCGCCGGCCTGCTCGTCGCGCTGGCGCTCGGGGCGCTGCACGCGCTCTCGCCCGGCCACGGCAAGACGGTCGTGGGCGCGTACCTCGTCGGCACGCGCGGCACGGCGAAGCACGCGGCCTTTCTCGGCTTAACCGTCACGCTGACGCACACGAGCAGCGTCTTCGCGCTCGGCGTCGTGACGCTCTTCGCCGCGCAGTACGTCGTGCCCGAACGCCTCTTTCCCATCCTCAGTCTCGTCTCCGGCGCGGTCGTCCTTTTCATCGGCCTGAGCCTCTTCGTCAAACGCCTGCGCGCGGCCCTCGGCGGCTCGCCGCACGGGCACACGCACGAGGAGCACGCATCCCAACACGCGCACGAGCACGACAATCACGCGCACGGCCACGACGGCGAAACGCTGGCTCACTCGCACGGCGGCAGCACGCACACGCACCTGCCGCCGGGGACTGACGGCGGGCGCGTGACATGGCGCAGCCTGCTCGCGCTCGGCATCTCCGGCGGGCTGCTGCCCTGTCCCTCCGCGCTCGTCGTGCTGCTCGCCGCCATCGCGGCACACCGCGTCGGCTACGGCCTGCTGCTCATCGTCGCGTTCAGCACGGGGTTGGCCGCGACGCTGACGGGCATCGGCCTCGCCTTCGTCTACGCGGGTCGTTTGATGAAGCGCCGCGTCAATGCGTCGGGCCGCCTCGTGCGTGTCATGCCCGCGTTGAGCGCGTTCGTCATCGCCTGCGTCGGCGGTGCGATTTGCTACGAGGCGATTATTCAGGCCGGTTTTAGTTTGACTTCATTGCTCAGCCGTGCGGGCTTGAATTCGAGTCTGACTCCGACGGCCTCCGTGCTGGCGCTCGGCTTCGTCTTCGGTCTCAAGCATGCGGTCGAGGCCGATCACCTCGCAGCCGTCTCGACCATCGTCAGCGAACGCAAGAGCCTGCTCAGTTCGTCGCTCGTCGGCGGGCTGTGGGGCGTCGGCCACACCATCTCTCTGCTCGTCGCGGGCGTCGCGGTGATTCTGCTTCGCGTCGAAATCGGGAAGCGTCTGGAAATGGCGCTTGAGTTCTGCGTCGCGCTGATGCTCGTCGCGCTCGGCGCGAATGCCGCCAGAAAACTCTGGCGCGGCGGTACGATTCACCTCCACACGCACCGGCACGGCGCACGCGCGCACGTCCACCCACACCTCCACGACGCCGCGCCTGAGAATGAGCCGCACACGCATCATGGCTTCCGCATCGGCAAGCGACCCCTGTTCGTCGGGATGTTGCACGGGCTGGCGGGGAGCGCGGCGCTCATGCTGCTGGTGCTGGCGGCGATTCCTTCGCCGCTCGTTGGGCTGGCTTATATCGTCGTCTTCGGCCTCGGCTCCATCGGCGGGATGATGGGCATGAGTATGCTGATGGGTCTGCCCTTCCGTTTCATGTCCGGGCGCTTCGCGCGCGTTGATTGGACGCTGCGCGGCGCGGCGGCGGTCTTCAGCCTCTGTTTTGGCCTCTTCATGGTTTACGAAATCGGCTTCGTGGACGGGCTGTTCTACTAAACGGCTCGCGCACGAACTCACCGCTTCACACGCCGTCTCGCTTTCGGCGTTCGCCCCTTTCTTTGTTACACTGTGGCTCTCTCGCGCCGTGCAAACGGCGGAGTGATTTTAGAGGAGCAAGGAAGGGACACCAGTGGCCGAAGAGAAACCGAAATTACCGAACGAGATTTCACCGGAGACCGGACAGTTCGACGCGCGCTTCATGCTCTGGCGTATGTTCTGCGTGGAAAACAATGTCCCCGTCGAAACTCTGCCCAGCGATCTGACCGGCGAGGTGAAGGATAAGTGGGACAAGGTCAAGAACGAGCGCCTTCACAAGCCCTCCGAAGAAGGAACCGGATCGAAGCCTTGAAGAAATAATCAAAGGCAGCGACAGATGAAGAGTGAAGAGTTAAAAAAACTGTCTCTGCTCGTCGCTTGTCGCCGCTCTAGAAATGCCGCCCGGCGTTGCCGGCATTTGTGAGAAAAGGGTTGGACAGGCGCTCTCGACCGATGGTCGTCTCCGGCCCGTGCCCGGAATAGACGACCACGTCGTCGCCGAGCGGCAGAATCTTCCTCAACAGCGAATCCATCAACTGCCCTGTCGAGCCGCCCGGCAAGTCCGTCCGCCCGATTGAACCCGCGAACAGGCAGTCGCCCACGAACACCTTCCGCTCCGACGGCTCGAACAACACGACATGCCCCGGCGTGTGCCCCGGACAATGCAGCAC
>JAIVJG010000105.1 GCA_020200155.1 Acidobacteriota bacterium | reverse complement strand
CCCCGCTCGCCTCCATCAGCGGCCATCTCAACCTCGAACCCTTGCGTGACGACGCGACCGCACGGAGCGCCTGCGCCGCGCGCCGCTCGAATCTCCTGCCGCAGGAGATCGCCATCACCGCGCGGCAAGAGGAACAGGGCGCGCCGCGAACTCCTTTGCGTCCGCCCGCCCGCGCAACGACCGCGCCCGTCGAGAGCGGCGACTTCACGCTCCGCAGCATGGAGCCGGGCCGCTATCGCCTGACGGCGCAACCGCTCGATGAAAACTGGTACGTGCGCGCTGTCGAAGTGCCCACTGCCTTTCAAACAGCATCGAACCAAACGTCGTCGAAGCCGCCCGCCACGCGCACGCCGCAAGCGGCCACAGGCATACAGCAAACCAACGCACGCGTGCCGGACACGCCCGCGTCGAACGCGACCGCTCAGATGCTCTCGACGCTCGACCTCAAAGCGGGGCAGCAACTCAAGGGCGTCGGCATCCGCGTCGCGGAAGGCGCGGCGAGCTTGAGCGGTCTCGTCACACCGGCGGCTGAAGGCACGGCGCTTCCCGCGTCCGCGCTCCTGCGCGTCCATCTCGTCCCCGCCGACCGCGCGCAGGCAGACGACCCCCTGCGCCACTCCGAAGCCACGCCCGCCGGCGACGGCACGTTCGCCTTCAAGCAACTCGCGCCCGGTCGCTACCTGCTGCTCGTGCGCGCCGCCGCAGCAGGCAGCGAGACTCCCGGCGCGCCGCCGCGACTCGCCGCCTGGGACGCCGCCCAACGCGCACGACTCCGTCTTGAAGCCGAAGCCGCGAGCGTCGTCGTCGAGCTTGAGCCATGCCGGACGAGGAGCGATTTCGCGTTGAGCTACCCGCCGGCTGGCAGGAAATGAGCCTTGATTTTGCGAGACGCGTTTCGTGTGCTTAAATGCTTCTTTCCCGGAGGGGCTACATGCGACACGAAAACACGCTCGACCTCAAGCAAGCCGCGCTCGTCATCATTGACATGCAGGAGAGTTTTCGCGAGGCCATCCCGGACTTCGCCGACACGTCCGCGCGCATCGCACTCTTCGCGCACGCGGCGCAATTGCTGAACGTGCCCATCGTCGTCACCGAGCAATACCCGAAAGGTCTGGGGCGCACCGCCGGCGAAATCCGCGCCGTCCTGCCCGCCGGACTCGAACCCGTCGAGAAGACGGCCTTCAGTTCCTGCGGCGCGCAAGGCTTCGTCGCACAACTCGAACGCACAGGCGCGCGACAGGTAATCGCCTGCGGCATCGAAGCGCACATCTGCGTCAACCAGACCACGCACGACCTGCTCGCGCGCGGCTACACGGTTCATCTCCTGACCGACTGCATCACCGCCCGCACCGCCCACAACAAACACGTCGGCCTCGCGAAGATGCAGCAGTCGGGCGCGCTTCCCTCCTCCACCGAGATGGCCCTCTTTGAACTCATGCGCGACGCGCGGCACGAGCAGTTCAAGACGATACAAAGGCTTATCAAGTGATGAGTGATGAGTGATGAGCAAAGACAAACTGCTTTCACTCATCACTCATCACTCATCACTCATCACTTTTTATGGACTTTCTTTCTTCCCTCAACGAACGACAGCGCGAAGCCGTGACGACGACCGAAGGGCCTCTGCTGATTCTGGCTGGCGCGGGCAGCGGCAAAACGCGCGTCATCACCGTCCGCATCGCCCATCTCATCTCCGAGCGCGAGGTCGCGCCGCACAACATCCTCGCCGTCACCTTCACCAACAAGGCTGCGGGCGAGATGCGCGAGCGCGTCGGGCAACTGCTCGCCGGTCAGAGACTGGAAAGCGCGCCGCTCATCTCCACCTTCCACTCGCTCTGCGTGCGAATGCTGCGCCGCGACATAGAGAAGCTGGCGGAGGGCTACACGCGCTCTTTCACCATCTACGATCAGGACGATTCCGTGCGCGTCATCAAGGCGTGCATCAAGGATTTGGGTTACGACGACCAGAAACTCGGCGCGCGGCAGACTCAAGGACAGATCAGCCACACTAAAAACAGCGGCCTTGATGCCGAAAGCTACGCCGCGCGCGTCGAGTACGGCGACGAGAAACGCGCCGCTATCGCTCGCGTCTTCAAGCTCTACGAAGAGCGGCTCGTCAACAACAACGCGCTCGACTTCGACGACCTGATGATTAAGGCCGTCAAACTCCTGCGCGGGCGCGAGGACGTGTGCGCTCACTACAACGAACGCTTCCGCTACATCCTCGTTGACGAGTATCAGGACACCAACAGTCTCCAATTCGCGCTCATCCATTTCTTAACCGAGAAGCAGCAGAACATCTGCGTCGTCGGCGACGAAGACCAGAGCGTCTATAAATGGCGCGGCGCGGACATCACGAACATACTGAACTTCGAGCAGCACTACCCGAACGCGAAAGTCATCCGGCTTGAGCAGAACTACCGCTCGACGCAGACCATCCTCGACGTGGCGGGCGCGGTCGTGAAAAACAACACCGAGCGCAAGGGCAAGACGCTCTGGACTTCCAACCCTTCGGGCGAGAGCATACGCTACTATCAGGCGCTCGACGGCGACACGGAAGCGCGTTTCGTCGCCGCGAAGATCGAAGAACACCGGCGGCGCGAACCTGATTTGCGCGCCGCCGTCCTCTATCGCACGAACGCGCAGTCGCGCGTCTTCGAGGAGGCGCTCAGGCGCGCGGGACTGGCTTACAACATCGTCGGCGGCTTCTCTTTCTACGAGCGCGCGGAAGTGCGCGATGTCGTCTCTTATCTCAAGCTCGCCATGAACCCGCACGACTCCATCGCGCTGCTGCGCGTCATCAACACGCCAACGCGCGGCTTAGGCAAGCAGACGCTCGACGAACTCGACCGGCGCGCGAAGGACTACGGCGTCTCGCTCTGGGAGACCATCGGCATCGTCACGGACAAAGGCGAGGGCTTCAGTCCTCGCGCGGTCTCTGCGCTCAAAACCTTTCAGACGATCATCACCAACCTCGTCGCGTTAGCGCAAAAGGAAGCGGCCTCAGAGGTGGTCAAGGCGGCGATTCTTGACACGGGTTACTCCGACTCGCTGAAAAGCGAAAACTCCGAAGAAGCGGAGAGCCGTCTTGAGAACCTTCAGGAACTCGTCAACGCCGCCGTGGACTACGACAAGGAAGAAGGCGGGGGCTTGCGCGACTTCATAGACGCCGCCGCGCTCGTCTCCGACACGGATCAGTACAACCGCGACGCGCCCGTCACGCTGATGACCATCCACGCCGCCAAAGGGTTGGAGTTTCCGCTCGTCTTCATCGTCGGCATGGAGGACGGACTGTTCCCGCACTCGCGTTCCGCGACGGACATGGCTGAACTCGAAGAGGAGCGACGGCTCTGCTACGTCGCCATCACGCGCGCCGAGCGTTTCCTCTACGTCTCGCACGCCATGAAGCGCCGCGTCTACGGCGAAGAAGTCGCCGCCGAGCCGTCGCAGTTCCTCAACGAGATGCCGCTCGAAATGTTGGAAGACCTCTCGCGCGGCCCCTCCTGGCTCAAGTTCGCGCGCAGTTCCGCCTCGCTCGAAGCGCGCCACACGGCGAAAGCTCTGCGCGGCGAGACGGGCGCGAAGCCGGAGAAGAAGTTCGACGGCAAGACCTACGACAGCGTGGACTCCATCGCCGAATTTTTCCGCCAGCGCACGCAGAAGTTCGGCGGCACGCCGCCGAAGCCCGCCCCGCGCGTCGTCAAACATCCCGCCGCTCAACAGGGCAGCGCGTCTTCGCCTGCGTCAGCATCGTCTTCATCAACTTCCTCAGACAGCGGCTTCGTCCCCGGCTCGCACGTCCGCCACGCCAAGTACGGGCGCGGCCTCGTCCTCCGTCGCGAAGGCAACGGCGACGCAGCAAAACTCACAGTCAGCTTTCCCGGCTTCGGCCAGAAAAAGTTAATCGAGAAATACGCCGGTTTAGAGAAAGCATAGCGATTGATCGGCAGCAGTTGACGCAGGCGTAGCTGCTGCTCGTGGCGCGAGATAAGTCCGACTGCTCCGCGCGCCCGATGAGCGTGAGGTTCTCCGCCCCGTCCACCGTCCACGACACCTGCCCCTGTGCCG
>JAIVJG010000271.1 GCA_020200155.1 Acidobacteriota bacterium | reverse complement strand
ACTGGCGCAGGTCACATGGTGGGACGACGCGCAGAAGCTCGCCTTCTGCCGTTCGCAGTACGACGCGCAGAAGAAAGACTACGACGCGCGCTACCCGGACGCAGAGTATGACGTGATCCTGCTTGACGGGGGCACAGCCGGGCGGCTCTGGGTGGGCCGCGACGAGGAAGAGATACGCTTGCTCGACATCGCGCTGCTGCCTGAAGCGCAGCGGCAGGGCGTCGGCGCGGCGCTCGTCGGCGCGCTCATCGAGGAGGCGCGCGTCTCCGGCAAGCGCCTCCGCCACACGGTCTTTGTCTCGAACGCCGACGCGCGCCGCTTATACGAGCGCCTCGGCTTTCATGTCTTTGAAGACCTCGGCGGCTACCTGCACATGGAGTGGCGTCCTGATAGTGTTGAGTGAAGACAACGGCTGTTTCTCATCACTCATCACTCTCTTTGAAGTAGCTGAAGACGGCCTCGTAGCGGAAGCCGCGCGCGTCTTGCACCACGGGGACGAGGAAGATGTCCAACTCGCCCAACTGCTCGTGCTCAAGATGGTAGGTCATCTGCGGCAGGAGGAAGTCGCCGGGGCCGTAGAAGTAGACCGAGAAGCGCTCCATGTCGCTGCGCGAGTGGGTCAGGGTGGGGAAGGATTCGACCTCGTCGAGTTCGAGCGCGATCTCCGGCGCGCCCTCCCCTTCGAGCCGGACGCGGAACTTCGTGTTCAACTGCTGCGTGAAAATCTCTTCGGTAAGTTTAACGGGCATCGTAAGCATCACTTTCAAGTGGAGGCCGCGCGGGGCACGGGCCGGACAACGGGCGACGCGCGCGGCATGTCAGAACCGGGGCAAGATAACACGCGGGACTCCCGTTGGCATAAGGCCGCAGACCGGGAGCTTGACGAGCGCATCAAGAGGAGGTCAGGGTTCGATGCGGTTCACGGACGCGCGCGACGGGGGACGCGCGCTCACTGCAAAGCTCGAAGAGTACGGCGGGCGCAAAGACACGGTAGTCCTCGCCGTCGCGTGGGGCGGGGCGGGCGTCGGGTTGGAAGTAGCGAAGCGGCTCGGCCTGCCGCTCGATCTGGTATTCATCCGCAGGCTCTTAGTCCCGCGCGGGCCGGACTCGCCCGTCTGCGCGGTGAGCGTGGGCGGCGCGCTCTTCCTCGACGAGGAACTCAAAACTCTGACTGAGGCCGCGCCCGACCCGGCCCTCGGACACTTCCTCACGGACGCGCTCGGAGAGTTCGACGCATGCGTGCGCGCCTGTCGCGGTGGACGCCCCGCGATGAGCCTCGCCGGCAAGACCGTCCTCCTCGTAGACAACGGCGTCCGTACCGGCTCGACGATGCTCGCCGCCGTCCGCGCACTCCGTTCGAGGTGTCCCGCGCGTGTCGTCGTCGCCGTCCCCGTCTCAGACGTGGAGGCGCGTGCGGGCGTCGAGGGTGCGGTTGACGACTTCGTCTGCCTCGCATCGCCCACACCGTTCGGACACGTCGGCCTCTGGTACGCAGACTTCGCGCGACCGGACGACGAAGAGATTCGCGCGATGCTCGAAGAGTCCTCAGACACTATCTCCGCCACCACCACGCCCTAGACGACCGGGGACATCGCACGAAAGGCAAAGGGGCGGGAAACCAGATTCCCGCCCCTTAAACATTTTCCGGCGCACCGGCACGAACCTAACCGCGCGCCTTCAGGATTTATTCGCCGTCACCCCTTCGCGCGCTTCTGACTTCTTCAACTCGCTTGTTCCCTCGAGCGCCGTCTTCGCCAGCCGTACGCCCGCCATGCGCGCGAACAATTCCTCGTAACGGTCAACGACATGCTCCCAGTCGTAGCGTTCACGCACGCGCGCCTGTGCGCGCTGGCGATATGTGTTGACGATTGCGCCGTCGCGCAGCACGCGCTGCAACTTCGCCGCGAGGTCTTTTGTGTCTGCGTAGTGGATGCCGGCCTCGCCGACGGCCTCGACGTTCTCCGGCGTCCCCAGCGTCAGCACGCAGTTGCCGTAGCCCATCGCTTCAAGGAGCGCGGGGTGCGTGCCGCCGACTTCCGTAGCGTGAACGTAGCAGTAAGCGTTTTGCTGGAGGGCGCGGTAGGCGTCGCCGAAGACGAAGCCCGTGAAGATGATGCGGCGGTCGCGACGCGCGAGAGAGCGCAGTTCCTCGATGTACTCGCGCGCGTATGGCGCGTCGCCGACGACGAGGAGTTTGTGCGGCGTCCGCACACGTTTGAAGGCTTCGATGACCATCGCCGCGTTGTTTTCCGGCTCAAGGCGCGAGACGTAGAGCACGTAGCGATTCGGCTCCACTCCCCACTGCCTGACGGCAGCGCGGTCGAGACGGCGCTCGACTTCCGCGCCATACGCGATCATCGTCGAGGGCGCGCGGTACTTGGCGAGATAGTAGTCCTGTATGACGTGCGCGTCCGTGACCGTCTCGTTCGGCAGCCAGACGGCGAAACGCTCGGCCATGCGGTAGTAATTCCGTCCGATCCAGTTCCACTTCCGCCGCTTGTGTTCGAGACCGTCCACGTTGATCGCGACGGGCGTGCCCGACGCGCGCAGGATGGGCGCGATGGGCGCATTGGCGGCGTTGCAGATGAGCGCGGCGTCGAACCGGACGGAGGCAGCGGCGTGCAGGGCGGAGAGCAGTGCATGCACGACCGTGTCGAAATATTTATGGCGGATGGTGGGGAGCACTTTCAGGCGCACGCCCTTATATTCGAGCTGGCGTGGGCTAACGTAGTGCGCCCGGCAGTAGACCGTCACGTCGTGGCCGCGCGCGACGAGGCGCGTGGAGAGTTGTTCGGCGAAGGTCTCGAAGCCACCGTAGCTGGCGGGCACTCCTCTTGTTCCCAGAATGGCGATTCGCATGATTGCAAAGGAAGAAGGATGAAAGATGAAGGGTGAACAAGAAAGACCTGCTGGCCTTTTATTCATCCCTCATCGCTCATCCCTCTTCCCTCCTCCTGTGGTTCGTTGGTAAGCCTTCAACGTCTGTCGCGCTGTTTCGTGCCAGTTAAAGAGACGTGCACGCTCTAAGCCTTTCGCGCGCAGTTCGGCGCGCAGGTTCTGGTCGTCAATCAGGCGCGCGATGGCACGACCGAGCGCCTCCGTGTCGTGCGGGTCAACCAACAGGCCGGCGTCGCCGACGACTTCGGGCAGACTCGTCAGATTGCCCGTGATGACGGGCGTGCCGCACTGCATCGCTTCGAGCGGGGGTAGCCCAAAGCCTTCAAAATATGACGGGTAGACGAAACAAAGCGCCCCTGTGTACAGTGCGGGCAGGTCTCCCTCTGATACATAGCCCGTCAGGATCGTCGAATCGCTGACGCCACGCTCTTCCAACGCCCTCAGCGTCTGCCCGTAAAGCCAGGCCTTTTTTCCGACCAGGACAAGTTGCGGCAGCTTATCGCTTGAGCGTTCGCGGCGCAAGTCCGCGTAAGCGCCGATGAGCCGCGCGAGATTCTTTCGCGGCTGGATTGATCCGACGGCGAGAATGTACTCGCCCTCGATGCCGTAGCGCCGCCGCGCCCGTTCGACCTCTTCAGGATTCGCCGGTTTAAAAGTTGGGGATGCCGCCAGTTTAATTACGGACACGCGCTCCGGTCGGATTGCGTAAGTGTTGACGATGTCGCGCCGCGTGAACTCGGAGGGCGTGATGATATGCGCCGCCGCGCGGGCCGTCCGGCGGACGGTCAGGCGCAGTTGCATCCGGCTCCGGCGCTTGAAGGTCGCGGGCAAGTGCTCGAACGAGAGGTCGTGGATGGTGGCGACGACGGGGCAGGGCGCGAAAGGCGGCGCGGTGTACTGCACATGGAGGAGGTCTACGGGGCGTCGGCGCAACTCCGCGCTGAGCGTGACGGGGATGCGCAACAGTGGTGTGTGCGGCAACGTCCGGCGCACGCGCACGTTCGGCCAACGCCCGCCGAAGCGCTCGACGGCCTCGCGCCGCGTCACGTAAAGGGTGTAGAGATTCGACGGGTCAATCTCCGCCAGCGCCTCGATCAGGTTGGCGGCGTAGGTCTCGTTCCCGGCGAGGCCGGTGCCGACCGAATGAGCGTCTATCGCGATGTGCAAAGCAGAATAAATGATGAAT
>JAIVJG010000189.1 GCA_020200155.1 Acidobacteriota bacterium | reverse complement strand
CCGCTACCTGACGGACAAGGTGGCGAGCGCGCATTTCTATGAACGCTTACAGAACCTCATCACGCGCTCGGTCGGCTTCATCGCCGTGCGCGGCGGCGCGGGCACCGTCACGGAGATGTCTCTGGTCTGGAACAAGCTGCAAACGCGCGTCATCGAGCCGCGCCCGCTCGTCCTCATGGGCGATTGCTGGCCGCCGATCATCGAAGCCTTCCAGCGCCACCTCGTCGTCAGCGAGCAGGACGTTGCGCTGCTCGACTTCGCGCTGACGCCTGACGAAGCGGTCGAGATCATCAGGGAAAAGTCCAAAGGAGTGTCCATATGAATTGCCCCAGATGCAGCGCGGGACTGATTCCCGGCGCGCAGTTCTGCGGCTCTTGCGGATTGCGTCTGAACGAAGCGGGTGCTGGTGCAGCGTCCGCTTCGTCCGCACAGCAGCCTGCGACGCCAACTGCTCCCGCACATCAATCTCAGCCCACGGCGGCGGGGAGAGGCATACAGATTGACGCGGACTCGCGCGGGCAGGGGCGCGGCTACGATTACGAAATCCTGCATCAGCCTGCGTTCGCGCTGGCGGTCGTCAGGTTGCAGGCCGAACAGTCCATCCAGGCGGAGTCGGGCGCGATGGTCTCGATGTCTGCGAACGTCGAGTTGCAGTCGCAGATGAAGGGCGGCGTGTGGGGCGCAGTGAAGCGAGCGGCGGGCGGCGAGTCGGCCTTCGTCTCGACTTTTACGGCGCGCGGAGGGCCGGGCGAAGTCACTTTAGCGCCGGGCAATCCCGGCGACATCGCCGCGATTGAGATGGGCAACCAGCTTTTTTACGTTCAGTCCAGTTCTTACCTCGCGGGTGATGCCGGTTTGACGGTGGACACACGTTGGGGCGGCGCGAAATCTTTCTTCGGCGGCGAGGGTCTCTTCGTTTTGCAGGTGACGGGGACGGGCGTGCTGCTCGTCTCTTCGTTCGGCGCGATTCACCGCAAACGTCTGGAGATGGGCGAGCGTTACGTCGTGGATACGGGGCATCTCGTCGCCTGGGAAGGCACGACGCAGTACACTCTTCGCAAGGCCGCAGCGGGTTTCTTCCGCAGCATGGTGAGCGGCGAGGGCGTGGTGGCGGAGTTCGTCGGCCCCGGCGAGCTTTTGATTCAGACACGCAACCTCGCGGCATTCGCCGGATTGATGAAACCTTTCTTCCCCACACAAGGCGGCAGCGGCGGGGGCTTCAACATCAACCTCGGCGGGTCTTAAGGCGCGGAACTAATGAGCGGACTACTCTCGGAACAAACAGGCACGACCATGACCAGCCGTCTGCCCGGCGCGGGGCGTCGCGTCAGCATCGTCGGCGTTCCGTGCGGCTTCGGCGCGAGCGTCGCGGGCGTTGACCTCGGCCCGGCTGCGATGCGCGTGGCGCGTCTCAACCAGCGAATCGCGCAACTGGGCTACGAGGTGCGCGACCTCGGCGACATACGCGTGGACTGCCCGCCCGCGCCCCCGACTGCGACGCCGGAGAAGATACATTTTCTTCCAGAGATCGCCGCGACCTGTGTGCAACTTGCCGGGGACGTAAAGAAAATTCTTGAAGGCGGCGAGTTGCCGATTGTCCTCGGCGGCGACCACTCCATCGCCATCGGCACAGTCGCGGGCGTCGCCTCTTTCTACCGCGAGCGCAAACAGACGGTCGGCCTTATCTGGTTCGACGCGCACGCCGACATGAACACGCCGGAGACATCGCCTTCAGGAAACATCCACGGCATGCCGCTCGCCGTCTTGTTCGGAAACGGCGAGCCGCGACTGACGGACATCGAAGGCTTCGCGCCGAAGATCGAGCCGCGCTTCTGCGCTCACATCGGCGCGCGAGATGTTGACCCCGGCGAGCGTGAGTTGATCCGCCGGCTCGGCGTCAGGTTTTTCACGATGCGAGAGATTGACGAGCGCGGCATGAGCGCCTGCGTGGACGAGGCGATTGCGATTGCCACGCAAGCCTCAGCCGGCTATCACGTCACATTCGACGTGGACGCGCTCGACCCCGGCGACGCGCCCGGTTCCGGCACGGTTGTCCGCGGTGGGCTAACCTATCGAGAGGCGCATCTGGCGATGGAGAAAATCGCCGAAGCGGGCGGCGCGCTCTCGCTCGAAGTGGTCGAGATCAACACCGCGCTCGACATCAACAACCGCACGGCGGAACTCGGCGTCGAGTTGATCCTCTCGGCTCTGGGTAAGACGATTCTTTAGAATGAATCGAAGAACTGAAAGTCCGTGGCTTGAAGTCTGTAAAATGAACGGCATCCGACTTCAGTTCCGGGCTTTCCGTCTTTTGTAGACTCGCATTGAAATTATGACTGAGAAGATTAACGTGGGTGTGATTTTCGGCGGGCGTTCCGGCGAGCACGAAGTGTCTGTACGCTCGGCGCAGGCCGTGATCGAGACGATTGACGCCGAAAGATATGCAGTCATCCCACTGGCGATCACGCGCGAAGGCCGCTGGCTGTCGCCGGCTGAGTCTTCACGCCTGTTGCCTGAATCCGCGCGTCGCCTGCTGGGAGTTGACGTGTCCACTTCCGAGGAAGCTTTGAGCATCATTGGAGACCCTTCGCACAGCGGTTTAGTGGCGCTCGAAAGGGCAGGCGACGGCGCAAGCGCGCGGCGTCTGGACGTAGTCTTCCCGGTGCTGCATGGAACTTACGGCGAGGACGGGACGATACAGGGCTTGCTGGAGATGGCCGGTGTGCCATACGTCGGTTGCGGCGTGCTCGCGTCTAGTTGCGGCATGGATAAGGTGACGATGAAAGCTCTGTTTCGCGAAGCGGGGCTTCCGATTTGCCGCCACGTCTGGTTTCTGCGCGCGGAGTGGGAACGCGATGCGTCTGTCGTGCGCAAGCGAATCAAAAAAGAGATCGGCCTGCCCTGCTTCGTCAAACCCGCGAACCTCGGTTCGTCCGTAGGAATCTCGCGCGCGACGGATGAAGCGACGCTTGGAGAGGCTATCAATCTTGCGGCGCGTTACGATAGGAAGGTGGTCGTGGAGGAATTAGTGGACGCGCGTGAGATCGAATGCGCGGTGATCGGCAACGACGAGCCGGAGGCGAGCCTGCCGGGCGAGTACGTCGTACATGATGCGCGCGGCGCTTTCCTCGACTACACCGAAAAATACTCGAACACGGGGCACGTCGAATTCGTCGTCCCGGCTCCGATCAAAAAGCCTCTGGAGAAGCGTATCAGACAGATGGCAGTCCGCGCATTCAAGGCCGTGGACGGCGCGGGACTCGCGCGCGTTGATTTCTTTCTACGACGCGGCGACAACAAGCTCTTCATCAACGAACTGAACACGCTTCCCGGTCTGACGGAAGTTTCCGGCTACCCGAAGATGTGGGAGAAGTCTGGACTCTCGTTCACGAAAGCGATTGACCGCCTCATCGAACTGGCCTTCGAGCGCCACCGCGACAAGTCGCGTAACGAGACGAGCTTTTGAACGTGCCTTATGATTTCGGGGCGCGATACCCGCTCCGCGTGCGTGCCTTGAGTTCCGTGCGTGCAAGCTTCAATTCGATTGAGCGCCAGCGCCCATCTCGCGCCCGGTTATTCGGGCGATAACCGAGCGTATACTGGTTGCTCAACTCTTCGATCTCGCCGAGAGGTCTCTGGCCGCGCGAATGATCGCATCGTTGAGCACTGTGTAGCCTTTGGTGCGGAGTCCGAAGGCCATCGGCGGCAGGTCGCGGCCCGGTGAATAATCCTGCAACTGTTCAACCTCGGTGTCGAAGTGATAGACGGCTGCCACATCGTCCGCGCGCAGTCCGTCGAGAAAGCGTATGGCGGCGGCGCGTCCGAGCGAGAGCCGTCCCTCCATGCTGCCGGAGGTGTCGAGGAGGATGGCGGCGGCGAAAGGCGTCTCTTCGACGGAAAAGACGTTGATCGCCTGCTCGCGCCCGTCTTCAAACACCTTGAAATCGGCGCGCGGGATTTTGTGCACGTACTTGCCGTCTCTGTCCGTCACGGTCGCATTCAAAAGCACGAGGTCTGCATCCACACGCACAACTTCCTCTTCCTGTCTCAGACGCGCCTGCACGAACCCGCACAGAATAATCATGCAGAGAAGTGTGTAGAGGGGAAAGAGCCTGACGTGTGGATGTAGAGATCGGCAGGGGAGTGCGAGCGTGTATGAATGTCGCGAGCCTTTCATGGCTGTACGAATGTGCGAATGCGCTTGATGAGTTCGATTAACTCGTTGGAGCGCTCGATGACGGTTGCCGAGACGGTGAGCCGCGATGTTTTCTTGATGCTTTTGTCTATCAGGCCGGAGAGTTCACAGAGACGCGCGACGGCGATGTCGAGCTTGTGGGGCGAATCCTTTAAAAGTTCATCGTCGTCTGATCCGCCCGCGCCGCTGCGAATCTTGCGGGTCAGCTTCTCCATACGATCCAGCTTTTTCCATTCCTCACGCGTGAGAGTCTTATTATGCTCGAAGGCAGAGCGAATTTCCTCGCCCAGTTTGACCACTTCATCGGCACGTTCCAGAAGTTCCCTGTGGGCAGATTGCTCGCGCTTGACCACCGCTTTGTATTTTAATTCCTCCTCCGGTGAATTGAGCACGGGATGCTCATTACGCGAGGACGATGGCGGATTATTACTGGAAGCGTCTGGAAGCGTCTGGGCATGAGCCGCTCCCGCAAAGCAGACCAGCAACACAAGGCAGGGGATGAATTCCTTAAACATAAAAGCAGCCTTCGACGGCGACACATCCTGACGGATAAGAGTCACGAACACTCGTGACGTTTCGTTCAGTTGGTGTGCGCCACTCGTCTGACGCTTGCCGGCCAGCAAAAAGTTGTCTTAAAGCCTTCGCGGATTATACCAACTCTTCAGAATCCAGGCTTCACGCATGTCACCGCACCTGCTCCTCGATCAATCCGCAAGGATTATCAATCTATGGCACGGGGATCGGGTGATCCGGCGTGTTGATGAAATCTTCACCTTTCCCCCTTGTTTTTGGACGAGGCTCCGGGACGATGTGTGTAACACGATCAGGTAGCCGTTCGGGAGGTCGGCGCGCGCCGGGCAGTGTCTTAAAGGCAATGTCCCCATCGCGTGAATTGCTGCGCAGGCGCACGATTTTTGAACTGCTCCATTCGTCTGAGAGGATTTTGAGAGAATACCTGCCCTGCTCCCCCGGCCCGAGGTCTTTCGGCTCGACCTTGATTTCCTTCATCTCCGTACTGTCGTCTGCACGGCGCTTTAATTCAATCTCGGCAGTTAAATTTTCCAGCTTCTGCGCGCCGACATTTTGCACCGTGCCGCCGATGATGGCGTAAGGCTTCTTCAACATCGCATCGTCCACGTAAACCTGTACGTCGGGCGACTCGGCAGATTTTGAAGATGCTTGTGATTGTTCATTGGCATTTGATTTCTGCTTCGACTGTCCTGAAGGAGTGGAGCTTTGGCAACTCACGAAGAGCAATGTGAGGGCGAAGCAAAGCACATAACTGCACGCGAACCTTTTGAACGGATTCAACATAAACTCTTGCTAATAGTGCTTCCGTATGAGAGACGCTCGACCAGGCGGGCAGCCGCGTCGCTCGCGGCCAAGCTCTTAAGATGCATGTCCGGAGGGAAGGGAAAGGTTGAAAAATCGTCCCGGTTATTTCGACCGAGACGCCTCTCGCCGACAGCTTTTAAGGCGCAGGCTCGTAGCCCGGCGGTGGCGCGCCTGTGACTTTCTCCACGAGCGCGATCAGGAATTCCTGTTCCGCGATGCCGCTGCTCCTGAGTGAAACCCACTCCGCGCCGACGATCCCGTCGCTCTTACCCTCGATGCGCGCGTTGACGGAAACATTCGTGTTGGAGCCGCCAAGTGGTTGCACTTCTATGACCAGCGTGTAGCGTGCGCGCGTCCAACCCAGAAGGGATGTTTGCGGAACTTCCGCCAGACGATTGAGGTCGGAAGTTGTCACTACCGCGCCTTTCGCGAAGGTGTAGGGCTGTGAGATCAAGATGCCCTGATCGGGTTTGGACACCGTCTCGTCGAGAATCAGCTTGCGGTCACGCATGAGTTCCTGAACGGCTTTAATGAGTACGTCGTTTTGAACGGACATGCGATAAGGATTCGCGACGGGAGGCGGGATGACGGTGCGGCCTTTGCCGAAATCAATGCCGCGCCCCGTGCCCGTGTTGGTTTTGCCTCCATTGACGGCTGGGACACGGTTGATGCTACTGTCTTTGATGCGGCTGTTTTGTTGATCCACGCCTTTCTCTTGCGCGGAAGCGGAAACCGTGGCGATTATCGCCAACAAAAACAATGCGAATATTTTTTTCATCGTCACACCCTCCCACCTCTGATGCCCGTTCAATGCAAATGGTTCGTACATATCGGGAAACGTTCGGAGCATAAAGCAAGCGCCAGACGAATTCAAGAATCGTGCGGAGAGATTTCCGGCGTATGAGCAGCCGAGCCGCTTGGAATCACTCTGGCGTCGGTGCAGGAGTTTCGTCCGGCGTCGGCGAACTTTGCGCGTGTGTGTCCCGCGCGCGTTCCCATTCGCGCAGCGCCTGCACACCACGCTGAAAGTCCGACTCGCTGCTATAGAAATTATGCGCGCCGTCGTTACGCGAAGGCTCTCGGACATAGTAAAGATAGTCGTTTTGCGCTGGGTTCAGCGCAGCTTCCAGAGAGCGCGCCCCCGGCGAGGCGACCGGCCCCGGCGGCAGCCCACGCACTTTTCGCGTGTTATATGGCGAGTCGCGTTCGACATCGCTGAGGTAGACTTTCCCGTTATTCTTCCATTTATCGGCGAGCTTAGAGGCGTAGATAATCGTGGAGTCAATTCCAAGCGGCATGTCCAATTTCATACGATTATAAATGACGGAGGCCACAAGTGGCCTCTCCTCACCGAGTTTGGCTTCTGTCTCGACGAGCGATGCGACAGTCACGATCTGGTGCGGGTTTAGATTAGCCCCAGCGCCGCCACGCTCGGCCACCTTCTCACTCCACACCTGGCGAAATCGGCGCACCATCGTCGCAACGACTTCCTGCGCCGTCGTGTTGGGCGGGAAGTTGTAGGTATCCGGAAAAAGATAACCCTCTAAATTGCGAGCTTCGGGAGCAAGGTCGTGGATTAAACTCGTATCGTTCATCAAGGCGAGCGCTTCGTCCGCGTTCTGGAGCTTGAGTTCAGGGATGTGAGCCAGCAGCGCGGCAATATCCCAACGCGTCCACCCCTCGACAACCGTTAGGCGACTCAGGCGCTGCTGCCCTTCTTCCAGTTTATGTATAACCGCGAGCGGGGAGATGGGTGAGGGGAAGCGGTACTCGCCGGCTTTCAAACGCGTGCCGGCACCTGTCAGACGGATGTAGAGGCGCAAGAGCCATCCACGTCTGATAACGCCAAGGGCGTTCAGCCGGTTGATTATTTCGTCCGGACTTGAGCCGCGGGGAATTTCAATGTACTGATTTTCCTGTGTATGAGAGACAGAGGCGTGCAGTTCTTGATTAGCCCAGAAGGTGACGCCACCTAGCGGCACAATTAAGAAGGCAAGTGTCAGAAAAAAAAGTCGGAGTCTTTTCATGTAATGAAAAATGCGACGGGAGTGGGCCGGGTCATCTCACATCCGCGCTCAACCTCCTGTTTGCGTCAGATAATCTCGTAAGATGATCGCTGCGGCCTCGCCGTCAACGCGCGCGGAAATTTGCTTGCTGTCCAACCCCTCTTCACGCAGATACTCTTCGGCGGCACGTGAAGTCAAACGCTCATCCTGCATATATACGGGCAGCCCCAGCGAGAGACCGAGGTTGCGCGCGACGCGCCGTGCTTCCTGTGCCGCGTCGCCCTCCGTACCGTCTAGACGTAGCGGCAAACCTATTACTATGATTTGTACGTCAAAGCGTTGGAGCAATTCCGCCAGGTCGCCCAGCAGACGTTTCCAACTCGAACGGGGAAGGGCAGGAAGCGGGCGCACAGACAGTTGCATCTCGTCCGAGATGGCAATGCCGACGCACTTAGAACCCAGGTCGAGCGCTAGGGCACGTCCCGTAGGCTTTAGCCGTTCGTTCTGTTCTGTGATCTCTTTTTCCGGCAAATTGTTAAACGCTCAGGGACGCACGAAAGTATAACGTATGGCTCCGTAGACGCGCCACCAAGCTCGCTTGCGACTCTTCTGGTGCTGCTGTATCATCCGAATCCAGGCACTTTAAGCGTGCTCCAGATGTCGCTGGCAAGTTTCTAACCTTCAGTCAGAACATAGTATTGAGGTGAGCTGATGACATTTCGCAGCAAATTTCTTCTCGTCGTTTTCTCAGCTACGCTGGCGCTCTATGCTGTCGTCGGCGGCTGGATGTCCATCCGCGCGCAGCAGCAGCAAAATGATCCGGGCGCGCAACTACGCATCTTCGAGAGCGTCCTACAGCATATACAGCAGGATTACGTTGACGAGCCGGATTTAAACAAGGTGCGTGCGGGCGCTTTGCGTGGCCTGGCCTATGGCCTCGACCCATACTCGACCTACCTGACGGCGGAGCAGGTTCGCGACTACCGTGCCAACTCCAATAATACGCAGGTCAGCATCGGCGCGGAGCTTTCACAGGTAGCCTCTTACCTATACGTGATCGCACCCGTCAAACGCGGCCCGGCTGATGTCGCGGGCGTACAGTCTGGTGACATTATCGAGTATATTGACAGCAAAGCGACGCGCGACATTTCGCTCTACGATGCGAGGCAACTACTCAACGGCGCGCCCGGTTCCGAAGTCAAACTTCGTATCCTACGAGCCGGCACAAAGCCTTTCGTCGTTGCTGTGCGGCGCGGTTCCGTGAGCGTGCCCGCAGCGGAGAGCCGGATGGAGGCCGGGCGCATCGGCATCGTCCGCGTTAATAGTCTCGCCGAGGGCGAATCCGCAGACGTAAAGGCCAAAGTCCAGGAACTGCTCAAGCAGGGCGCGCAGAAATTCGTGCTTGACCTGCGGAGCGTCGCGGGCGGCTCACTGGCCGAAGGCGTCAAGGTCTCCAACATGTTTATCCGCGACGGTATGCTCGCGCAGAGCGTGGGGCGCGGTAACAAGGCTCTCAAGACCTACACGGCTGACCCCAAAGAGACGCTCTTCGACGGCCCCGTATCCATCCTGCTTGATCGTGGGACTGCGGGGGCGGCTGAGGTTGTGGCCTCAGCCTTCGTCGAGCACAAGCGCGGCGACGTGGTTGGCGAGAAAAGCTTCGGCGCGGGTGCTGAACAGCAGCTATTCACTCTACGCAACGGCGATGGCCTGCTGCTTACGACAGTCAAGTGGGCGTCTTCTACGGGCAAGACTTTCATCGGCGAGGGCGTCAAACCAACGACCGAAGTGAAGCGACCCGAACTCGCTGAAGCGGTTGATCCGGACGACCTGACCGGCAACGACGACGACGCGGTTGCACAGCCCAATTCTCCGAACGACAAGCGCGAGATAGCTCCCGAAGCGGCTTCACCCAAGCAGCTACCGGAAGATGTGCAGCTCAAGAAGGCCCTTGAGTTGCTCAGGGAGAAGGATAAGCCTGCCGCGCAGAAGCGCGCCGCGTGAGTCTTAATTGAATGGAAGAGTCAAAGCCCGGAGGATAAGCTTCTTCCGGGCTTTTGTTTTTCCAGTGGATATCTACAACGGAATATTGCCATGCTTCTTCGGCGGATTCGTGTCACGCTTGTTCTTTAGAAGCGCGAGAGCACTGATGAGCTTGGCTCTTGTGTTGGCAGGTTCGATGATCTCGTCAATGAACCCGCGCTCCGCCGCAACATATGGATTGGCGAACTTTTCTTCAAACTCGGCAATGCGTGAGCGTCGAGCCGCTTCCTGATCGGCGGCCTCACTGATTTCGCGCCGGTAGAGCACGCCTACGGCACCTTCAGCGCCCATCACTGCAATCTCGGCGGTCGGCCAGGCGAAGTTGATGTCTGTGCGGATGTGCTTCGAGGCCATCACGCAGTAAGCGCCGCCATAAGCTTTGCGTGTGATGACGGTAATCTTGGGCACTGTGGCTTCGGCGAAGGCGTAGAGGAGTTTCGCGCCGTGGCGGATGATTCCGCCGTGTTCCTGTCGGACGCCGGGGAGAAAACCGGGTACGTCTTCAAAGACGATCAAGGGAATGTTAAAGCAGTCGCAGAAGCGGACAAACCTCGCAGCCTTGATCGAGGCGTCAATATCCAGTACTCCGGCGAGGAAGGCTGGCTGATTGGCGACGATGCCGACGCTCTGTCCCGCAAGGCGCGCGAAGCCGATGACGATGTTCGGTGCGTAATGTGCATGAACCTCAAAGAAGTAACGCTCGTCTACGATAGCATTAATCACATCGCGGATGTCGTAGGGCTGGTTGGATGCTTCCGGAATAATCGTGTTAAGGCGCTCCTCCCTTCTGTCATTGTCGTCGGTTCCGATAACGCGCGGAGAATCCTCCCGGTTGTTTGACGGAAGGAAAGAGAGCAATTCGCGAACAATTAAGAGTGCGTGCTCGTCAGTTTCGGCGGCGAAGTGCGCGACGCCGGAAATACGATTGTGCGTGTCCGCGCCGCCAAGTTCCTCCTTTGTCACATCTTCGTGCGTGACGGTACGAATCACGTCCGGGCCGGTAATGAACATGTATGAAGTGTTCTTCACCATTACGTTAAAATCTGTGATGGCGGGGCTATAGACAGCCCCGCCGGCGCACGGCCCCATGATACAGCTTATTTGCGGGATAACTCCTGACGCCAGCGTGTTTCGTAAAAAGATGTCGGCATAGCCGCCGAGACTAACGACGCCCTCCTGTATCCGCGCACCGCCGGAATCGTTGAGGCCGACTAGAGGGGCACCGACGCGCATCGCCATATCCATCACCTTGCAAATCTTCTCGGCGTGCGTTTCGGATAGGGAACCGCCGAATACCGTAAAGTCCTGTGCGAAGACGAAGACGCATCGTCCGTCCACAAGGCCGTGCCCGGTGATGACGCCGTCGCCTGGGTATTTTTGCTGATCAAGGTCGAAGTCGCGTGAGCGGTGTACAACAAGGCGGTCAAATTCCTCGAATGTGCCTTCATCGAGAAAGAATGCGATGCGCGCACGCGCGGTCCATTTGCCGGCGTTATGTTGTCGCTCAATACGTGCCCGCCCGCCACCATCGCCGGCCCGTATGTGGCGTTCAAGCAGTTGCTCATATTTCGTCTGCCTGATTTCTAAGGATTTAGGTTTCATATGCAAATGAGAACATGGAATATGGATGATCAAGTTACGTCTGTATACAAAAGACGATGACCGTTCCGTTATTAAGATAATGGGTTAAAAGTATTACTTCAAACGTCGGCGCGACGACGTTTGAAGTAATACTTGACGTTGCGGCAGATTAAGAACCTTAATCCTTCTGTAACCGACGCCAAGCACCGAGAGTGCCTTAACATCCTTAGTAACATTGAATAATCGGCAAAGAAGCTGTATGACTCAGCGGAGACGTGTTTACGAGATAAGTCCGCCCTAATGTCCTATGGTGGCGGCTGGGACAGATACTCAAGTTGAATCTACGCTTATAATGGGGTATCGCAATGTGACTTGGATAAGTATTGCTAAATAACTGTGATTATGCGAGCGGCGATATCTTTTATAACTGATGATATAAATAATCTCTCGGCTACATTCAAGCCAATATCTGTGGTTTTTCCCTGTCCGAAAACGACTACCATAAAATCAGCTTCTGCTCGAGCGCATATTATATCATCAGATTTCTTGGTCGAAGGGAAATAGTCGCTGCTCAATCAAGAAGACAAGTTCTGTAGTCGCTTGATGTGCGTGTTCAAGCAAGTCAGGCGTGTATTTGAAATACGCGGAGTGGAGAGAGAATTCGTCTTTGTCAACAAGTTGGTAAGAAAAATCCGATGCGACAATGATATCTAAATCAAGATCAATGTAGGAGAGCAACGCGCCGTCGATGCACGGTGGGGTGTTGATGTTGCAGTAATAGTTGCGCAACTTGCCGCTTGGCTCGCGAAAACGAAAGACACTGTACCAGCGATCCGCCCAGAAGTACTCTGTACTTGTCGTACCGGGCGAAATAGTGCCTAGCAAAGGATGTTGGATCTCTTTCTGGAACGACGCTTCGAGTACCAGTAAGGAATCGCTCATCTGGGCGATGCGCCCGCGCCAGCGACGGTGGATGTGACCGTCATATTTGCATGAATGGACGGTGATAAAATCTTCTATCAGTTCACACCTCTCCTATTTTGTCCTAAATGTCCTAATGCCGCAGTTCCTATATGAATGTTTTATTATTTGATGTCGAGACACATCTCTTCCAGCCCAAGGGGTGCACTATTAGAGACCACGTGACCAAATAACAAACGCTAAGGTTTCACATTAAGTGAAAGCGATGAAGATATTAGTTGCTCAAGTTGTTTTGGTCGTTCATCCATTTTGTCAACTGGACTGTTGGATTTGTTTACGAGATAATTTCGCCTCATGTCTAATAGGAGGAGCGCACGCGGTTGCGAAGCATGCCGACACCTTCAACCTCAACTTCAACTGTCTCACGGTCAAGCAAAGGGCCTACGCCCGCAGGTGTACCTGTGGAGATCACATCACCCGGTTCAAGTGTCATGATATATGAAATATAGCGTAGGAGGTAGGGAACCGGGAAAGCCATCAGGCTCGTACGAGCACTCTGTCGCACGATTCCGTTAACGCGCGTTTCGACTTTTAGATCGAGCGGAGCGATATCGGTAGCGATGACTGGGCCGATTGGGCAAAAAGTGTCGAAGGATTTGGCACGAGTGAACTGTATATCCTTGCGCTGGAGGTCGCGGGCTGTCACATCATTGGCGCATGTATAGCCCAAGACATAGGCAAGTGGATCTTGGTCTTCCGTCAAACGGTGCGCGCGGCGTCCGATAACGACTGCCAGTTCGCCTTCATGCTCTACGCGGGCGGAGACGACCGGAAGCTCGATGAAATCGTCGGGGCCGATGATGGCGGAAGGTGGCTTGAGGAAGAGGAGTGGCTCAGTGGGCATAGAGTTGCCGAGTTCGGCAGCGTGGTCGCGGTAGTTGCGCCCAACGCAGACAATCTTTGAAGGGGTGACAGGAGCCAGCAAGCGCACTGCTTCCTTCTTCAAAGGTTTTTCCGTGCGCTCATGCGAGATCGTTTCGAACAACTCGCCGTCTCGGAGCGGGTACACCTCTAGACCTTCGATCAGGCCGAAGCGCGCGGGTTTTGAGTCGTGTTCAACGAAGCGACAGATTCGCATTGTTTTTAGGGTACCGTGTCGGATTGGACGTCGGAGGGCAGACTGGTGTTTCCAACGCGGTCAACGGCTGTCAGATAATAAAAATACTTGAGGCCAGGCCGCACGCTGTCATCTTGGTATGCGGTGTGCTCAATCAGTGCGCGGTTGAGCTTCAACCACTTTTCCTTAGGCAGATTCGGATCGGTCGAACGATAGATGTTGTAGCCTATCACGTCCCGCTCAGGATTGGCGGCGAAAAAGATAGAGATACGTGCGGGCGCGCCCGCCGACGCCGCTGCGGTAACTCCTGTGGGGGCTGAGGGCGCAAAGCTATCAATAGGAGAAACCGTCACAGCATTCGAGTTTAAGCTTTCAACAGGCGCGCCGCCCGTGCCGAGTGAGACTGCTCGCACGACATACACATACTCCTCCCCAAAATTGAAAATCTGATCCGCGTATTGTGTGGTCGTCAAGGGTGCGGAGTTAAGCGGCGTCTGAGCTGGCTCGTTCTGCGCTCGCGTGGCTCGATAGATGTTATAGCCGAGCAGATTGGCTGGCTTTGATCCGTCTACATTTTCAATAGGGGCTTGCCAGCGGATTGTGATCGCGTTGTCGCTTACTTCCGGGTTCGCGTTCAGGACGGGTTGCTGGCTGATGCTTGCCGCTGGTTCGATCAACAGAAAGTTGGAGAATGACGCGCGTTGTCCGGCGGCGTTGACGTAGCGCACGGCGTAACGCAGGCGCACGGGTTCGGTGAGTGCTAGCTCATCGACGTAATTTAGAGAGTCGCCGGCGCGCTGAATTGTTTCGAAAGGGAGAGAGCCGATGAGCGTCGCGCGTGCTGAAAATTCTTCCTCGGTCAGCGGTAGTGGGTCGTTAACGCCTTCGGCGAGCCGGAACACGTCAACACGACGAATGCTCTGCACGTTCTTATCCGGGGCGTTGCGCGCGGGCGCAGGCCAGTTGAGAATCACCTGGTTGCCGCGCTGTATGCCCGAAAGCAGCTCAGTGTGTTGAGGGACTCTTTCGACGGGCGGCTGAGGCGGGCGGCGTTTGCCGCAAGACGCGCCACCCCAGACGAACGAAAAGAGTAGGAGGGCATATAAAAATCTAGAGTAGCGTCTCAATATCATTACGAAATGAACGAACCGTTGAAAGTGGAGCGTGGGCCAACATCCAAAGCCACAGCCGAGGCGGCACCCTTTATTCACCGCGTGATAACCCGACTAATGCACGCTCTTTAACACAGGATCAGAGAATATATCGGCTGAGGTCTTGATCTTTGACTATCTCCGCCAGATTACGCGTCACATACTCGGCATCTATAACTTGCCGCTTGGGTTCGAGGTCAGGCCCTTCAAAGCTGATCTCTTCCAGCACTTTTTCCATGATTGTTTGCAGTCGCCGCGCACCGATGTTCTCTGTCTGATCGTTGACGCGCACTGCAAAGCGCGCGATTGAATCAATGCCATCGTCGGTCACGTTCAACTCGATGCCCTCGGTTTCGAGAAGCGCGCGGTACTGTTTGACCAGTGAATTCTTCGGCTCTGTCAAGATGCGCTTGAAGTCTTCGAGCGTGAGGGCTTCGAGTTCAACGCGTATAGGAAAACGCCCTTGAAGTTCCGGGATCAAATCAGACGGCTTCGAGACGTGAAACGCCCCTGCAGCGATGAAGAGGATGTGGTCTGTGCGCACCATACCATAGCGAGTGTTGACGGTTGTACCCTCGACAATGGGGAGGATGTCGCGCTGCACGCCCTCACGCGAAACATCTGGGCCGGTGCCCGACTCGCGCCCCGCGATCTTGTCTATCTCGTCGAGAAAGATAATACCGGATTGTTCGACACGTTCGAGCGCGGCGCGCGCCACTGTATCCATGTCTATAAGACGCTCTTCCTCCTCTTGCACGAGGTACTCAAGAGCCTCATCCACGCGCATGCGTCGGCGCTTGGTGCGACCTTGGAATAGATTGCCGAGCATATCCTTCATATTGATGCCCATCTCCTCGATGCCCTGAGGTCCGGCGACTTCGATGGTGGGAAAATTTTTCTCGCGGACTTCCATCTCGACGAGGCGGTTGTCGAGCTTTCCTTCATGGAGATGGGCGCGCAGCTTTTCGCGCGTTTTCTGAAATTGGTCATCGCGTTCCGGCTTCGCGGAGGCTTTGATTACCTCTTGTTCTGAAACGTTCTTATGATCGTCGGGGTCGAGGTCATAGAAATCCGCAGATTGGCGTGGCGGCAGAAGCAAGTCGAGGACACGCTCTTCGGCGTTTTGTTCTGCTTTTTCCGCGATCTCATCAATCTTCTCTGCGCGCATCATCTCGACGGCAATCTCTGTCAGGTCGCGGATCATGCTTTCGACATCGCGGCCAACGTAGCCTATCTCAGTGAATTTCGAGGCTTCGACCTTCATGAAGGGTGAGTTTGACATGCGCGCTAACCGGCGTGCGATTTCTGTTTTACCGACCCCGGTGGAACCGATCATAATGATGTTTTTGGGCATCACGTCAGCTGCCATCTCTGGCGGGAGCTTCTGTCGGCGTATGCGATTGCGCAACGCGATTGCGACGGCACGTTTGGCCGCATGCTGGCCCACGACATGTTTATCAAGCTGCGCCACGATCTGGCGGGGCGTCATGTCATCGAGCCGCGACTCTTCGCTCACATCACCTGAGAGGTAGATAACCATAATTACAAGATGCCAGAGACCGCGAGCCATCGAAAAAGAAGTCACAGGGATTTTGCACTGACTTCACACACGCGCCATGTTAATTCTGTATTTCAAAGTTCTTCGATAATGATGTTCTGATTCGTATAAATACAAATCTCTCCGGCAATGCGTAGGGCCTCGTGTGCAATATCGCGGGCGCTCATTTCTGTATTTTCCAGAAGAGCACGCGCGGCGGCCAGTGCGTAAGAACCGCCCGAACCAATGGCCAGAGCACCGCCGTCGGGGGCGATCACATCACCATTGCCCGACAGAAGGAAAGAGCTTTTCTCGTCAGCGACGATGAGAAGAGCTTCAAGGTGGCGTAGGATTTTGTCCGTCCGCCACTCTTTGCTAAGCTCAATGGCGGCACGTTCGAGGTTGCCATGATACTGTTCAAGTTTCCCCTCGAATCTGGTCAGGAGCGAGAAGGCATCAGCGCTTGCGCCTGCGAACCCCGCGAGAATTTTGTCGTTGAAGAGCCGTCGCACTTTGCGTGCCCCGCTCTTCATCACAGTATCGCCGAGAGTTACCTGACCGTCGCCCGCGAGCGCGACACGCTCGCCACGGCGCACGAGCAGCACTGTTGTGCTGCGCATCTTTGTTTGAAGATAGCCCATTGTTAACAAGGCACTATAGAAAGCGTCGCAAACGGAAGTCAAGCGACCGACTGATGCGCATATGACAAGGTCTCCTTGAGATTGGAGAGTAAGGTACCTTGCACGCTACTACGGCGAGGCTGTGGAGGCCTTCGGTGGAGTGCCCGTTCATTTGCCACTGATACCGCGTGCGGATTATATCGAGGCGATTGCGGAGCTGCTTGACGGTGTGTTGTTACCAGGTAGTGCATCCGACGTTGATCCTCTTCGTTACGGGCGCGAACCGCACCGTGAGTTAGGCAGTGTTCATCCCCTGAAAGACGAGACTGACGCACTCGTTTTGCAGGAGATTGAGCGACGTGGATTGCCTCTACTGGCAATCTGTTTTGGTATGCAAATATGGAACGTAACACAGGGTGGAACGCTGGTTCAGGACATCGCTTCGGAATTCCCCAATGCCATCAAACACGAACAGGGCGCACCGCGTGAGCGACATTCGCACCAAGTGAGGCTTCTGCCGGAAAGTTTGCTGATGCAACTGTCTGGTGGTCACGAAGTCGCACTTGTCAATAGTCACCATCATCAGGCGCTGGAAACAATAGGGAACAATTTACGGGCTACTGCGTGGGCTTCTGACGGACTGGTTGAGGCAATTGAGGACGTGAGAGAAGTGCGTTGGGCGGTGGGCGTGCAATGGCATCCTGAGATAAGTTGGGAGGGAGACGACGTTTCTCGAGGATTATTCGATTCGTTCGTTAATGCTGCGTGTAAATACTCAAACCACAGGAACACATGAAGTGCCATTCACGTCTGATAATATTACCATGATTAAATGACTCTTCATTAGGGTAAGCATAAAATGAAAGGGATATTAGTCGGCTAATTTTTCGTCAAATAAGCAGATGATAGAAATATGATGAAATCGGGTCGTAGAACAATACTCGGTGTCGAAAAACTTTGTGAATCACGATTGGAATTACTCCGTGGCGCGCGTGTCGGTCTTATTTGCAACCAAGCGTCCGTAGATCATTCTATGCAACACTCAGCTGATCGTCTTGCTTCCATTCCCGATATAAAACTGACGACGCTGTTCGGTCCTCAGCATGGAATTCGCGGTGATGTGCAGGATAATATGGTTGAGACGCCACATACTACGGACAGAGAGACCGGCCTTCCGGTTTACTCGCTATATAGCGAGACGAGAATACCTACTGAGCAGATGCTCAAAGATGTGGATGTGCTCGTGTTTGATTTACAGGATGTAGGTTGCCGCATATATACATTCATCTATACGATGGCAAATTGCATGAGGGCCGCCAAAAAATATAATAAAACGCTGATAGTTTGTGATCGCCCGAACCCCATTGGCGGAGTTGCGGTTGCGGGTCCCATACTCGAACCCGAATATGAATCTTTTGTAGGCCAATTTCCACTCCCGACTCGATATGGTATGACTGTCTGCGAGTTGGCAAATATGTTCAACGAACACTGGGGCATCAAATGCGAACTTGAAACAATCTTAATGGAAGGGTGGTCTCGTGAACTCTGGTTCAACGAAACAGATATACCTTGGGTCTTACCTTCGCCGAATATGCCGACTCCTGATACTGCAACCGTTTTTCCAGGCACAGTACATTTGGAGGGGACACAAATATCTGAGGGGCGGGGAACTACACGCCCTTTTGAATTAGTTGGCGCACCCTATATCGAAGCGACTTCGTACGCGCGAACCTTGGAAGCCATAGGACTCCCTGGTGTAAGATTTCGACCAGCGAATTTTTTGCCGACGTTTCAGAAACATGTGGGACATGCATGTGGTGGTGTGCAACTACATGTGACAAATAGAGATAGATTTGAGCCTGTGATTACTGGTATTGCCACTGTAAAAGTATGTTTTGATCTCTATCCAGATTTGCTGAAGTGGAAAGACCCACCCTACGAATATGTCTACGACAAAAATCCTTTTGATGTGATAGCAGGAACTCAAAGCCTTCGAGTAGCGATAGAAGGTGGGAGATCCTTGGATGATATAGAGTCACTTTGGGTCTCTGGAGCAGAGGAATTTTCGCAATTGAGATTGCGCTATTTGCTTTACTGACAGAAATTGGGATCAAACATTACATCATTTACTGTAAGGTATGTCGGCATGCCGACATTTCAGACTTTACCAGAGGCGGGCTTATTAGGAGAGCAGAACTGTTCAGACCTATTGGACAAGGTTATAGAGAGAGTAACTATTCAGGTAGCAGAGGTAAGGTCAGTAGATTGAAAGGGAAGCGGCTAGCCAATGAAGGCGCGCTCTAGCGAATAGAGCAGTGAATGGCCCTCTGAGTCAACTCGGCCTCCTGCTGCTGACGAGTTGCGGCCACCCTGCGCTTGATCTGGAGGAGGAGTTTGGCGAGCGGCTCGGTCCAGACCTTCTGCTCCGGGCTGACTTGGACAGGCGCTCGCACTGAGGCAGGGAACGCGGCTTTGGTCCGAGTTCCGCACTTTGCGCAAAGCTTGGCCTCAACCCTGTGCTCGGTCACTTTCACTCGACCGTCGGAGATGTCGAAGACCTGTTGTCGGGTGCTGGCCGTCGGCAGGCTATTGCTTAGAAGAGCGCCGCAGTCCTGGCAGAGATCGGGCGTGTGAATGATGATCTGGTCGGGCTCTTGTGACCTGCCTGAGAGCTGCACCCCGATGTCCAAGTTGTCCGCCAACATGCAGGCCCGACTTCCGGCGCAGCCTCCTGGTCCGCTTGACTTTCTTCCAGGGCGGGTCCAATTGGTCTTCGAGGCGGTGTTGTGTTCCATTGCTTACGAGAATATCTGAATAGAAATCAAGGTTTAAACGGGTCTGATAATATATATTATGTAACACACCTGATATTTGGTCTGGAATTGACTTTAGCTATAACTATTGGTAATTTACAAGTCTTTAGTTTCGGAAAACTAACTTTTGCGATGTTCTTATTATTTTTCAACCCCTGATTTACATACCGTGGATTCATGTTGTAAGTGCAACGCAGTTATCTGTTCTGGAGACATCTGTTAGCATCTCCTAGCAAGGTCATAACATTGCACAGGTAACAGGACTTAGTAAGATATAGCCGAATGGTCTTACCTCTGCGCCGAGTTGCACTTACAAGTTGAATCCACCTACTTATATACGAATAGAAGAAGGAGATTAGCCACTTGAGTCAACTCGGAAATTACCTATTCACCTCAGAATCAGTTACAGAGGGCCATCCTGACAAGATCGCAGACCAGATCTCAGACGCCATCCTAGACTCAGTACTGTCACAAGATGAAACTGGGCGTGTCGCATGCGAGACCCTCGTGACTACTGGCTTGGTAGTTATTGCAGGTGAAATTACTACCAGCGCTCAAGTTGATTTCTCGCTGGTGGCACGTGAAACAATTAGAGAGATTGGTTACACTCGCGCAAAATACGGTTTTGATTGCGATACTTGCAGCGTGCTCACAACTGTTGGGAAGCAATCATCTGACATTGCTATGGGGGTTGACACCGGCGGAGCTGGTGACCAAGGGCTCATGTTCGGTTTCGCCTGTAACGAAACCAAAGAACTCATGCCCCTTCCAATACAACTCGCGCACCATCTCACGCGCAGACTCGCAGAAGTGCGACGAAGTGGAACTCTTCCCTATCTAAGACCTGATGGAAAATCTCAAGTTACAATTGAATACCGAGACGGTCGCCCATTTCGTGCCGACGCCATCGTTATTTCGACCCAGCACTCGCCTGAAGTGTCTAATGAACAGTTGCACGAGGAAATACTCAAAGAGGTAATACACAAAACGATACCATTGGAGTTGCTTGATAAAAATACAAAGTACCACATTAATCCTACTGGTCGCTTCGTTATCGGTGGACCGCAGGGGGATGCAGGCTTGACTGGTCGCAAAATTATTGTCGATACTTATGGCGGCTATGCCCCACATGGAGGAGGCGCGTTTTCAGGGAAAGACCCTACAAAAGTTGACCGTTCTGCGGCTTATGTGGCCAGGTACATCGCTAAGAACATCGTTGCTGCTGGCTTGGCGGAAAGGTGCCTAGTGCAACTCGCATACGCCATAGGTGTCGCCGAGCCGGTTTCCGTCCTCATTGACACAGCGCGCACGGGTCGCATAAGCGATGACACACTGGCAAAGCTTGCCCGAGAGCATTTCAAGCTAACTCCACATGGGATCATGGAAACTCTTAACTTGAGACGCCCAACATACAGGAAAACAGCAGCTTATGGGCATTTCGGGCGTGAAAATGAAGGCTTTTCATGGGAACGATCGGATCGCGTGGAAGAATTACGTGCCGCAGCCGGTGTATAGTTCTTCCATGATAAAAATTCGCCTTTGAATCTGGACATCCTATATAGATCGCGTGAAATATTATGACAAATCCGACCAGCCTCGATGAATTTGACGTGAAAGATCTCAAGCAAGCAGGTGACGGCAAACGCCGTATCCTGTGGGCAGAGCGAGAAATGCCAGTGCTTCGACTTATACGTGAGAGATTCGAAAAAGAGAAACCGCTGCAAAATTTGCGGCTAGTGGCCTGTGCACATGTAACTACAGAAACAGCAAATCTTGTACGAACACTCCAGGCTGGCGGTGCGCGCTCACTCTTAATCGCCTCAAATCCCCTATCCACTCAGGATGATGTAGCTGCATCACTAGTTGCTGATTGGCGAATTCCAGTATTCGCCATAAAAGGGGAAAGTACTGAGACGTATAACAGACATGTGCGCACTGCACTAGATTTCCGTCCTCAGGTTATTATTGATGACGGGTCTGATGTTGTTGCTACTCTCATCAAGGAGCGAAGTACGCAGAAAGGCGATCTTATCGGAACGACGGAAGAAACGACTACAGGAGTCGTTCGTCTCGAGTCAATGTCAAGTGCAGGGCTTCTGACGTTTCCCTCAATCGCCGTTAACAACGCACAAACTAAGCACCTATTCGACAACAGATATGGAACTGGTCAGTCCACTCTCGATGGAATTATCCGTGCTACTAATACCCTGATCGCTGGAAGAACGGTGGTTGTTGTGGGGTATGGATGGTGTGGCAAGGGTGTGGCTATGCGTGCACGTGGTCTCGGTGCCAATATTATTGTGACAGAGATTAATGCAATCAAGGCTGTCGAGGCCGTGATGGACGGGTTCCGTGTAATGCCAATGACGAAGGCAGCACCCCTAGGCGATATCTTCATTACAGTAACTGGCAACCGACATGTCATTGACGCAGCACACTTTGCTGCTATGAAAGATGGCGCAATGGTCTGCAACAGCGGGCATTTTGACTTGGAATTGAACCTTGTAGCACTACGCGCAATGTCTTCCCCTTCCCTAATACTACGCCCCTTAGTCGAGGAATACACACTATTGAGCTCTGGTCGGAGGATAATAGTGCTCGGTGAAGGACGCCTGATCAATCTGGCGGCTGCTGAAGGCCACCCCGCAAGCGTTATGGACATGAGCTTTGCCAATCAAGCACTCGCTGTTGAGTATCTCATCAAAAAGAGGGGGACGCTCAAACCTGGCGTTCATTCATTGCCTCATGAGGTTGATACGGAAATTGCAGGGCTAAAACTCCGTGCGCTCGGTGTTAATATTGATACGCTAACCCCCGAACAGGTTATAGTAGACACCGAAATGAGACCTTCTTCGAGCCTCACGCTGCTTGTTGTAGCTGCGCTCGATAGCGCGCTTCGTACTCCGCCGGCGCGGAGTAGTCCGCAGCCGAATGAATCCGGCTGCAATTATAAAAGACCTCGATGTATTCGAACAACTGAGCCGTGTTGCTTCATGTTGCATGACGAAGCGTTCGTAATGCAACATCTCACTCTTCAAGTTACCGAAGAAACTTTCCGTCACCGCGCTGTCCTAACAGTTCCCCTTGCAACTCATGCTTTGACGGCAGTCCCACGTGGCGAGTCGTTCGCGGAACCCTGCGCTCGCGTATTGGCTGCCCCGGCCTGAACTGCACGAGTGGCGAGACGGCTCGCGCGCGTCTGGCTTGTCCTTGCAGAAATGCCCGCTCCACGAACTCGACCTCAAGACTCTCCGAGACCGCCCACACGACGACGAGACGCGAGCATAAGTCAAGAAATACGGCCAGATACAGCCACCCTTCGTCCATCCAGAGGTAGGTGATGTCAGAAGTCCAAACCGCATCCAGGCGGGCAACGCGAAAGTCGCGCCCCGGGATGTTCTCGGCGACCGGCAGAGAGTGCCGCGAGTCGGTCGTCCACGCGAATTTCTTGGCCCACTTGGCTCTGATCCCGCGCTCTTTCATCAGCCGCGCAATCCGCTTATGGTTGACCTGCTCACCTTGCTGCCGCAACTGTCGATAAATCTTCGGACTCCCGTAAGTCGAGCGGCTCGCGCCGTGCGCGGCTTTGATCTTCTCGACCAACCGTTCGTTCTGCGTCGCCCTCGTGCCGGGCACCCGATCACGCTAACGGTAATAGCCCACGGGACTGACCTCCAGCGCATGGCACATGGCAGAGACGCGAAACTCCGAGCGGTGCTCGCGGATGAAGGCGTACTTTACCGCATGTCCTTGGGCATTGTTACGCGGCGGTCTTTTTTAGGATGGCGCGCTCCTCTTCAAGCTGCTTAACCTGCCAGCCCAACTCGAAGTTCTCCTGTTCAAGCGGCGTGCGCTGCCCGTGACTGCGGAAGGCGTCTGCTCCTTCACTCTTCGCGGCTGTGACCCACTGCGATAGTGTCCACGGCGAGACCCCCAAACTCTGCGCCGCATCCGCAATCGTGCGCCCCTGCTCGGTGACGAGCCGCGCCCTCTTTGTTTTCTATCTTTCATCGTGCCTCCATTATGTCGGTTGAGGCGGAGGCCCAAAAGAGTCTTATCTCACTGTCTACTTTTCGGGGTAGTTCAGTCCCACGGCAACCCCGTCGAGAGCACGAAGAGGATGCCGTGCAGCACTCACGGTTGGGGACGCGCCGGCGACGACGGTGTAGCTTCTCAGGCTCGGGCGGCAGCAAAGGCTCAATGAACGCCCACAGTTCGTCACTTATCAACTGCTTTGCCATGCCACATAGTTTACTTGGCGAGCTTAGGTTTTGTTAGGGACTCTAAGTGTGTGACCGGGAAAGCAGGTATATACCTATTGAGGAAAAGATAACTGGCGCGCTCCAAGCTGCGATCTTCGCTGAAAGCATATCGTTTGTCCCCAATTGTTGCATCCCATTGGCGAATGCGGCAAAAGACATTCCTACAAAAATCGCAACGAATAGTGCTGTTGATGCACCACGCTTTCCGAAGGACAGTGCCAGAGGAATGCCTAAGAAGGTCATCACTAAGGGGGCGAATGGATCCGACCGCTTTCTCTCTAATGCAACTGAAAGATATCCTCGAAGTTTCTCCTCACCTCGGCCGTTAAGCGATCTTATGTATGCGCTTAACCCATCATAATCAGCCTCGGCAGGTTTATTAAGCTGTGGCTTAATAGCGTCGAGGGATTCTATGCCGGAGATTGGGATATCTTGATTTGGCGTTGACACCGACACGACTGTGTTCCTGAATTCGATGATTCGAGGAACCTTCATCACCATAACCTCAGGAGAAGTCCAGAAAGCATTTAAGCCAATGACGACACGCTGCAAATGCACACCGAGTTCGTCGAATTCATATACTGTCGGCAAGTTGAGTGATCCGGCTTTGTCTCCTATCATAAATGAATAAATCCTTCTTGTATTAGATGCTACCATCCACTGCTCCCTGCCCGACGGGGTCTCTGCCACAGTTGACCCACCTCGAATCTGGGACCTTAAGGCATTCTGTTTATGATTAGCCTCTGGGAGAATCTTTTCTTGTATCAGATATTGCCCCCCCCCCACGCCTATGGCAAAGACGACCCCCGGCACTATTAAGCGATATATGCTTTGACCACTTGCCCACCATGCTGTTGATTCACTTCGTCGCACCAGTAAGGAGAATGTGACCAGTATTGAGATTAGAGTAGCTAGGGGGGCAACGGAGACACACGCTAGAGGTGTTAGGAAGAAAATATAACGGAGAAGTATGCCTAGGCCAAATCCAGTCCGAGTAGCGAACCGTAGCATCTCGAAAAGTGTGAATGTGAAAAAAATTGATATCATTACTAGGAACGTAATGATGAAATATATTAGCAACATCCTGAAGATGCTTTTATCTAATAGACCCAGCAACGCCAACTTTCTCCTCCCATTTTTGGAGCGTCCCTCGATGATTCGGGACTTTGCATTGAACTCAGTGATAAATCTCTGCGCATTTAACGCATTTCCCTTATTGACAATTAACCCTACTCCTATGAACAAAGAAATACCGTAAGCTAGCCATGCACCAACCAAGGGCGGCAACTCTCCCATTTGTCCTATCTGTTCCCCGATCAGAGAGAAGAAGTAGTAGAAAAGCATCGCTAATAGGGAAAGTCCCACTCCCAAAGCACGTCCGCCACGTCGCATACGCAGGCCAAGCCCAACACCAAGGATCGCGAAAATTAGTGGAGACAGACACAATGACAATCTTTTGTTGAGCGCAAGACTCGCATTTTTTCTCTGACCTTCGTCATTCAGCATTGATGAGCGCGCCCGCAATTGTTGCCACCCCATCTCATCAAGTTCGGGCTGACGTTGGCTTATCTTTTTTAAAAGGTTGTTCCGTGCGAGATTGATATGATCATCACGTATACGCAATTGAGCGGAGCGTTCTGTGGTGACTTGATTTCCCTCAATAATAATATTTTCAGGCCATCCCACTGGGAGAGTGATCACAACGGCGTCCGTAAGTACTAGTTCGCTCTGTTCTCCTGAGACGTCAATACGGCCCTGTCGAGATGTTATCAAGCGGACCGGCTTATTTTTATCCTGCCAATATATAAATACGCCTTCCCACAATCCATGCTCTTGATCACC
>JAIVJG010000270.1 GCA_020200155.1 Acidobacteriota bacterium | reverse complement strand
AAGTGGCTCGAACGCGCCGTCGTCGCGTGCCTGTTCCTGTTCGCCTTCTGCGCGCCGCACTCGATTGCGGCGACGCAGGCGTTCTGGCTGCTGGCGATGTTGTTCTGGGTCGCGCGCTTTCTCGCGCGCCCGCGCCCGCGCCTGCGACGCACGCCGGTTGATTACGCACTGCTCGGTTTCTTCATCCTCACTTTTATCTCGGCGCTGTGCTCTTATGAGCCAATCGTCTCTATCGGCAAACTACGCGCGGCGAGCCTCTTCACCATTGTCTACGTGGTGGCGGAGAACGTCTCCGACCGTCGCACGGCGCGCAGACTCGTGCTTGTGCTGTTGGCGTCGTGCATGTTGAACGTCATTTACACGTTCGGCGTCTTCGCCGTCGGGCGCGGGTTCAGGATTGAGGGACTCAAGCCGGAAAGCGTGCTCTATCAAGCGGGCGTGCGCGAGGGCGACACGATTCTCGAAGTCGCCGGAGGCCGACGGCTGCGCGGCATCGAGGATTTGTCCGACACGCTGGCGAGCGGCGACGCCGGAGGGATCAAAGGCTTAACGGTACAGGTGCGTGTCTATCGTCTCGAATCTTATCCGGTCTTTGAAGTAGAACGCGGGCGCTTGCTCGCGGGCGACACGCCGGAAACGAGGCTCGGCATCGCGCGCTGGTCGCACGGGCGCGACGAGCGGGCGCACGGCTTCTACGGCCACTACGTGACATACGCGGAGGTGCTGCAACTCGTCGCCTCGCTCGCGCTCGGAATGTTCGTCGCCGTGCGACGCAGGTGGAGTTGGCGCGGCGTGCTGCTCGCCGCGTCGGTCGTGGGGCTGGCGGGCGCTTTGATGTTGACGTTGACGCGCGCGGCGTGGCTCGGAATGCTTTTGTCAGCTTTCGTCATCGTGCTGGCCGGCGCGAGTAGGCGGATGCTGTTGATCGCCGTGGCCGTCGCGCTGCCGCTCGTCGTCGCAGGGCTGCTCGTCCTGCAAGCGAAGCGGCAGGTCGGCTTTATTGACGCGAAGGAAGGCTCGACCGCCTGGCGGCTGATGGTTTATCGAGAGAGCCTGAGTCTTCTGGTGCGCGAGCCGCGACACCTCGCCGTCGGCGTCGGCATGGATTCACTCAAGCGCCATTACCGTGAGTGGGGGCTGTTCGACAACGGGCGGCAGAACATCGGCCATCTACACTCGACGCCGCTGCAACTGGCGGTCGAGCGCGGGTTGCCGACGCTCTGTGCGTGGCTCGCGCTCGTCCTGTTCTACGGGCGGACGCTCTGGCGGCTCGCGCGTCGCGGCGCGCTGGACGACTGGATAGAGCGCGGACTCGTGCTCGGCGCGCTCGGCGGACTCGTCGGCTTCCTCGCGAGCGGGATGGTGCATTACAACCTCGGCGACTCGGAGGTGGCCGAAGTTTTTTACTTCATCATGGGCCTGGCGCTGGTCGTCGAAAGATGCGCGCGGGCGACGGACGGCGCGCAAGAGAAGTGCCGCGACGGTCACACCGGCGGCGGGTAGAAGTATCGCGGCATTGTGTGGACGCCTGCCAGTCGCTCGTGTAAAATCCCCGTGCGTTAAAGCTTTCGTGCCGGTAATCAGGTCTCTTGATTCTGTCCTGCCAATTCCTCCATCAATTTAAATCCGGTCTCAACTCTCGACCGGAACTTGGCTGATGAATCGTTCAAACACAGCTCGCGGTGACGCGCACACTGGGAAGCAAGAGCCGGCGGGCGGCGGCAAATCGCTCGCCGGCCAGCTTGAAGCCGCGCGTCTGCTGCTCGATCAGGGCCGTTCGGGCGAGGCCGAATCCAAATTGGGTGCGCTCATCAAGGCCGCGCGCCACGACGCGTCGCTGTCGGCGCGTGCGCGCGGCGCGCTCTCCGAGTCGCTGATGATGGAGGGGCGTTTCAACGACGCGCTGGCCTCCATACAGATGTACGAATCGCCGGACGCGCGCCGCGCGCTCGACGCGGAAACCGACATCGCGTTGCGCGTGCAGTTGGGTCTCGCCTTCAACTACACGGGCGATTACCCGAAGGCCATCGCGCTCCTCAACGCGGCGCTGCGCGACACGCCGGAGACGGGCGCGGACGAACAGCATGGAGCGATTTACGCGGCGCTGGCGCGCGTCTATCGCAGCATCAGCGAGTACTCGATTTCGCGCGACCACGCGCAGCGTTCGCTGGAGCATTATCGTCGCACAGGCGAGTGGCGAGGTCTGGCCGAGGCTTACCTCGGCCTCTCGCTCGTGGACGTGCATCAGGGCAGCTACGAATCATCGCTCGCGCATTCCGAGCAGGCGATCAAGCTCATCGGCGATCACACGGCCCCTTTCCTGCTGGGCAAGATTTACGCCAACATGGCGGGCACCTGCTGGTTCCTCAAGCGACCGCACGACGGCATCCGTTATCTCGAAAGCGCGATCAACTATTACGAGCGGACGGAACATAAGACCAACGCCGCGCTCGGCTACAACAACCTCGGCATCAACCTGACGCTCATCGGCAAGTGGGAACGCGCGCACGAAGCTCTCAAGCGTGCGCTCGAACTCGCCTTCGAGGTGGACGAGCGCGGCGCGCAGGTGCCGATGATTCTCGACTCGCTCGGCGACCTGAGAATGCTGCGCGGCGAATTGGACGACGCGCAGAATTTGCTCGAACGCGCCGTCAAGCTCGCGACTGAGAACGGCAACAAGTGGTACGCGGCGCAGGCCCTGCGCACGCTCGGTCGCTGCCACCTCGCGATGGGCGACATGGAGCGTGCGCGCGTCGAGGGCGAGGGCGCGCTGGCGCTGGCCGAGCGCATCGCCGACCGGCAGGCGATCTGCGAGTCGAATTTGCTGCTGGCGGAAGCGCACGTCCGGCGGGGCGAAGAAGATGCGTGCGCTGCGCTCTTGCGGAAGGTGTCCGGGCTGATCGAGGACTCGGTCGGCGACCTGCCGATAGCGGGCGAGGCGCAGCGCGTCAGCGGCCTGCTCGCGATGCGGCAGGAGAATGCGACGGCGGCGGCGCACCACTTTGGCCGCAGCGTTTCGATCTTTGAAATCCTCGGCGACCGTTACCGCACCGCTCTCGCGCACTTCGAGTTGGGGCGCGCCTACGCCGACGCGCAGCCTGAGCGCGCGGCGCAGCCGCTCGCCGTCGCCGCCAGAATCTTCCGCGAACTGGGCGCGCGCCTCGACCTCGCGCGTGCCGAAGAGTCGCTCGCCGCGCTCGGTTACGAGTTACCGACGACGCTCGCCGTCGAGGAGTCGCCCGCCCGCTCGCCGCTCTCCATCCTGCGACTCGTCGAAGCCGTCACCTCGCGCGAACTCCTTCTGCGCGAACTCGCCGCGCTCATGCAGCAGGAAGTCGGCGCAGACCGCGTCTTGATACTTGAGCCGGGGACGGACGCGCAAGACAGGATCGCCGTCGCGCACGGCTACGCGCCGGACGAGTGCGAGCGCATGCTGGCGGCGTGGAACAATGCGGCGTCGGACGAGGAGCGGGAGCAGTTCGCGTCGGGGCAAGGCGCGGCGCTCGCCCCCCTGCGCGTGTCGAACGCCGCGCCCGCGACGCTTCTTCTGACGCCGCGTTCGGCCATCGAAGCGGCGGGCGGCGAATTGCTTAACACGCTCTTGCGGCTCGCGGAGATGGGACTCGATCTGTGCGCCTTCCGCGCCAGGGCGCGCACAGGGCGCGACGGCCAGCACCAGCCCGCCTCCGCAGAACAAAACCTGATGCCCGGCTTCATCCATTCCAGCCCGGCCATGAATTCTCTAGTCGAGGAGATTCAGAAAATTCGTTCGTCCGACGTGACCGTGCTCGTCACTGGTGAGTCGGGGACGGGCAAGGAACTCGTCGCACGCGCCGTTCACACAGTTTCGACCCGTCGCGCTCAAGCCTTCGTCCCCTTCAACTGCACGGCGGTTCCCAAAGAACTCTCCGAAGGCTACCTCTTCGGCTATCGTCGCGGAGCCTTCACGGGAGCCGTCTCAGACTCTCCCGGCGTCATCCGCACCGCCGCCGGAGGCACACTCTTTTTAGACGAGATAGGCGACCTACCGCTGGACGTGCAGCCCAAACTGTTGAGATTTTTGCAGGAAGGCGAGATTCAGCCGCTCGGCGAGCAACGCCCGGCCAAGGTGGACGTGCG
>JAIVJG010000026.1 GCA_020200155.1 Acidobacteriota bacterium | reverse complement strand
CCAATCCTCTTCTTCAAGCAGCAGCGTGACCTCTCGCCCGTCTCGCAGGAGCATGAACGCGGCGTCGGGTCGCGGACTCAGTTCGGGATTTTCCAGCAGGCGCTTCCAATCTTCGTGACGCAGGCCGACGAGGAAGAACGTGCCGGGCGCGACTTCGACTCTGGTGCGGCTCAGGAGTTCCTCAACATCCAAGTCAGGCATTTTAGTGAGTTAACTACTGGCGCAAGGTCGCTGCAATGTTCTCGAAAACCGAGATAAGATCGCTCTTTTTCTTCAGTTTAAAAACCTCGCCATGAGAGGTCGAAGCCAATTTGCGTAGATTCTTCGCCCCTTCTATATATGCCTCACCAATAGTTCCTTCGCCAGTTTCGCCAATGTTGATGGCGTAAAGCCGAACATCCGTTTTTCTCAACTGATTTTGCACGGTGCTGAGTGAGATATCGGAGAGCGTGTCAACCCCATCACTAAACACGAGAACGATTTTCTTTGCATGCTGTCCGTTAGACACTTTTGTGACGGCCAGAGCACAGCCATCCCATAAAGCAGTGGCACCACTTTTTTTCTCGGAGAAAATCTTATCAAGCGCGACGCAGCCCGACGAGGAAGAACGTGCCGGGCGCGACTTCGACTCTGGTGCAGCGCAGGAGTTCCTCAACGTCGTTGGTTGGCATAAACCTGACTGGTGAATGATGAGTGCTAAACAACGAATCAGGAACAAAGCGCGACTCTTCGTTCATCAGTCGTCATTCCGCACTCACCATTTCTTAGACTTGCACCACGACGGGGACGATGACGGGCTTTGCGCCGGTCTGTTTCTGGATGAAGCGTTTGAGGTCAACGCGGACGCGCTCTTTCAGAAGAGTCGTGTCGCGGCGCTCTTCTTTGCTCGCGCCTTCGATTGATTTCGTCACGACTCCCTGCATTTCCTTGACGAAGCCGTTGGACGCGCCGTCCACGCCGATGACGCCGCGCGAGACGATCTCTGGCGGGGATTCGAGCGCGCCCGTCTGCTCGCTGAGAGTGATGACGGGCGTGACGACGCCGTCGTTGGCGAGTTGCTTGCGCTCGCGCACGGTTTCGCGGTCAATCTCCTCGAAGCCGGAATCGTCTATGAAGGTGCGGCCCACGTCGCGCTTGCCGGTGACGTGTGCGCGCTCGCCGTCGAGTTCGAGCACGTCGCCGTTCTCGATCAGGATAATGTTCTCGTCCGCGTAGCCGACGTGGTTCTTGAGGAATTCCTTGTGGCGGTAGAGCATCCTGTACTCGCCGTGGACGGGGACGACGAATTTGGGGCGCACGGCCTCCGTCATAATGCGTATGTCTTCCTGCGAGGCGTGGCCGCTGACGTGCACCAGCCGTCGCTTCTCGTCAATGATCTTCCCGCCGCGCTTGTAAATCTCGCCGATCAGACGCGAGATGCCGCGCTCGTTGCCGGGAATGATGCGAGCCGAGAGCACCACCGTGTCTCCTTCTTCAATCGTGACGCCCTTGTAGGACTGCGTCGCCAGTTGCGTCAGCGCCGCGCGAGGCTCGCCCTGCGAGCCGGTCACGAGATAGACGATCTCGCTGTCGTGCAGTTTCTTCGACTCATTCAAAGAGACGAGCAGGCCGTCGTGGATGTCGAGGTAGCCGAGCCGCTCCGCGATCTCGACGTTCTTCACCATCGAGCGACCGAGCACGCAGACCTTGCGGTTGAACTGCTGCGCCACGTCGAGGACGATTTGCAGGCGATGAATCGAAGACGAGAAGGTCGAGACGACGATGCGCCCCTCTGCCTCCGTGAAAATCTCCTCGAAGGCCGGAATGACGGCGCGCTCCGAAGGCGTCCTGCCGGGCACGGTGGCGTTCGTCGAATCCGACGTGAGCGCGAGCACGCCTTCCTGCCCGTAGCGTCGAAGCGTGCGGAGGTCAATCGGCTCGCCGATGACGGGCGTTTCGTCCACCTTGTAGTCGCCTGTATGGATAATCGTGCCGACGGGCGTCTTGATGGCAAGCGCGAAGCAATCAATCAGCGAATGCGAGACGCGTATAAACTCGACGCTGAACGAGCCGAGTTCGACCACGTCGCGCGGTTCGACGCGGTGGAGCAACACGTCGTCGAGCAGGTCGTGCTCCTGGAGTTTGCTTTCGGCCAGTCCCGCCGTGAAATGTGACGCATAGACAGGCACGTTGAATTTTTTGAGGATGTACGGCAGCGCGCCGAGATGATCCTCGTGCCCGTGCGTCAGGATAATCGCCGTGATCTCGTCGCGGTACTCTTCCAGAAAATCGAAATCGGGAACGGAAACATCAACGCCGTAGACGCTCTCTTCAGGGAAACCCATCCCCACGTCCACAATCAACATCTCGTCGCCATATCGCACGGCAAGGCAGTTCGTCCCGAACTCGCCGAGGCCGCCCAGGGGAATCAGCTCAATCACTTTGCCCACAGTTTTAGTCTTTTCTCCAAACTTTACAGACTTGCCCATTAGTCGCCGAATAATTACGCGGAATATTTAAGGGGGTGCTCGCAGTATAGCATAAGGCCGCGCCTTTGCTGCCCTTTGACGAACGAAGCGGCGGCGCTTTTCCGTTTACCAGCCGGACGCGCGCCAATCGAACTACTCAAGTACGTTGCAGAGTGCGCGCCAGTTGCGCCCATTCTTCGACCGCCAGCGTCTCGGCGCGACGCTGCGGCTCGACGCCCGCCGCTTCGAGCACGGCGACCACGCCGCCCGACGCTTCGAGGAGCGCGCCTAAATTCTCCGACGCTGAACGCAGGTTGTTGAGCATCGTCTTACGCCGCTGAGCGAAGCCCGCGCTGACGACGCTCCGCAGAAGTCTCTCGTCGAGGTCTGCAAAAACTGGCCGTGCTCGCACGCGCAGACGCACGACCGTGCTCCAAACCTTCGGCACGGGACGGAACGCCCCCGGCGGGACATCAAAGAGCGCCTCGCGTTCGCAATAACCCTCGACGAGCACGGTCAGGTATCCACGCTCGCTCGACGCGGGCGGCGCGGTAATTCTCTCGACCACCTCGCGTTGCAGCATCAGGAACATTTCCGTCACGCAGCGGCGGTGCGAAATGAGACGTTGCAATATCGCCGTCGAAATATTGAAAGGCAGATTGGCGACGACGCGCGCTTCGGTCGCAGGCGCAATCGCGGAGCAGAAATCAACCGCCAGCGCGTCCGCCTCGACCAGCGTGAAATTCGACTGGCCGCTGAAACGCTCTCGTAAAAAAGGCGCAAGATCGCGGTCAAACTCGACGGCGACAAGCCTGCACGCCTCGCCCACGAGTCGCGAAGTCAAAGCGCCGCGTCCCGCCCCGATCTCGACAATCGTCTCGCCCGCCGACGGATTCAGAGCGCGCACAATCCGCGCGGCATAACTCTCGTCCACCAGAAAATTCTGGCCCAACCTTTTTTTCGCGCGTGGAAGATGCATACAACTGAGGCTGAGGGCTACAGGCCAGCGCGGTTACATATCCAACTGACGCCTGACCTCCAAGCCTCTGGCCTATTCTTTCGTGTACCCGGTGATTTCCACGTCGCGCGCGTGGCGTGTGATTTCCACGTCGTGGAGTTTGACGGCTTCGTCAACGGTGATGGCTCCCGCGCCGCCGATGGCCGAACGGGCGTCTCTCCCGCCGATGATGATGGGAGCGATGAAGAAGCTCATTTTGTTGACGAGTCCGGCTTCGAGAAACGTGCCGGCGACGTTGGCCCCGCCTTCGACCATGACGCTTTGAATGCCGCGACGGTGCAACTCGTCCAGCACCGCGCCTGCGTCTCGCCCGCCCGACAATTCGCGCACGACTTCCACCCCGCACTCTTCGAGCGCAGCTACCTGTCGCGGGTCAGCGTTCGTTGAAGTAAAGACGATGACGGGAGCTTTGCGTGCCGTCTTTGCCAGTTGCGATGCGGGCGTCAGTTGCAGTCGCTCGTCGAGCACGACGCGGACGAGAGGGCGCAGGCGCGGCAACCCGCTTCTGTCCGTCAGCAGAGGATCATCCTTGAGGGCTGTCCCCGCGCCGACGAGGATCGCGTCATATTCGTGGCGCAGGAGGTGTACGCACGCGCGCGATTCTTCGCCCGTGATCCAGCGCGCGTCGCCCGTCCGCGTGGCGATGCGCCCGTCGAGCGAGCACGCGAGTTTGAGATGGACGAACGGGCGTTGATGGCGCAGCGCGTGAAAGTATTTTTCGTTCAGACGCGAGGCCTCGCGCGCCAGCACACCGGTCAAGACTTCCACGTCGGCCTCACGCAGCCGCGCGAATCCTCTGCCTGAAACGAGCGGGTTCGGGTCTTCGACGGGTGCGACGACGCGCGCGATCCCTGAGCCGATGAGAGCTTCCGTGCATGGAGGCGTGCGGCCCGTGTGCGAGTGCGGCTCAAGCGAGACGTATGCGGTCGCGCCCCGCGCACGTTCACCCGCCTGTTCGAGCGCCAGCGTCTCCGCGTGCTTGATGCGCTCGTACAAATAAAATCCTTCGCCGGCGACCGCGCCGCCGCCGTCAACAATCAAGCAGCCGACGAGCGGACTCGGACTCACCTGCCCGCGCCCGCGCGCGGCGAGTTCGAGCGCTCGCGCCATCATGCGTTCGTCTTTTTCGAGTTCAGCGTTCAAGGTTTCAAGCTCAAATTTCAAAGCCAAAAGCTCAGGATTCGTCGCTAAAACCTTGAACCTTGAACTTCGGACTTTGGACTATTCAAACAGCCCGTTGACGTACAGTTCGGAATCGAAGACGACGAGGTCGTCAACACGCTCGCCGATGCCTGCGTAGCGAATCGGCAGGCGCAGTTCTTTTGCGATGGCGACGGCGATGCCGCCCTTGGCCGTGCCGTCGAGTTTGGTCAGGACTATGCCGGTCACGCCCGCGACTTTCAAAAACTGCCGCGCTTGCTCAAGACCGTTCTGACCCGTCACGGCGTCGAGGACAAGCAGCGTTTCGTGCGGCGCGCCTTCGACCTCGCGTCCCGCGACGCGCTTCATCTTTTCCAGTTCCGACATCAGGTTCGACTTGTTGTGCAGACGCCCGGCGGTGTCCACGATGAGCACGTCGGAGTTTCTCGCCTTCGCCGCTTTGAGCGCGTCGAAGAGGACGGCGGCGGGGTCTGTGCCCTGCTTCTGCTGGATGAGCGGGACGCCTGTGCGCTCGGCCCAGATGGCGAGTTGATCTGAGGCGGCGGCGCGGAAAGTGTCCGCCGCGCAGATTAAAACGTCGTTGCCCTCGGCCTTGATGCGCTGCGCGAGTTTGCCTATGGTCGTCGTCTTCCCGACGCCGTTAACACCCACCACCATGATGACGTAGGGCGTCACGTGTTCGGGCACGCTCGTCTCCGAGGCGATGCCCTCCCGCTCCGACTCTTGTAGGATGGAAAGCAGTTGGTTCTTAATCGCGGCCTTGAGCGCTTCGATGTCGCTGATCTCCCTGCGAGAGATGCCACGCCGCAACGCGTCGAGAATCGAGAGGGTCGTCTCGACGCCGATGTCTGCGGCGATGAGCGCCTCTTCCAGTTCGTCGAGCAGTTCGGCGTCAATAACTTTGCGTCCCTGAAAGACCGTATCAATTTTTTCCGAAAGCGATTCGCGCGTCGCAGAGATAGCGCGGCGGAAGCGGTTGGCGAAGGCCTGTTCGAGCGCGGCCTCTTCTGCTTGTAAATCTTCCATCGAACGGTCGAGACCGAGGATGGAAGTCGTGAACGGCGAGCGCGACGGCGCGATCGTGCGCGCAGGCGTCGGCTGCGACGGCGCAGACTTTTTCTCCGTCGCCCTGCCATCCTCCGGCTTGCGCGCGACGGGCTGCGGTTTTTCGGGAGCGACCGGGCGCTGGCTCTCGACGACCTCTCTCTGCGAGGCATCGGACAAATTTGTTTCGCGTGCCGGAGGCGGGGTCGGCTCCGCGCCCGTCGGCACAGGCTCCAGCGCGGGCGAAGCTGGCTGCGCCGCCCCCGCGTTTTCAGTCGCCGTTTGATTCGCGGGAAGTTCGAGCGTCGCGCGCTCGCCCGTCTTCGGCTTGTCCTCCGCGAGCTTCGCCGCCGGTTCGTTGAGGCCAAGCGTGATGTAACGGTCTTCCTTTTTGCGTTTCCAGAAAAGTGCCATTTGATTGAATGAGTGCCTTTGGAAATTTAAGCTTGATTCAAAGTCAGCGATTATAAACGCAACTGCCGCATCGCGACAAAACGATGCGGCACTCGGCGGGCTGGATTTCGATTAAAGTTGATCGTTCGACGAGGTGACGCGCGGCGCGGCGGGCAAAACCCCGCTAGACCGTCGTTGGCTGAGCCGGTACTGCCGCGCTCTGTCCCTTGATGGAAGGTTTGAGCGTAGGGGCTTTCGACAATTCTTCGGCGCGGCGCGAAAGGCGTGCCCGGCCCGGCCCGATTTGCCCCGCCGCGCAGGCTTCGACGAGCGCCGCCACGACCTTCTCGTCATAGCGCGTGCCGACGAACGACTTGATGCGCGCGAGCGCGTCTTCGAGTTTCATGCCCTGCTGGTAGGGGCGATCCGTCGTCATTGCGTCGAACGTGTCGGCGACCGAGACGATGCGCGCCTGCATCGGAATTTGATCGCCCTTCAAGCCCTGCGGGTAGCCTTTGCCGTCCATCATTTCGTGGTGCATGTGCATGCCGGGTAGGAAGTCACGCATGGCGGGTATCTGCGACATGATCTTGTAGCCCTTCTGCGGGTGTCCCTTCATAATCTCGTACTCTTCGTCGGTCAGCGCGGCGGGCTTCTTCAGGATGTTGTCGTCAATGCCGATCTTGCCTACGTCGTGCAGCAACGCGCTGATACGCAGCTTTTCCAACTCGTCGTCGGGTAGCCCCAGGCTTTCGCCCATCGCGATGGAGAAGCGCGCGACGCGCTCCGAGTGGCCGCGCGTGTACGGGTCTTTGCCGTCAATCGCGGCGGCGAGCGCCTTCACCGTGCCGAGGAACAGTTGACGATTTTCTTCAGCCGCGCGGCGCAGGTCTTCGATGAAGTTTTCGAGCCGGTCGGTCATCTGGTTGAACGAAGTGCCCAGCTCTCCCAGTTCGGTGCGACTCGTGACGTTGATGCGCTGCGAGAAGTCGCCGCCGGCGATGCGGTGTGCGCCCTCTGCGAGTTCGCGCACGGGACGCGTCATCTGCTTGGCGAAGAGGAAGCCGATGAGCAGCGCGAAGGTTGCCGCCAGCAGACTGATCCAGAGCGTCTCACGCCGCATGTCCGTCACCGACTGCAAAGCCGCGTGCTCGTCCTGTATGGCGATGACGCCGAGCAGCGCCGCGTCGTCGAGTTTAGCCGTGGCGTATGTGCCAAGCATCTTCACTTCGCGGCCTTCGCGCTCAGCCGTGAACGGTGCGAGCGCAGATTTAACCTGCTTGCCCATCGCCATCCACTCCTGCACAACCTTCAGGTCAATCATCGAGCGTTCGGCGAAAGCCACGCGCGCGTCCGGATGCGCCACGGCGCGACCGTCCTGATTGACCACGAAGATGACAGGCAGACCACGCTTCAGCAGTTCCGCCTCGGTCATCGAAGTCTGCTGCTGCACCGCCGCGAAGGCTTCCTGAAAAGAGACTATCGCGACGACCGCTGCCACGACCGTGCTCCCGTCGCTTCCGCCGATGACGGGCGCGGCGACGGTCAGGCCCATCTCCTGGCTCGAACGGATGACGTGCGGGCCGCTAATGACTAAGCCCCTCTCAGACATGCCGGCAAGCGTCGCGTTGACGCGCGCGTTGACCTCATCACGCCCGATGGCGTCCGGCTTGTAGGCGATGTGCGGCAAGCCGCTGACGGGCACAATGGCGAGCGCGATCAGGTTCTGATCCTCCTCGATACCCTTTTGGAGACGGCTCTCGCTTCCCTGCTGTCCGAGCACGCCCACACCGCCCGTCAGTTCAAAGGCACGCGCCAGTCCCGTCACCATGTCTCGATAACGCTGCCCGTAGAGTTCGAGCTGGCGGGCCTTGTCCTGCACGAGTTGCGCCTGGTAGCGCCCCTCGACGGAGCGAAGTTCGTCGCCGCTACGGCCCGAAAGCATCCAGCCCGCCATGCCGAGCGGCACGAGTCCGACCACCAGAAGCGTTCCGAGTACGATGTAGAGCAGGCGCACGCGCCCGAAGCGTTCAAACATGGCTGAAGAATTTTTGAAGCGAAGCAGGTAGAATCAAGGCAGGCAAGCTCGGAATTTAACATCCCGCGCGGGTCGCCACGGCAGCCGCGCGCAAAACCTATAGTAAGTGCTTGAGAGCATGGCTGTCAACGGTTTAATTAATTTTAACTCGTTGATACGCCTGGGCAAAAGTCTCTCTGCCGGGTGTTCACGCGAGGCTTCGGCAAAGTCTCTGAGACGACGGCCAGCCGTCCGTGGTAAAACTGGCGGTGTTCGATTTTTTGACAGACTAAGTCCGGGCGCGGCGCGTCTAAATGATTGAGCGCGCTTCTTCGAGGCGCGCTCAGTTGGCACGCTTGAACTGGCCCCGGGGAGAGACGGTGACGGCGACGAGTGACGAGCAGATTGTGGAGCGCGCACTGGCAGGCGACGCGGACGCCTTCGGCGAGATTGTGCGTCGCTGGGAGCGCAAAATCTTCGCGCTCACCTTCGGCATGCTCGGCAGCGCCGAAGACGCGCGCGATGCCACACAGGAGACATTCCTCGCCGCCTTCCGTAACCTGCGCGGATTTCGAGGCGAAGCGAAAGTTTCATCATGGCTGCACCGCATCGCGGTCAACCAGTGCATCACAAAGCAGCGCCGCACGCGCGTGCGTCCGGAGACAGGCATAGAGGACGAGGTTGAAGCAAAGGGCGAGCGTTTTCTCTCCACCGCACCGCACGCCTCGCCCGCGCACGCGACGGAAAACAAAGAGCGTCGCGAAGCGGTCAGGAAGGCAGTCGCGGCGTTGCCGCAGGAGTTGCGCGAAGTGGTCGTGATGAAAGAGTTTGAGGAGTTGACGTTTCAGGAGATCGCCGACGCGCTCCAGATACCTTTGAGCACAGTCAAGAGCCGTCTCTACACGGCGCTCAAGCAGTTGCGGCTGCGGCTCGGTAAATACAGCATGGAGGTTGCCCCACTATGAACGACAAGACGAATCACGTGGAGAACGACGCCGCGCCGCGCGCCTGTGAGCGCGCCGAAGAACTGGTCACGTACCTCTACGGCGAAACCAGCCCGAAAGAGGCCGTGCTTTTCCGGCAGCACTTGAGCGTCTGCGCCGCCTGTCGCGACGACTTGGCGGCCTTCGCAAGCGTGCGCCAGTCCGTCGGCGAGTGGCGCGCCGAGGCTCTTAGCCTCCTGCCATCGCTCGCCATTAGCCAGCCGGCTGCACCGCGCTTCAACGCGCGTGAGGCAAACGCGCGCCAGCGTTCCGCGCTGGCCGCGATCCGCGAATTCTTCTCGCTTTCGCCTCTGTGGATGCAGGCAGGCGCGGTGGTTGCCACGCTTCTGCTCTGCGCGCTCGCCGCGCTGACTGTCGCGCGCACGGAGATTCGCTGGGACGCCAACGGCGTCGCCTTTCAGACGGGTGTGAGCGAGCGTGTCATCGAGAAGGAGCGCATTGTCGAGAAGCAGGTTCCGGGGCCGGGCGGTTACATGCCGGAGCAGGTCAGCGCCATGATTGAGGAGCGCGTGAACAATCAAGTGGCAATCGAACGCGCCCAGTGGCGGAAAGAGCAAGAGCAGAAGGCTGCCACCAGTTTAGCTAACGCGACGACGAGGAAGACTGCCCCACGCACAGTGCTGGTTGCGGGCATGTCTCAGCGACGACCGGGTCGCCAGTCGTCGTCCCCCGGCGCGACGCGCAGAGATCAATTCATCGTCGCCGAAAACAATAATGACGAGGCATTGCCAAGACTCACAGACCTTCTGGGAGAAGTGAAAGAGCATAACTGAGGCGGGCGATGAGCGTGGTTCGCTCACGATTTCATTGATGTCCTTGGACAGAGGTTTCCAGATGAGAACATTGACCGGCAAGTCTCTTTTCAACTTTATTCCCCGGCTTGCCTTCGCCTTCGCGCTCCTCTTCTCTTTCGCGAGCGCGGTGCTCGCGCAGGGCCAGCCCGTCGCGCCGCAGCAGGAAGCCGCGCCGGCGCAGGCGAAGCCCGCGCACGTTGGCGGCGCGGCGAGCCTGCTCATGCAACTGAATTTGAAGCCCGAACAGATCGAGCAGATGAAGGAGATTCGCCGCCAGAGCGAACCCGAAGCGCGTGCTTTGATGAAGCGTCGTAATCAGGCCCGCCGCGCGCTCGACGAGGCGCTTTACTCCGACACTCTGGACGATGCCGCCATCGAGCAGCGCGCACACGAACTGGCCGAAGCACACGCGGCGCTCGTGCGTCTGGAAGCGCAGACGCAACTGCGCGTCCGCCGCGTCCTCACGATTGAACAGTTGCAGATGTTCCGCAGCCTCCGTCAACAGGCGCAACGCCAGCAACGCATCGAGAGACGACTCGAAAGAGGCGTCAACCCGCAGGCAATTCCGCGAGACGGCTTCAACCGTCGCATGAATCCCCGGCTATCCACACCTCCCGACAAGGCGACAGACGCGCATACCGGCGTACCCGCCGACAAAGCGAGAGAGGTGCGCCCGAACGCGCCCGCCGACAAGATGCGCGTCCCCCGCCCCTTTCACTTCCCGCGCGAACATCGCCGCAGGCCGTAAAAGCTCTGACGAATGACGCATTAAGAGACGACGAGTTGAAGACAAATTTTCAACACGTCGCTCGTCACCCTTTACTCTTCACAGCTTTATCGCTTGACGCACCCGCCTTTTTTTGCGCATCATACCGTGCTTGCTCTTGCTGGACGCATCTGAGAGTTCCGACAGTGTTTGCGGCGGACGGGTACATCTCGTCACCTCGCCGCACAATTACGATGGCCGTCGCGTTCAGCACATCTCCTGCTTGATGATAATAATTCGCTCCCTACTTTTCGCATGAACATCGTCCTGCGCGCCCTGCTTGAGCTACAGGAGTCCATCTTGCTTGCGGTGCGCGCCGCGCGCGGGCTTTTCCGACGCCCGGCCTATTTCAACGAGGCCGTCGCGCAGATGGACGTGATCGGCGTCGGCTCTCTGACGATCATCCTCCTGACGGGCTTTTTCACGGGCGGCGTGCTCGCGCTGCAAACTTACCCGACGTTGAAGTACTACGGGGCGCAGGATCAGACCGGCTTCCTGGTGGCGACGGCGCTGGTGCGCGAGTTGGGGCCGGTCTTGACCGGGTTGATGGTGGCGGGCCGCGTCGCGTCGGCGATTGCCGCAGAACTCGGCTCGATGGTCGTCTCGCAGCAGATTGACGCGATGCGGGCACTCGGCACAGACCCCGTCCGCAAGCTGGTCGCGCCGCGCATACTCGCACTGGTCGTCACGCTGCCGCTGCTCACGCTGATCGCAGACCTCGTCGGCATCGGCGGTGGGTGGGTGGTCTCGACGCAACTCTTCGGCATCTCTTCCGGCATGTTCACATCATCCGTGTGGGAGGGGCTGACGACGGACGACATCCTCGGCGGCTTTCTCAAAGCCTTCGCCTTCGCGTTGATTGTGGGGACGGTGGCGTGCCGGCAGGGCTTGAAGACGGAAGGGGGCACGGTCGGCGTCGGTCGTTCGACGACGACCTCTGTGGTGATGACTTCGATTCTGATTATCGTCTCCGATTTCTTTATTACCAAGGCGCTACAGGTTATCCTTGGCACGACCTCTTAAAGCCAGCGAGCGTTTTATGGCGATCACAGACTTCGAGGAACAAAAACAGACCGACGCGCCGGACGACAACGACGGGCAGGTCAGCGAAGCCGCCGCCGAGTCTACCTTCGCCGAGGTGGACGACAAGAAGCGCGCCATTCCCGCCATCGAGTTCCGCGACGTGCACCTTTCTTTCGACGACCGCAAGGTGCTCGACGGCCTCAGTTTCACGGTCAATCGTGGTGAGGCCAAAGTTATCCTCGGCGGCTCCGGCGGCGGCAAGTCCACGACCATCAAACTCGTGCTCGGCCTGCTCAAGCCCGACTCAGGCCGCATCCTCGTTGACGGCGAGGACATCACCGACTACAACGAACCACAAATGATGAGCGTCCGCAAAAAGATCGGCATGATCTTTCAGGAGGGCGCTCTCTTCGACTCGCTGTCGGTTTACGACAACGTCGCCTACCGCCTGCACGAGCAGGGTGTGCCCGAAGAGGAGTGCGAGCAGGAGGTGCGGCGCATGTTGCAGTTCGTCAACCTCGAAGACGCGATTGACAAGATGCCGATTGAGCTATCCGGCGGCATGCGACGCCGTGTCGGCATCGCGCGCGCTCTCGTCGGCGGCCCCAAGATTGTGATGTTCGACGAGCCGACTGCGGGCCTCGACCCGCCAACGGCGCGCACCATCTGTGAACTCGCCATCAAGCTGCGCGACCTCGAAGACGTTTCCTCGATGTTCGTCACGCACGAGATGAACAACGTCGAATACATGACGAACGAGTACGCCGTCGTTGACGACAGCGGCGAAGTCATCTTCGAGAAAGAGGGCGAGCGCCTGTGTCTCATCAACACGAAAATCCTGATGCTGAAGGACGGCGACATTATCTTCGAGGGCACGGACGAAGAGTTGCGTAAAACCACAGACCCGTACATCATCCGTTTCATCCGTGGACATTGAGAAAGGACGAGGGCGGAGGGACGTGAGATGAACAAAATGGATAAAAGCTTTCGTTTCATCCATCATCTCAACGGCCTTCAATCCTTATATAAGTTATGCCTCCAACAAAGAAGACCATCGGATTCAGGGAAGTGCGCGTCGGCGTGTTCATTATCGCAGCCATCTGCGTTTTGATCTTCCTTATCCTGAACGCGTCGGGCGACATTTCGCCCTTCGCGAAGAAGTTGAATTTGAAGGCGCGCTTCGCCAATGCCGACGGGCTGCGGAGCGGGTCGGAGGTGCGCCTCGCCGGAGTCCGCATCGGGAAGGTTGGCGAGGTCAATCTGCTGCCGCCCTCGGACAAGCCGACAGACCCGAAAGTCGAGGCGACGCTTTCGATCAACAGTGAGATTGACGGCAAGCCGGCCACGGATTTGATTCGCACGGATTCGACGGCGGTGCTCGGCTCGCCGAGCATCCTCGGTTCCGACAAGCTCATCAACGTCACGCCCGGCACGTCGCTGGGCGAGCCTATCAAGAACGGAGCCACCCTCCCGCCGGGCCGTGAGGCCGGCTCGATTGATGCTCTCACATCTTCCGGCAACGACCTCATGCAGCAACTCAACAAGCTCTCCACGCAGTTCACGGACATCGCCGGCAAGATCAACAGGGGCGAAGGAACGCTTGGGCGCTTCGTTACCGACGAGCAGTTTTACAACAATCTCAACACCACGATCCGCGACACGAACGAAGTGATTCGCCAGATTCAGTCGGGGCAGGGATCTGCGGGCAAACTCATCAACGACCCTGCGCTCTATAACAGCCTCACAGCGACGAGCAACTCTCTGCAATCCATCGCCTCAGACCTCCAGCGCGGGCGCGGCACCGCCGGCAAACTCCTCACCGACGACGCCATCTACAACGAGGCGCGGGCCACGATTGCGCGTCTCAACCACTCGGTTAACGACATCGACCTGATCGTCGGAGACCTGCGCGCCGGGCGCGGCACCGCCGGCAAGCTCCTCACCGACGAGGCCATCTATAACGACGCGCGAGCCGCCATCGCCCGCTTCAACACCGCCGCCGAACGCATAGATAATGTCGTCTCCGGCGTCCAGCGTGGCGAGGGCACCGCCGGCAAGCTCCTGACCGACGACCAGCTCTACTCCAACGTCAACCAGCTCTCATCCGAGACCGTCAAACTGCTCTACGACTTCCGCCAGAACCCGAAGAAATATCTGACGATTAAGTTCCAGTTGTTCTAAAGCTACTTTGATTGTCCCTGGAAAATTAGAGCGGTTTTCACTTGAGCGTATGGAAGACGCGGAGTAACATCGAGCATGGCCTAACTCCACTGACCTCCGCGAAAAGATTGTGCGAGCTTACGACGACGGCCTTGGCTCGCAACGCGCC